>NZ_CP033169.1:1235749-1544686 GCF_003691585.1 Biomaibacter acetigenes | reverse complement strand
TCCTACTATTGCTTTATAAATTATAGCATAGTAAAACCTGTAATGCAACATTAAAAAAGGCATTTTAAAAAAGGCATAACTGGTTGGTTTCCTGAAGATTGGAGATAATACCGTTCTGTTTTAAAATCTGGATTACGTTTTTGGTTATCCTGGCTCTTTGACGAAGGTCCTCAATGGAAGTAAACCTGCCCTTTGCCCGCTCCTCTGCTATGCTCTGGGCTGCCGTAAGCCCTAAACCCTGTAAAGCTGTTAAAGGCGGCAGGATACCGTTGTCTGTTATTTTAAACCTTTTTACATCGGATTTATATAGGTCAATTGGTACGAACTGGATTCCCCTCATGTACATCTCATTTGCCACTTCGAGAATGGTGAGCAGATTTTTTTCCTTGGCGCTCGCATCTTTCTCCTTTTTTTCAATTTCTGAAATGGTTTCTCTTATCTTTTTGGGCCCCTGCAGTATAAGCTCAGCATCAAAATCATCGGCTCTCACCGTAAAATATGTGGCATAAAAGGCTTCGGGATAATGCACTTTAAAGTAAGCGATTCTGAAAGCCATGATAACATAAGCCACAGCATGGGCTTTTGGAAAGAGATATTTTATCCTTTTGCATGATTCCACAAACCATGGGGCTATATTTTTATTCTTTGCCAGAATCTCTTCAAACTCTGTTTTTAACCCCTTGCCCTTTCGCACATTTTCCATAATAGTAAAAGCTATCTTAGGCTCGATACCCTGATTTAAAAGATAAATCATGATGTCGTCTCGAGTCGCTATAACATCCTTGAGCGTTGCAGTTTTGCTTTTTATCAAGTCCTGGGCATTGTTGAGCCACACATCGGTACCGTGGGAAAGGCCGCTAATCCTTACCAACTCAGCGAAGGTGGAAGGCCTTGTATCCTCCAGCATCTGCCTTACAAACCTGGTCCCGAACTCTGGAACTCCAATGGTGCCCACGGTGGTGCCCACGGATTCGGGCTCCAGCTTGAGGGATTTTAATGATGAAAATATTTCCATTGTGTCCCTGTCATCAAGGGGTATCTTCCTGGCGTCAATACCAGTTTCCTCTTCCAGCATCTTTATTACGGTTGGATCGTCATGACCAAGCAGGTCAAGTTTTAACAGCCTGCTGCTGATAGAGTGATAATCAAAATGGGTTGTAATGACCCCGGATTCCTTGTCATCAGCAGGGTATTGAACCGGGGAGAAATCATATATCTCCATATCCCGCGGAACTACCATCAACCCCCCGGGATGCTGGCCTGTGGTCCTCTTGACACCAGTAATGCCTGAAGCCAGCCGTTTTATTTCACATGCCGGAGCATTTATTCTCTTTTCTTCCAGATAAGATTTCACAAAACCGAAGGCTGTTTTTTCCGCTATGGTGGATATTGTTCCTGCCCTGAAAACGTGGTGCCTTCCAAACAATTCTTCGGTGAATTTATGGGCTTTGGCCTGGTATTCTCCCGAAAAATTAAGATCTATATCCGGAACTTTATCTCCTTCGAATCCCATGAACACCTCAAAAGGTATGTTGAACCCCTCTTTTTTCATGGGCTTACCACACACAGGACATGATTTATCAGGGAGATCTGGGCCCACTATTCCCTCATTTTCCTGTATGAAAATAGCATTTTTACATTCCGGGCATAAATAATGGGGCGGTAGCGGATTGACCTCGGTTATTCCGCACATGGTGGCTACCAGCGATGAGCCTACCGATCCCCTGGACCCCACCAGATAGCCGTCTTCCATGGATTTTTTTACAAGTTTATGTGCAATCAAATATATTACGGAATAACCGTGATTTACAATGGAATTAAGTTCCCTTTCGATCCGCTTTTGCACTATATCGGGAAGGTTGTCTCCGTACAGTTCTTTAGCCCGTTTATAAGTCATATTAATTATTTCCTGTTCGGCTCCCTCGATTTTAGGAGGGTATAATTCGTCCGGTACTGGTTTAATGTCATCTTCAATTTCATCGGCTATTTTATTAGTATTTGCCACTACTACCTCAAAAGCGGCTTCTTTGCCCAGATACTCGCATTCCTTCAGCATATCCTCTGTTGTTTTAAGATAAAGACAAGAATCTTTATCGGCATCTTCATAGCCCTGGGATTTTAGCAGGACCTTTCTGTATATTTCATCCTCCGGATTCAAAAAATGTACATCCCCGGTAAGTGCCACCGGTTTGTTAAACTTTTTCCCCAGTTTATAAATTTGAAGGTTTAATTTTTCAAGCGCTTCCTTGCCGCTGACCATCCCGTTTTGTACCAAAAAAGCATTGTTTTGCAGGGGCTGGATTTCAAGAAAATCATAAAACTCAACAATTCTTTTTATATATTCCGGGCTGGAAAAGTGCAGTAAACTCTGGTAAAGTTCCCCTGCCTGACACCCTGTCCCCAGAATAAGCCCTTCTCTGAAGGATTTCAATAAGGATTTCGGTATTCTGGGATGCCTGTAAAAATAATCCAGATGGGACCTGGATACAAGCTCGTAAGATTTCTCAAGCCCACCATGTTTTTTACAAGAATAGTGGCATGGTAAGAGTTTAAATGAACAGCGCCATTACTGGAATGGTAGATATGGTTTATGTGCGAAAGATTTTTAATCCCTGTCTTTTCAAGATGGGCCAGCGCTTCCTTAAGTATTAAAGCAGCGGTATTGGCATCGTCTACAGCCCGGTGATGATTTCCCATTTTTATATCCAATTTTTTCGCCACCGTGTCCAGACGATGGTTTTTTAAGTCTGTGTATATAATCTGACAGAGAGGCAGTGTATCGAGAACTTTATTGTCAAAAGGGAGCCCTAGCTTTTCGCAGTCTCTTCTGATGAAACCTGAGTCAAACCGAGCATTATGGGCCACAAAAATACCATCACCCAGGAAATTGATAAAACCGGATAAAACCTCTTTTAAAGGCGGTGCAGAACTTACCATTTCGTTGGTTATGCCCGTGAGATTGATAATATTTGCAGGAAGCGCCTTTGAAGGTTTAACAAAGGATGCAAATCTATCGATGATACTGCCATTTTTTAATTTAACAGCGCCTACTTCTATAATTTCATCGTTCTCCAAAGAAAGCCCGGTGGTTTCAATGTCTGCAACCACGAAAGTGACATCCTGCAACTCACTGTCCGGTGGATTTACCATTACCGGGAACTCGTCATCGAAGACATAGGCTTCAACGCCGTATATAGGTTTAATACCTGATCCATGGGCAAATTCATAAATTTCCGGATAAGACTGGATTACACCATGGTCGGTAAAAGCCACTGCCTTATGGCCCCAACTTTTTACCAGTTTAATGACCTGTTTTGGAGAACATATCGCATCCATGGCACTGTAACGAGTATGCAAATGCAGTTCTACCCGCTTTTCCGGAGACGGATCCTGTCTTACAGGCTTCTGAGCCTCATTTATATCATAAGGCATCAGTTCATATTCCTGAGAATACTTGTTACTTTCTATTTTCCCCCTTACCTTTACCCAGAGTCCTTCCTTGATTTTGTCCTCAATGACTTTCTTTTCACCTGACAAAAAAATCTTAACTGGTAAGGACCCCGTATAATCCGTCAGTGCAAATGTAACCATGATGGTCTTATTTTTTAGCTCCCGCTTCTCGACTCCGAATATTTCCCCCTGTACCGTAATATCCTGAGTTTCCATGAAAGCATCCCTGATAGGAACCGGTTCCCCTGATATTGTTTTGCCGAGCAAAATTCCGGAGTCACTTTCATGGTTGGATTTCTCGGAACTGCTGTTAATATTCTGACTCAGCAGGGTTTCGACTATTTCTCTATCCTCTTCATAAATGTCATATTCCTCTTCCTCGTCAGTTTTTTGTACAAAAGTTACCTTTACCTGTATATCTTTCGATCTTAAAAATTTTTCAATGATTAAGTTACATTTTTTTCTTTCCAGAAATTCCATGCCGCTTTTGTCAACATAGATAACAAGGTGATTTTTTTGTATATCCATGGAAGCATTCAAAAGCCAGATGCGTGCGGAAGGTGCATGGGAAAAAACATGCTCTAAAATGCTTTGCCAGTTGTTTTTTATTATTTCCTCTGCATCAACGTTATTATGTATGCTGTCATCGCTAATTACATTTATATGTTTACACCCGGGTATTTTTTGATATAGACGGCTTTTTATTTTATCATATAAATATCCGGCTATTTCATTTTCTGACTTAAAATAAATTTCTAATTTACGTTTTTCAAGATCTACCAATACTTTTTTCACCGAAACCTTCGATATGGCTTGAAGCTCACTTTTGTCAAAATCAATCAAATCTTCCTTCTCCAGTATTTGTTTAAGATTTATCATATCGGTCCCTCATCAAGATCAAGGTTCATTTTCTATATCATATATTCCATCAATTTGCAGTAGCCTTGAAACTATATCATTTACTTTTAAACCGGACGGCACTCTAACCATAAGCGTAACAAGCAACTTATCATTATCCATACTCACCATCTTTATATTTCTAATGTTGACATTGATTTCTCCAAGTATGGACCCTATTTTGCCAATTTGGCCCGGTTTATCATCAATAATAATGGAAATACGCTGTAAATACCTCGTTTGAATAATATAGTTTTCTATCCTTGAAAAGGAAATCAATGTTATAAAAGTCAATACGGTGGCAAGGACTGCCGCCAGATAAAACCCACTGCCTATAGCGAGTCCTATAGCCGCCACGGTCCACAAGCTAGCTGCTGTAGTCAAGCCTCTTACCGTAGCGCCCTCCCTGATGATGGTACCGGCACCCAAAAAGCCTATACCGCTTATAACCTGGGCTGCTATGCGGGCAGGGTCTACAGAGGTGCGGGAATTAAATTGTTCAAAAATATACAGGGAAACCAGCATGGTTAAAGTAGACCCCACACACACCAGTATATGGGTCCTGAAACCTGCCGGTCTGTTGACACTTTCCCTTTCTATTCCTATAATTCCTCCGAAAATAATGGAAAGGAGGAGCCTTGCAGCCAATTCCACTTGACCCAAGGACATTTTAGAACACCTCAAGCCTGAATTTTATAACACAATATATAATATCCCAGTACATTTTTATACGTGACAGGAACCCTGCCAAAAGGCCCCTTTTTTCTTCTTTCATCACATGGGTTAAATTTCTCAACTCCACTTCCCGGACCCTTATATTTTCCCTCTCAGCCATTAAAGTAAGAGCTATTTCAAGTCCATAATCCTTCACTGAATATTTTTCAAGCTTATCAAAAACATCCCTTTTTAAAGCCCTCTGGCCGGAAAGGAAGGGAGCTATCCTTTGCGCCAGGTCAGTAGCTCCCCTGCCATTTTTAAATATGCCGATGGTCATGGCCGCTTCCCCGGAATAAACCGGTTGTAGCAGTTCCCGAACATGTAATTCTTTTAAACCAACCAGATCGGCATCCAGCATCAGTATAATTTCAGCCTGGGTGTTTTTCACACCTGTAAGTACCGCGATGCTCTTTCCACTGTTCTTGGGAAGGTCGACAACCCTGGCATTGTAGTTTCTTGCAACCGTTGCAGTATTATCGCCGGATCCGTCATTGACCACAATCACTTCATCAAGGTCTTTCATTGCCATTAAAACTTTTAATACATTACCGATAGTTTTACCCTCATTATAAGCCGGGATAATGGCGGCCACCGACATAAATCCAACCCCATTCTAATAGGATTTCGCAAAATAAACAACTTTATTTGCCTCTTTGCCGCAAACTATGCATCTGCCGGGACCAGCATCCTGTTCAAAGGGTATACACCGCAGGGTCGCCCCGGTCTGTTCTTTAATAAACTTTTCACAGTCCCCATTTTCACACCAGTGAGTTTTGATAAAGCCTCTTTTTTCCTCTATTACCTTCTTAAACTCTTCAAAGTCCTCTATTTCTCTGGTATTTTCATCCATGAACCGTTTTGCCTGTCGGAACATGTTGACCTGAATTTCGTCAAGCAGGGATTTTAATTTAGAATTTATTTCCGACTCATCAACACTTATTTTTTCCCCTGTGTCCCTTCTTACCAGAATGACCTGGTGTTTCTCTATATCCTTGGGACCCACCTCAAGGCGCACGGGGACCCCTTTCATTTCCCATTCGTTAAATTTCCAGCCCGGTGTATATTCATCTCTGTCATCCATTTCCAGTCTGAAATCCTGCTTCAACCGTGCAAAAATCTCAGCGGCTTTGTTCAATACCATATCTTTCTTCTGGCTTGATATTGGTACAATGATTACCTGTACAGGAGCGATCTTTGGCGGAAGCTTAAGGCCCCTGTCATCCCCATGGGTCATAATGATGGCGCCAATCAAACGGGTAGAAACTCCCCAGGATGTCTGCCATACATTTTTCAACTGACCATCCTGGTCCAGAAATGTTATGTCAAACACCTTTGAAAAATGCTGGCCCAAATTGTGAGATGTACCTGCCTGCAAAGCCTTTCCGTCACTCATCATAGCTTCGATAGTATATGTTCTTAAAGCCCCGGCAAATTTTTCATTCTCGGATTTTCTTCCTTTTATAACAGGCAGAGCCAGATCAGTTTCCACAAAATCCCTGTATATTTCCAACATTTTAAGAGTTTCCTCTTCCGCATCTTCTTCGGTCCTGTGTGCAGTATGGCCTTCCTGCCACAGAAATTCAGCAGTCCTTAAAAAAGGCCTGGTGCTTTTTTCCCAGCGCACCACATTACACCACTGATTAATGAGGACAGGCAGATCCCTCCAGGATTTAATCCATTTTGAATACATGCTGCAAATTATGGTCTCAGATGTAGGCCTTACGGCAATGCGCTCGGCCAGTTCTTCCTGGCCCCCATGGGTGACCCATGCTACCTCAGGCGCAAACCCTTCCACATGCTCGGCTTCTTTTTTAAGGAGCGATTCGGGAATAAATAGAGGGAAATACGCGTTTTTGTGGCCCGTTGATTTAAACCGCGCGTCCAGAAGCTTTTGCATATTTTCCCATACAGCATAACCATAAGGTCTTATAACCATACAACCTCTTACCGGAGAATAGTCGGCAAGTTCCGCTTTCAATATTACATCCACATACCACTGGGAGAAATCTTGAGACTTTGATGTAATCTCTTTTACATATTCATTTTCCATAACATTGCTCCTTTCAAAATAATAATATTAATATTAAAAAACCCTCGCATTGAAGGGGCGAAGGTTTATCGCGGTACCACCCTACTTGGTGAAATCCTCTTAATGTATAACGGCACCACCGGCATTTCTGCAGATTCTGGAGCCGGGTTCAAAAGCCTTTGATGGCAGCCTTTTCAGCCCATGAGAACTGCTCTCTTTACATCAAAAATGCTTTTTACTATTCTCCATCATAATCCATTGGTATATCAAGAATTTACGCATATTTTACCAGAATTATTTCGCTTTGTCAAATTGAACATTAATTGATCAGTTTGCGTATTTCCTCCATTAATTCTACAACTGCCCTTTCCTCGGGTACAGATTTAATAATCTCGCCCTTTTTAAAAAGCGCCACTTTTTTTTTGCCACCGGCTATACCAATATCCGCTTCTCTGGCCTCCCCGGGCCCGTTGACGGCACAGCCCATTACCGCAACCTTTAAAGGCTTTCTTATATTTTTTAATCTTTCTTCAACTTCGCGTGCGATATTAATGAGGTTGATTTCGCACCGACCGCAGGTGGGACACGAAATAAGGTCGATTCCGTTATTTTTTAATTTTAAGCTTTTGAGAATTTCATACCCTACTTTGACTTCGTCCACGGGGTCTCCAGTCAGAGAAACCCTTATTGTATCTCCTATTCCCAGATAAAGCAATATCCCAAGTCCTACGGATGATTTAATTGTCCCGGAAAATATAGACCCCGCCTCGGTTATCCCAAGATGAAAAGGATAATCCACCTTTTCAGCCAGTAACTTATAAGAATTTACCGTTGTCAAGACATCGGATGATTTTAATGAAATAACTATATCGGAAAAATTCATGTCTTCAAGAATTTCCACATGGCGCAGGGCACTTTCAACTAAAGCTTCGGGCACGGGCTTTCCATACTTAGAAAGCAAATCTTTTTCAAGAGAACCCGAATTTACGCCAATCCTTATGGGTATTTTTCTTTCCAGGGCGACATCTACAATCTTCTTTATCCTGTCTTTTGAACCAATATTGCCGGGATTTATCCTCAGGCCATCAGCTCCCTGTTTCATGGATTCAATAGCCAGCCTGTAATCAAAGTGTACATCCGCTACCAGCGGAATATGAATTTGTTTTTTTATTTCTGAGATGGCTAATGCACTATCCATATCCGGTACTGCGACCCTTATGATTTCACATCCTGCTTCTTCCAGATGCAGGATTTGATTTACCGTAGACTTTACATCATAAGTCTTAGTATTTGTCATGGACTGGACCGATACGGGCGCATCGCCGCCCACAGCCACATCTCGCAATATAACTTTTTTTGTCTTTCTCCTGGAAGGAGTAGTAAAAAAGTCTCGCATAAGTTTCCCCCATTTAAAAAAAGATAAAACGCATAATATCCTTATAAGCGATTATTATCATGAGAATCATCAGCAGAGTAAATCCTATAAAATGAATAAATCCTTCTTTTTCCGGTTCTAAGGGCTTTCCCCTTAAAATTCCACTATGAGGAAAAATATCCTGCTCCCATCCAATGCAGGTATTGGTAATAAATTGAACAGACCAAGGTTAATGCTTATAATGGCTGAAAGGTATAATAATTGAATATACCTACTCTGGCGGCTTCACCTACCATGTGCACTATACCTATGGGGCCTACCACATCGGGTCTGGTTTTTCCCCTAATTATTTGTAAAAGCCCCACCAGGATCATTTTGGAAATCCAGAAAGTCCTCTGAACTCCTGACTTTATGCTCTCGGTCGCAGAATATTTTACCACATTCGACTTTATTCCGATGATTCCACGTTGCGTACCATGTTCTATTTCTGTTTTTAAGTTAAAATCCATAGCTTTGCCGTCTCTTAACACCACAATGCTAACATTTTGACCGGGCTTTTGACTTATTAGGTTCACCACTTCATCCCATGTTCTTACTTTTTGACCATCTATGGAATAAACTACATCTCCATTTTTCAGGCCGGCTTTGTCAGCAGGTTCGCCAGGTATGACCGAAATCTTTGTTGTGGCAATACCGGCAAAGAAGCTTATTATAGCAATGAGTAATACAGCCAGTAAAAAATTCATGGCAGGACCTGCAAAAATCACTCCCAGACGGCTTATTATGGGTTTGTTGTTAAAAGCCCTGGGGTCAGCGGTTTTAGTGTCTTCTCCCTCCATTTTTACGAAGCCTCCAAGGGGAAGCACCCTTATAGAATACTCCGTTTCGCCGGGCTTCATTTAAATAACTGCGGTCCAAACCCCAGACTAAATTCCCTTACTTTTATGTCAGATAGTTTTGCTAAGATAAAATGACCAAACTCATGAAAAAAAATCAGCATTCCAAAAACTATAACAGATGCTATTATGGTATACAAATGCTTCACCTTCCAAATATGTTGCTATTTAGTTCCGCATAATGGAGGAATAATCCCCGAATGTATCAAAGCCCTCATGATAACCACCACCAGCGGTCCGATAAATAATCCCATGAATCCAAAAATCTCTATGCCCAGATATATAGATACTAATGTCAATAATGGATCGATTCCAAGGTTTTGACCAATTATCTTGGCCTGGAAAATCTGCCTGCTTCCTATTATTATAACATAAAGTATCAATAAACCCATGGCAAAACTTATATTCCCCATAATTACCGAAAATATAATCCATGGTATAAAAACGAGGCTCGGGCCAAAAAGTGGTAATATATCAAGTAGGCCGCATATTAGACCCAATGTAAGCGCGTAATCTACCTTGAGGATGTAAAAACCCAGAATTGTAATGGTTGTGGATATCGTGACAAGAATAACCTGGGCTTTTATCATATTAATAAAAGAAAGAAAAAGTTCAATCTGGACCTTTTTTATTTTTTCCTGTAGAGTATCGGGCAAAATATTCATCAAAAATTTCATGATCTTGCTTTATCCTTTGAAAAGAAGTAACTGAAGAGAAAAACAAAAATTAAAAACACAAAAATATTAACAAAAAGGTTTGGAACCATGGTAATTTTATCCATTAAAAAACTATAAATATTTGATAAAAAGCCTGTCATAGTGGATAATATCTGGTTTAGATTGTTCTTGATATATTCAAGAATCTCCTCGGGAATTTTGGTGGAAAAATATAAGAGATATGCCGAGATTTTATTGAAAACCATATTGTAATAATTGTAATAGTTCGGAAGAGTATGTATCAGCTTACTCAACTCAAAGGTAAGGCGTGTTATTATCAATGTAAAAATATAACCAAAAAGGCAAAACATAGCAGTCAGAACGACCCCTACTATTAACCCTCTATCCAGCCCCGACTTTTTTCAATTAAACTTACTACGGGCTCAATTAAAAAAGCTATAAATATACCAATAATAAATGGCAGTAGAAATTTTAAGGCTATGGCAATGAAAATTGTTATTACCACTACAGTTACTAAAAACAATAATAATGGTTTGTTACTGCTTCTTATCACAGGAGACCACCCTTTTGTATAAAAAGTATTATGTAATAGTAAGCTACAGGAAAGGAAAATAGAGCGCTGTCAAACCTGTCAAGAATTCCCCATGCCCCGGAATTATTTTGAAAAATCCTTAATATTACAGTACCGTTTTATTAATGAGGCAGTAAAGAATCCCCCACCTGAGAAAAAACACCGATTAAAAATCCCACCATCATGAGTCCAAAAAAATTATTCCAGGTAAGAGTAGCCTTGTGTAAATAATACTGGCGGCTATACTGGATAATATTCCTCCCACACTACCCTCAATAGTTTTATGAGGACTTATGTTGGGTACCAACCTGTTTTTACCGAAAAGAATACCTGTAAAAAAGCTCCTGTATCACAAGCCCAGGTAGTTATAAAAACCCACCAGATATAATATATTCCATTAAACAGGTTTCTCATTAAAATAAAATACATAAAAAGTGTGGAGGTATAAACATAGGAAAATATGCTAAAATACTATGTCTGTATATGATTCTGTGTATTATTGATTATACTGTATAAAAATATAAATATATTAACAAAAACAGAGAGACAATGGAATAATCATAAAATTCAGCTTTAATATGTATTGTGCCGAAAAAAGAAGCATTATAGTAAATACGGACAATTGGCCGAAGGTGATGTTTATATTAATTTTTTTAAAGGCATTGTGCAGCTCATAGATAGCGAATATATTTAAAAGAGATATGGTTAAAAAAAACAACCAGCCCCCGACATTTATTATATAACCCAGTAGTATGATGCCGACCACTGCACTTATTATTCTCTGAAGCATATATTCACCTGCTTTGTTTTTTTAAACCTCCGAATCTCCGCTCTCTTTTCTGATAATCCAATATGGCATTGAGTAAATCTTCCCGCTTAAAATCAGGCCAGTATTTATCCGTAAACCACAACTCTGTATAGGCATCTGCCAGAGTAAAAAGTTACTTATTCTTAATTCCCCGCTGGGTCTGATTAAAAAGATCGGGGTCCGGTAAATTCCTGGTGGAATAAAAATTGTTCAAAAATCTTTTCGTCAATTTCCTCTATGTTAATTTTACCATTTTTAACTTCATTACACAAATACCTACAAGCTTTAACTATTTCTTTACGGGAGCCATAATTTAGAACAATATTCAAAATCAAACCCGTATTATTCTTTGTAAGCTCGATGCCTCTATTTATTTCATCGGCTATATTACCGGGAAGTTTCTGCCACTCACCGGTTACATTTATTATAATATTATTTTTATGTAGGTTGTTTACCTCTTTTTTTAAATAGTATAGCAGCAGGTTTAAAATTGAATTTACTTCTTCATAAGGCCTTTTCCAGTTCTCGGAGGAAAATGCGAAAACACTCAAAACTTTTATTTCTATTTCAGCGCAAAATTTTACAATATCCCGAAGCACTTCTGCTCCAGCCCAATGTCCGGCAATTCTTGGAAGACCCTTTTTTTTGCCCATCGTCCATTACCGTCCATAATTATAGCAATATGTTTTGGCATTTTGCTTTTGTCTAATTTATCAATATTTATTTCGGCAGCCTTCATCGTTTCCTCCTAACAATTTATCATAAAACCCCCTTAAAAGGGGGTTTTATGGTTTAAATTTATAACCAGGATACATTATTGTAGCCCGCCTCAAAACTATAAACTTTTTAACTTACATTCTTAATTCAGGGAACAGAGCCACAACGAGTGTTACACTGCCTTCTTTATTATTATCTATTCTGACAACCATTTCCCTGGAATAATTCTGGCCACCTTTAGGAGGTCTTGTATACCGAATCTTTTCAATAACTATTCCCTGATCTTTTAAAACATCTAGAACCTTTTTTAATGGAATCCCCAGTAAATCTTTTTGCTTGACAATAGTGTTATACCTCCATTATATCTTTTTCTTTATGTTCAAACATCTTTTCGATTTCTTCTATATATTTGTCGGTCAATTTCTGGATTTCTTCCTGAGAACGTTTTTGATCATCCTCGGATATTTCATGATTTTTTTCCATCTTTTTCAGGGTTTCATTGTATTCCCGCCTGATATTCCGAATAACGACTTTTGCATCCTCAGCTTTTTTCCTTGCCATTTTTACAAGTTCCTGACGCCTTTCCGATGTCAATTCGGGCAATATTAACCTTATTACCTTTCCGTCATTGTTGGGAGTCAACCGTAGGTCTGATTTCAGTATGGCTTTTTCGATGGCTCCTAACATTTTCATATCCCAGGGCTGGATGAGTATCATTTTGGGTTCGGGGATGCTGACTGAAGCTACCTGGTTGACAGGAGTGGGTGTGCCGTAGTAGTCTACAAAGACCTTGTCCAGAAGAGCGCTTGATGCTCTTCCAGCCCTGATGGCGGCAAAATCCGCCTTTAAATTTCCCAGGGCCTTTTTCATTTTCTCTTCGACCTCATTAAAAATTTTTTTATCCAAAATAATCAACCCCCCTTGACAAATGTACCTATATTTTCACCAAAAATTACTTTTTTAATATTGCCAGGCTCATTAATACCAAAAACAATGATAGGTATCTTGTTATCCATACAAAGAGAAGTAGCCGTTGAATCCATGACGCCCAGACCCCTGTTTAAAACATCAATATATTCAAGGCTTTCAAATTTCTGGGCATTTGGATTTTTTACCGGGTCAGAATCATAAACCCCATCAACCTTTTTTGCAAGCAGGATAACTTCAGCTTCAATTTCTGCTGCCCGTAAGGCGGCAGTGGTATCAGTGGAGAAAAATGGATTTCCGGTGCCGGCAGCAAAAATAACAACTCTGCCTTTTTCCAGGTGTCGTATGGCCCTGCGCCTTATATAGGGTTCGGCTATCTCCTTCATTTCTATGGCTGTTTGAACCCGGGTTTGAACATCCCTGTTTTCCAGAGCGTCCTGAAGCGCCAGAGCATTTATTACCGTAGCAAGCATACCCATGTAATCGGCCGTAGCACGGTCCATTTGGTCCGAGTTTCTACCTCTCCATATATTTCCACCACCTACCACTATGGCTATTTCCACTCCCAAATCATGGATTTCTTTGATCTGGTCAGCTATGGAATTTAATGTATCCTGGTTGATGCCAAATCCCCTTTCCCCGGCTAATGCTTCACCGCTTATTTTCAATACAATTCTTCTATATATAGGTTTTTGCATCCATAACCCTCTCTTTGCTAAAAGATATTCTATATTTTCTTCGAAAATCCTCTTTTTTAAAAAAGAGACACCTTAAGTGTCTCTATTTTTTCAAAATTATTCCTGCGTTTGACCCTCGCGAACGGCTTCTCCTCTTTCATACCGCGTGAACCGGCTTACGGTAATATTTTCACCAATTATGGCTATTTTCTCCATGATTAATTGTGAAATTTTCTTGTCGGGGTCCTTTATAAAAGGTTGGTCCATCAAACAATTTTCTTCAAAAAACTTTTCTATTCTTCCATCTACTATCTTTTCCGCTATATGCTCCGGTTTTCCCTCATTAATAGCCTGGGTTTTTAATATTTCCCTTTCCTTTTGAATGATATCCTGGGGGACATCCTCCCTGGATATGTACTTGGGATTTGCTGCGGCAATTTGCATAGCTATATCTTTAACAAGACCTTTGAATTCATCATTGCGGGCAACAAAGTCAGTCTCGCAGTTTACTTCAACTAAAACTCCAATTCTGCCATTGCCATGTATGTAAGAATCTATAATCCCCTCTGCAGCCACGCGGCCGGCTTTCTTTGCAGCCTTGGCAAGGCCTTTTTCCCTGAGAATAATTATCGCCTTTTCCATATCTCCATTGGATTCAGTAAGCGCTTTTTTACAGTCCATAACTCCCGCACCGGTTCTTTCCCGCAATTCTTTTACTTGTTCCGGAGTGACCATGGCACTTAACCTCCTTTTTTCTCAACATTATTAAAGGTAAGGGTATAAAGCCCCCCTTACCTTAAAATATTACTCTTCTACTGCCAGTTGTTCGCCTTGTTTACCTTCCAGGACGGCATCGGCCATTTTTTCCGTCAGCAATTTTACAGCCCTGATAGCGTCATCGTTGCCAGGTATAACATAATCCACCTCATCGGGATCACAGTTGGTATCTACGATGGCGACTATAGGAATCTGGAGTTTCCTGGCTTCCAGAATTGCATTCTTCTCTTTCCTGGGGTCCACTATAAACAGCGCATTAGGAAGCTCTGTCATGTTTTTAATTCCACCCAGGTACTTTTCAAGGCGTTCTTTTTCATGCCTTAAATTGAGTACTTCTTTTTTGGGTAGAACTTCGAAAAGGCCTTCTTCCTCCATCTTTTCCAGTTCATGAAGTCTGTCAATGCGCTTACGGATGGTCTTAAAATTTGTAAGCATACCTCCAAGCCATCTCTGATTGACATAAAACATGCCGCATCTCTGGGCCTCTTCCTGTATGGATTCCTGAGCCTGTTTTTTCGTCCCCACGAAAAGAATGTAACCGCCCTCTGAAGCCACATTTTTCACGAATTCATAGGCTTCTTCAATTTTTTTGACGGTCTTTTGAAGGTCAATGATGTAAATCCCATTTCTTTCTGTAAAAATATATTCCTTCATCTTGGGATTCCATCTTCTGGTCTGATGCCCGAAGTGAACACCCGCTTCTAGAAGCTGTTTCATCGAAACTATGGACATCTTTTTCACCTCCTTGGTTTTAACCTCCGCCGTTTCATTTTTCAAAAAGACCCTTCGGCACCCTCTTTGAAATCCAGCGGCGTGTGAATTTACCGTTTGTTAGTATACCATAAAAAGTAAGCTTGCGCAATATTATTTGGTATTTACTTTTAATTATTTTACGATTTTTTTAGTCTTGAAACCAGCATGATTTTTACTAGTGCTGCCACCGGCACAGCGAGAATCATTCCCCATAAACCGAAAAACGTCCCGCCTACCAGCAGCGAAAAAATAACCGTTAGAGGATGCAGACCCACGTTTTCTCCTACGATATGCGGTGAAATAACACCACTTTCAAGTTCATGTATTATGATAATAGCGATGATGAGCCAAACAATTTTATGGGGATATCTGAGCATTGTTATAATTACGGCAGGTAATGCGCCTATAAAAGGTCCAAAGTAAGGGATAATATTTGTTATTCCGGCTAGAAGGCCGATTAATAGCGCAAAATCAATTCTTAGAATGTACAAAGCAAGTGTAGTAAGTATACCTATGATAAAGCTTACTATAAGTTGGCTCCTGATATATCTTCCCAGAGTAGTATCTATCTTTTCAAGAAAACTTATTACCTGTTGCTTTTGATTATATGGCAAGAAATGCACCATATTTATTTTGATTTTATCCAGGTCTTTAAGTAAATAAAAACCTACCACAGGACCAAGAATTATGCTAAACAGACTTGAAACCCATCCCATAATGATGTTTGCTATGTTCTGCAATATAGAAAGCAATATTTTTTCTATCTGGGCTATATTTCTATCGATAACTTCCTGAACACCAGCCGGCAATGTGGCTTTATATTTCATCTTAAAATCTTTTACAATGTCCTGGATTTCCCGAGTATAAAAGGGGATGGTATTAATAAGGTTGTTTAACTCCATCAAAATAACAGGTATAATATAAACAAGAGCAATAATTATTGATCCTATCAGAATAAAATATATGAGTGCCACAGCAATCGATCTTTTTATGCCTTTTGTCGATAAAAACACCACCACAGGATCCAGTATATATGAAATAAGCAGGCCTATAGCAAAAGGCAATAAAATAGCTTCAATCTTTTTTCTTTGACTGAATAACAAAATTAAAATGATTATGAACAAACTAAACAAAAAAAGCCGGTAAAATAAAATCCGGTTGGAAAAGAGTTTAGAGATATCTTTCACCTCTATTCTTTTATTCTCTATTTTCCCTGATTCCATTGATGATTCCCTGGGTCTGTTTTTTCAGTTCATGAGATATATGGTTTATCTTTTTGCGATGTTGAGGCTTTAACTGGGGGTTCAGGAAAACTCCAATCAGAGTTCCCGTAATGGCTCCCATAAATAATCCGTTCAAAAAGCCTTTGGACATCATTAACTACCTCCAGCAATTATTTGACTTTGTTCGCGATTATAGGGCAATAAACTTCCATCATCCCCTACTTCGTATACTGTAACTTTGTTCTTTTGCAAAGTGAATTCCACAAAACAGTCCCAGCAATAAAATTGGCTATTTCCTACCTTTCCTATAGAATTTCCCCCGCACAAAGGGCAGACAATCAACTTTTTTCACCTCTACACAGACTTTATATATATTTTAACCAAAAAGTAAAAAAAAAATACGCCTTCGGCGTATCAGTTCAAATCAGTTCTTTTTTTGATTATTCCACCACCCACCACCGTATCATTTTCGTAAAACACCACCGCTTGCCCCGGAGTGACAGCTTTTTGGGGTTGGTCAAAAATTACTTTTACCTGGTCCTGCCCTGCCGGTATAATTTTTGCCGGTCTTTCATTAAAATTATACCTGATTTTTGCATTTACTTGTTTTAGGGCTTTTAACTCATCAATCGCTATCCAGTTCATGTTGTGAGCTACAAATTCCTTTACAAAAAGGTCTTTTTCACCGCCCAGTATTACGGCATTGCGTTCTACATCTATATCCACGACATAAAGCGGTTTACCCGCCGAAATACCTAGACCCCGTCTCTGCCCTATTGTATAAAAGGGTATTCCGTTATGCTCACCCAATATATTTCCGTTTTTATCCATAAATGGTCCAGGTATTATTTTTTCAGGCACTTTTTGTTTTAAAAATTCCTTGTAATTTGTATCCACAAAACATATTTCCTGACTGTCAGGTTTTTGTGCTACGGAAAGGCCGGCTTCTTCGGCTATTTTGCGTATTTCCTGTTTTGTATAATAACCCAGAGGTAAAAGAGTGTGTTCCAGTTGAAATTGAGTCAGATTATAAAGCGCATATGATTGGTCCTTTGTAGGGTCCACCGATTTCTTTAATATATATCTCCCCGTAGAAGTATCATATTCAATCTTGCTGTAATGGCCCGTAGCTAAATAGAAGGCATCAATTTCCAGGGCCTTTTTTAGCAAAGCATCAAATTTTAAATGGCGGTTGCACACAATACAGGGGTTTGGGGTGCGGCCCTCCACATATTCATTGATAAAATTTTTTATTACTTTTTCATTAAAAAAATCTTTAAGATTTATTACATAGTATGGTATGCCTATTTTATCGGCCACCCGGCGGGCATCATAGACTGCTCCAATGGAACAACAGCCACCTTCTTTCAGTCTTGTTTCCTCGGGAGCATTCTGCCATATTTGCATGGTCATGCCAATAACTTCATATCCCTGTTTTTTCAATAGATAGGCACAGACGGAACTATCCACCCCGCCACTCATGGCCACTACTACTTTGTTTTTATTCACTTCTATCCCTACTTGTTTTGCTTTTTACGAAAATCCTCGATGGCAGCATGAAGGGCATCAGCCGCCAGGTTAGAGCAATGCATTTTTACCGGAGGCAGCCCTCCCAGAGCTTCCGCTACAGCTTTATTGGTTATTTTCAGAGCTTCATCCAGAGTTTTACCTTTCACCATTTCGGTGACCATGCTGCTTGTGGCTATGGCTGCACCACAGCCAAAGGTTTTGAATTTAATTTCTTCTATTACGTTATTATTTACTTTAATAAATATTTTCATGATATCTCCGCAAACCGGGTTGCCTACCTGGCCAACACCGTCAGCGTCGGGTATTTCCCCGACATTACGGGGATTGGAAAAATGGTCCATAACCTTCTCATTATACATTTTTGGGTAACTCCTTTCTCTCAGCAAAAAGAGGTGACATTTCCCGCAATTTACTTACTATATCAGGTAAAATTTCCAGTATATAGTTGACATCCTCTTCTGTGTTATCCCGCCCCAGAGTCAATCTGAGCGAACCATGGGCAATTTTATGGGGAAGGCCTATGGCAAGCAACACATGGGAAGGCTCAAGAGAACCCGATGTGCATGCAGAGCCGCTGGAAGCGCATATACCTTTCATGTCAAGGTTTAAAAGAAGGGATTCGCCCTCGATAAATTCAAAACATACATTTACATTATGCGGCAGGCGCCGGGTGGGGTGACCGTTCAGACGCACATGAGGAATTTTTTCCATTATTCCGTGAATCAATTTATCTCTTAACTTTGAAAGCCTTTCATGCTCTTTTTCCAGTTCCTTGCCTATAAGCTCCGCAGCCTTGCCAAATCCTACTATGCCGGGTACATTTTCGGTTCCGGCTCTTCGCTGACTTTCCTGGGCTCCGCCGGTTATAAAAGGTTTTATTTTAGTGCCCTTTCTTATATATAATGCTCCGACACCCTTTGGGCCGTAAATCTTATGAGAAGATATACTGAGCAGGTCTACGCCTAAATCATTCACATTCACCGGGATTTTACCCACTGTCTGAACCGCATCGGTATGAAAATATATATTCTTTCGTTTTTGCTTTATGACCTTGCTTATTTCAGCAATGGGTTCAATGGTGCCGATCTCATTGTTGGCATGCATTATGGAAACGAGGATGGTTTCATCGGTGATGGCATTGTTAACATGTTCTGGGTCTACGAGGCCAAATTTGTCAACAGGCAAATATGTCACTTTATAACCCTGTTTCTCCAGGTCCTGGCAAGTGTGCAAAACCGCATGATGCTCAATGGATGATGTAATAATATGATTTCCTTTGTCGCCATTGGCGGCAGCAATACCTCTCAAAGCCCAGTTGTCCGACTCCGAGCCTCCTGCGGTGAAAAATACTTCCCTGGCATCTGCCCCAATCAAACCGGCCACTTTTTCCCTGCTGTCTTCAAGGGCAGTCTTGGCTTCCCTTCCGTAGGAATATATGGAAGATGCATTTCCGAATCTGTCAGTTAAATAAGGCAGCATCGCTTCGAGAACTTCTTTCCTCATAGGGGTGGTGCCGGCATGGTCCATATATATTCTTTTCATAAGTGGTCAACTCCTTTTTTGAATGTTATATATAATACATGTAATTCCTGCATCCGGTTTTTCTTTTTTCGGCCTCTTCGCACATATCCTGGAGTGTAATGGAATCCATGGTTTTAATCATGCTGTCCCTTATTTTCTCCCATACGATGCGGGTTATACAGTCATCGGCCCGGGAGCATTTTACTGCATCCTGTTCCAACACACAATCCACAAGGCCCAGTGGTCCCTCGAGAACTCTCAGCACATCTCCAACAGTTATTTCAGCAGGTTTTTTTGTCAGAGTATATCCGCCCTGAGCACCCCGGACGCTTTGAACAAGACCTGCTTTCCTCAAGCTTGAAATGAGCTGCTCCAGATAATGTTCCGAAATATCCTGCCTTTCGGCCACGCTCTTGAGAGGAATGGGTCCGCTCCCGTAATTTTGAGCCAGATCAAACATAGCTTTTAAACCATATCTTCCTTTAGTTGATAGTTTCACTGAATTTCACCTTAATTCCTATCGTTTTAGTTGGTATTCTGTTAATAATATACTTCATTTAATAATAAATGTCAAGTCATCAACCTCTACAACTCAAAAAAAAATCAGTTCTATTAAGAACCGATTTCATATTCTTACATCAATATGGTTTGAATTTTTCGGAGCGCCTTTTTTCTTATTATTGCCCTGTTTATTTTTACCTTTTTCCTTTTTATTATTATCCTTATCGCCTTCGACTTTTATTTCCTCAGGTTTTGCTCTTTCATATACCTTCTCTCTTGCAGACTTCAATTGCTCTTTAAATTGTGCTGAAAGCAAACTTTGATGTGCTTCATTGCTGTCTTTTATGACCTGTTGAACTTTTGTGGCCTCCGCAGTTTTCGGCATGATAACCTGAAGGTCTATAGGCCTCATTGACATAAATATCACCTATCCTTCATATGTGCCAAATTTAACCTGGCCTTCATGGTTATAGAAGGTGACATGGTCGATTTTATCTTTTATTTTGAGGCTTGCATTGCCTATCACAATATTAACCCCCGGCATTGCGGCATTGGAAGCCGATACTCTTGCTCTTACCTGACTGGTTATCATCATTTCAAGCTTTTCCTTTTCACCGATAAGGTCAATTTTTTGATCATTTAAAATTTCATGGGTGTGTTTTAATTTTTCGAGTAAAATTGTCTTATCAGGAGTCAAGGCATTTCTATCTTTCAATTTTTCCAATAAATCGATGGCTTGCCTGGCTTTATTTATGTCATTCTGAATAGTCTGCAATTTCTGGTTTATTTCCATTAGCTTCTTTTTCTGCTCAGGGTTTGTTCCCACTTCAATTTCGGTATATGTACACATGGGGGAACCAATGGTTTTTGCGACAAGTTCCTCTCCTGCCCTGCAGTTTCCACCCACCAGCAACCCCTTTTTACCATCGATTTTTATTTTTTTACCGGCTGCAAGGTTGCTGTGCATCACCGCTTCATAGACCACGATGTCCCGACCTGCTTCCACCGTGGAATTTTCAATGTACCGGGCTGTTACATCGACCCCTGCTCTCAGGTACCCCTTTCCACCTCCCTGGGTCCCTCTTTTTATGACAATATTTCCTCCAGCAACTATTTCTGCAGCTTCAACAGTCCCATCTATCTCGGCATCGCCTTCAACTTTTATTTTAAAACCGCTCTTTACATTACCCTTTACAACAATACTACCCAAAAAATCTATATTTCCCGTGGCCGGTCCCACATCACCTCTGATTTCCAGCACCTGGAGCACACTGATTTTTCCATCAGACAATACCGGTTGGCCATCAATGTTTGAAAACAATTTACGCCCATCTTCAGAGACAGTCACATTTTTCCCTGTTCGAAACTGGATTTCTTTACCATCCCTGGCGGGTATCGTTTTACCGGTTACGGTCTTTCCTGGAAAACCTTTGGTGGGTGGTATGATCTCTGCCAGTAGGTCACCTGTTTTTACGTTGGTCACAAGATTCAGATTATAAAAATCGGCCTTCCCGTCATCGGTAAGTGCGGGTTTTAATTCCTTGTGAATGTCAAAGTAGTATTTTATTTGAGCGTTTTGACCATCAACAGGAACTTTACCCTCGGCAATCTTCACCTTTGTAAAAAAAATGCCCTTTTCTAGTACTTCCCTTATTTTCTCATAATTTATGCCTTCAGTTATTCCTATTTTTTCAAGTTCACTTATAATATTGTCATAAGAAACCATTTTTCCACCTTTTGGCGGAACTATATATATGGTCGCATACATCTGGTCTTTTGAAATTTCCACTTCAAACCTGGCGTCTTCGCAGACTTCCTCTTCTGTCTCGTGGCTCTTTTTTTTATCGTTCTTCATGTCATCATCTTGAGGTTTATTATGGCTTGCTTTTTCTATAGCCCATTCTACCATTCTTTCTACTTTCTTTTCATTTTGGTTTTCCATGAATTAACACCGGCTTTCTTTTTTAAAAAATAGCCCGCTTTCTACTCAAACTACCCCTCAATCTTAAAATTGCCTTTGTATGAAGCTGGGAAATCCTCCCCTGGGACAGTTCTAAAACCTTGGATATTTCCTTTAAGGTTAAGCCCTCATAATAATATAGTGTAATAACCAGTTTTTCCTGATAAGGCAAACGGTTTATAGCCTGTCCCAGTAACCTTTTTACCTCCTTTTTTTCAGCCATTATATCAGGCCTGACTGACTCCCTCATGTAATCTTCAGTAAAAAGTAAATCATCAAAAGAAAGTACAGTGGTAAAGGCAATTTCATTATACAAATTCTGCAGCTCATCATTGGACAAATTCAGATAATTACATATGTCCTCATCCTTTACCGTACGACCCAGGCTTTGTTCCAATTCAGCATATGCCTTTTGCAGGAGTTTGGCTTTTTTTCTAATATTTTGTGGAATCCAATCCAGTTTCCTCAATTCGTCAATTATGGATCCTTTTATTCGTGCGTAAGCGTATGTTTCAAATTTCACGCCTTTGGAAGCGTCATAACGTTCAATAGCCTGTAATAAACCAAAAATACCATAACTTATCAAATCTTCACTATCAATATAGGAAGGTAGACTAATGGCCATCCGATTTACTATGTGCTTTATCAGCGGAATATAACTTTCTACAAGCTGTTCCTTGATTTTCTTGTCCTTAGTGTCATTATAATCCGCCCATAATCTATCCGCCCTGAGAGCTTCCATCTTACCACCCCGGGTATCATATTTTTTTAATGCCATGCCCTATAGTCCTGATGGTAAGTTCACCGGTTTCACAATTAAACTCAATTGTTCTTCCGTAATTTCCCTCTACATCTTCCGATAATATTTTGATGTTTAGCAGGGCAAGCTTTGACTTTACAGCCTCCACATTTCGCCTTCCTATCTGCATAATGCTGCTGTCGGATTTAATCTGGAACATTTGAGCTCCACCGGCAATTTTACCTGTTAACCTTTTGGGGTCTACTCCAATCTTTACCATGTCTTGTATCATCATATCTATGGCGGTATCGGCAAATTTTCCGGGATTGAAATCCTTTTTACCGCTAAGACTGCTGTCAGGCAGCATAACATGGGCAAGGCCGCCTATTTTTTTTGTTGGCTCATAAAGGGCAACGCCCACGCATGACCCCAGGCCTAAAGAGACCAGTATAGCTGGTGATTTTGCCACTTTATATTCCGCCATTCCTACTCTGACCGTTCCAACCAAACGAACTCACTCCAATAGCTTTTAGAAGTACCTTCAAAGATTCATCATCCGGTATCAGGAAAAAATGAAAATTAATATCATCAATACCTTCCGTAAACTCCGTTTCAATCAAAAAAGCGGTATCCCCCATATAGCCATATAAACTAAGCGGAAAACTGAAAATGGCTCCGGCCATGTCATAGGCAAAGCCAGGCACCGATATCTTCATGGATAATTTGGTAAAATCCGATAATGCAACTATGTACGAACTTGCAATAATATTTCCCACTTCAACAAGTGCTGATTCCTCCATGGCTGAAAATCCCGCTTCCCCGGGCTGATGCTTTAGCAAATAATTTACCAGGTTATAAGCATTCGGTTTGGGAATTATTATAAGGATGTTTCCGCTAATATCGCCGGTTATTCTCATAAATATACCCGCTACCAGGTTTTCTGGCCCGCCAACGGAATTTGAAACATCATCAAAGGAAATTATTGCCACTCTAGGCACATTCATGTTAATCTTATTTGATAAAAGCAAGGAAAGGGCCGTAGCGGCATTGCCTGCTCCGATATTGCCTATCTCCTTGAGAGCATCCAATTCCATATCGGAAAACATATATTTTCACCTTCACATCTCGGATAATTGGGTAATTTCCTGCGGTTTTAATACTTTAGATAGATTTAACAAAATTAATAGTTTTCCATCTAACTTGCCCACTCCATCTAAAAAATTACTGTCTATGCCGTTTGTAATGGTAGGAGCCGGTTCAATGGCCTCCTGCGGAAGCTGAATCACTTCCGTGGCGGAATCTACTATCATACCTACAGTTATATCTTCCAGAGTCACGATAATAATTCTGGTATTATCCGTAATCTGACCCGGTGGCAGGTCAAACCTCTTTTTTAGGTCGATTACAGGCACTATTTCCCCTCTCAGGTTTATGACGCCTTCCACAAAAGAAGGGGCTTTAGGGACCCTTGTTACGGGCATCATTCTCTCAATGGTTTTTACCTGGAGAATATCCACCCCATATTCCTCTTCACCCAGTTTAAATTCTACAAATTGACGGATTTTTTCTACCATTATAAAACCCTCCTCTAAAACATAGTGTTGACATCCAGTATTAGAGCCACTTTTCCATCACCAAGAATGGTTGCTCCGGCGATGAACTTTATATTTTTCAAAAAATTGCCGAGAGATTTGATTACTATCTCCTGCTGGCCTATCAAGCTGTCCACCACAAGCCCAATATCCCTCTCCCCCTTTTTTACTATTACCACTGTCAAATCTTCTTCAGAGCTGCCGTTGCTTTCAACATCCAGCATTTCTCCTAATCGCAATATGGGAATTACATTCCCCCTCAGAAGAGTAACTTCGTTTTTCTGGACTTTTTTTATGTCTTTTGATGCAACTATTACAGTTTCCTTTATTGCACTCAACGGAATGGCGTATTTTTCTTCACCCACCATAACCATCAAAGCCTGGATAATGGCCAGTGTCAGCGGCAATCTTATTAAGAAAGTAGTACCCTGGTCGGGCACTGTATTTATTTCAATACCACCACCCAGGGACTCTATTTTGGTCTTTACTACGTCAAGACCTACTCCCCTGCCCGAAATATCCGTTACCATGTCCTTTGTGCTGAATCCCGGTTCAAATAAAAAGGATATTATTTCGGATTCCTTGAGGTTTTTTGCCCGCTCCCTATCGACTAAACCCTTGTCAATGGCGGTTTTTAATACGTTGTTTAAATTAATTCCTCTTCCGTCATCGGATATTTCTATCACAACATTATTACCGTCATGATAGGCTTTAAGTTTTATGGTTCCCTGAGCAGGTTTGCCTTTCCTAAACCTTTCTTCAGGTATTTCTATGCCGTGATCCGCCGAATTACGTATCAAATGAATCAAAGGATCACCGATTTCATCGATTACAGTCCTGTCAAGTTCGGTTTCAGCTCCTTCTATAATCAAAGTAATATTCTTTGACAGCTCCCGGGCCAAATCCCGAACCACACGCGGAAAACGATTAAAAACATTTTCAATGGGGACCATTCTGACTTTCATGACGGCATCGTGGAGACTTGATGTAATCCGCTCCAGATATTCCACGGCTTCCCTTCTTTTCTGCCCCTCGGTTTTTTCATCCATGCCATCCAATCTGGTCTTTATAATAATAAGTTCGCTCACAAGATTCATTAAGTTGTCCAGCCGATCAATATCCACTCTCAAAGTTTTACTTGTCTTTTTTACATGACTGGCGTGCCTCACACTTTGCTCATCAAGGGTACAAGCAACAGTCTCCTTTGGAGATTCTTCAGAATTACCCGGATCTTTTTCAAGAGAACTTTGCTCCACTTCTTTTATCAGAATGGACTTTAATTCTGATATCGAACCCAGGGCCTTTTCCAGGTCCTGTTTTTGGTGCGTAGATATTATATACACGGTAAATTCGTCATCGAACTTTTCATCTTCTATATCTTGAACAATGGGCTTGGTTTTAATGATATCTCCGAAACTTTCCAGTGTTTTAAAGACCAAAAAGGCCCGGGCCGATTTTAGGAGACAGTTGGCATCCAGCTTTATCAAAACTTCCCATACCAATAAACCTTTTGCTATAGCTTCCTTCATCAGCCGTTCTTCAAATTCATTGAAAATATGATTCTCTTCAGGTTTTTTATTCTCTTTTTCCGATTCTTTAAGTGGTGTGGCATTGCCTGGTTTTCGCCTCAGCTTTTCCAGAATAACCTTTGTGTCTCTATCCCTTTCTTCCCCATTTTCCGTAATATCTCCTATTAGTTTTTCTAAAAAGTCAACTGACTCCAGCAGGGTATCGATTACTTCGGGAGATACGGATATTGTTCCATCTTTAATATCCTGAAGCAAACTCTCCATCTCATGGGTTATTTCTGAAATCCTGTTAAACCCCATGGTCCCTGACATTCCCTTGAGAGTATGAGCTGAACGGAAAATTTCGTCTATGATATCTTGCCCGGGATTACTCTCAAGTTCCAGTAAGTTGCTATTGAGATTTTGAATATGTTCCTTTGATTCCTCCAGAAAAATGTCAAGGTATTGATTGTTCATGTTCCCACCTCATTTTCTAATCCTATTTAACTGATTCTACCAATTGTAACATTTATATAAATTATACTTTATAACCCTTTTTGATCAGTTTTCTTTGTTCTGCAAGAACAAATTTAATTATTTCATCCTGTTTAACCTCGTCAATATCTACAAATTGAACGGCCACATAATACATGTTGGAGCATTGGGACCGCTCCTCTTTCCAGACTCTAACAGCTCTGCTTTTTACTTCAAGTATTTTTGACACAAGAGTAATCTCTAAATTAATCAAATCTCCCTTCTTTAACTCCCGATTCGTAGTAATCAGGGCGCCACTGCCGCTTATATCTTTGATATAACCATTTGCCCATTCACCTGTATCAAGAAGGCTTATCTTGACTTTTAAAGTTACTTTTATTCTAAAAAAATCCCTTCTTTGATTTTTTATAGGTGGGCTGGCAGGTTTTACGTGCAATACGGGAATAGGGGTATATTTTTTCCCTACTACTTTCCCGATGAAATAATAAAAGGAATCCCCTTTGAAAAAATGTATGTTGACAGATTCATTCAAACCTATATGGAAGAGTTGATTTCCCTTCATGGGTATATCTAAAACCAGATTCCCCAATTCTATATCTTCTACTTTGGAAGGGAAAAAAAAGTTTCCATCTCCTCTTTCTATTTCGATATTTACTTTCATACCCACTTGAAATGTTGTATAATCCACCTGTTTAGCACCCCTGTTTAGTTTCTTAGAAAAGCCATGAGTTTTTTTACCCAACTCTCAAAGGTGTAGTTATATTGAACCGGTTTTTGTTCCCCGTATAGAAGTTTCCTCCCGAGATTTGCAATACATTTGGAAGCCAGGCTCTCAGGAAATCTAGTATAAAAAGGGATTTGTTCCATATTCGATTTGAAAACGCTCCTGTCTTCCAGCACATATCCAAGATAATCGATATCGGTATGTAAAAATTTACGAGAAGCATTCGATATTTTTTGAACGGTAAACTCAGCATCTCTGAAATTATCAACCCTATTTATAATGACATGTATTTTTTGAGAATACTTATAAATTAATTTTATTACAGCATAGGCATCGGTAATAGCGCTTGGTTCCGGAGTGGTCACGATAATGACTTCGTCCGATGATCGAACAAAACTCAATACATGTTTTGATATACCGGCACCGGTGTCGATAACAACAATATCAAAATCCTGAGAAATACTATTAAACGCTTTTATCAAAAAATTTAATTCCATTATCGATAAATTGGCCATTTCATAAAGGCCCGAAGCTCCCGGCAATATTTTTATCCCCATGGGGCCTTCCAGTATGATCTCATTTATGGTTTTCTCGCGACTCAGTATATGAGAAATATTGTATTTTGGGTAAAGCCCGGCAATTACATCTACATTGGCCAGGCCCAGGTCGGCATCTACCAGCAGGACTCTTTTACCCAATTCCTGTAATACTAAGGATAAATTGATCGATAGGTTTGTTTTACCCACTCCCCCTTTACCGCTGGTAACACAATAAACTTTTAGAGTTCCCTGGGGTGCTTCGCGATGGTGTTTCTCATCCATAATTTTTTTTAGCTTCGAAGCCTGCTCATACATATGTGTTCTCCCCCAGAATCATACCTGCCAATTTTTCAGCCGAAGCTATTTCTATATCATCCGGAACATTTTGTCCCACAGTAAAATATGATAAATTACTATCTGTCATTTTAACGGCGTTCATTATAGTACCGTAAGTTCTGGTTTCGTCAAGTTTTGTAATAATCAATTTGTTGAAATTTAATTCTTTATAATTGTTCAAAATATCGCCTATATCACGGCTTTTGGTGGTGGCGCTTATTACCATGTATATATCGGTGGGATTTACTGCATCCAGTAAACTCTTGACCTTTTTGATCTGCATTTTATTATTTGGGCTTGAACCCATGGTATCTATCAAAACCAGATCATATCCCTTTACCCTGTTCAAAGCTGTTTTTATATCGTCGTTTCCGTAAATCACTTCCACCGGGATCTCCAGAAGTTCTCCATAAGTCTTTAGCTGTTCTATAGCACCAACCCTGAAAGTATCGGCAGTAATCATGGCCACTTTTTTCTCATGATATAGGGTAAATTTTGCAGCCAATTTTGCAATGGTTGTGGTTTTCCCAACTCCTGTGGGTCCTATAAAAGCTACAATAACATTCTTGTCTTCGGAAAGATGAATGGGTTCAATTTTTCCAATCTGAGATATTAATTCATTCTTGATTGTGGTGAAAAGCACATTTTCATCCTTCAGTTCTTCAGGTTTGAGAGCTTGTGAAACCTTACTGAAGATACTGTTTATGAGTTCTTCATTTATTTCCATGGCCATCATCTTTTTGTAAAACATCTCAAATACCGGTGAAAAACCCCATTCTGAAACAAGACTTTTTTGTAAATGGTTAGAGTATAAATTTTTAATCATGTCTTTAACTTCGCCAAGGTCATTTTTATGTCTTGGAACTCTATAGAACCGGTTGGTTTTATAGGGGGCACTGTTTCATGTATTCGAGTATTCGTATAAGCCTTTTTCGATGGGGTTTGAGTCACTGCGAGGTCATTAGCAGCCACGACCTCTACCATGGATCTTGAAAAAAAGCCAAGGATTCCTCCCTTTCTAATATGTTTTGTCTGTAATATTATAGCATCCTTTCCCAGATCGCTTTTTATCTTATATAGAGCTTCCTGCATATTGTTGGCTACGTATGTTTTTATCTTCATCAAATCATCACCGTCCCTACTGATTGAACTTCCACGCCGGGTTCCAGCTCATTATAAGAAATCACCGGAAGATATGAAGCGTAATCTTCTACTATTTTGCGAAAGTACATCCTCACCATAGGGCTTGTCAGCACTACTGGTGATACGCCTTTTAGCCCCAGCTCGTTCACCAATTTTGAAAGCGCTGTCCTGATTTTCTGTATATATGACGGCTCCAGGGCGATATACGTCCCCTGGTCATTTTGACGGATAGCATTCATAATTTGATTTTCCAGATGCCCATCAAGAGTGATAACCTGAACTTTTTGACCGTTGGTGAACCGGTGGGTTATTACCCTTTTTAACCTCTGTCTCACATATTCCGTGAGCATGTCGGTGTCTTTAGTAAGACCTGCGTAATCCCCCAAAGCTTCCAGAATGGTAACCATATCCCTGATGGGGATATTTTCTTTTAATAGGTTGGAAAGAACTTTTTGAATTTCCCCCAGAGAGAGAACCTTGGGAACCAGTTCTTCCAGAAGGGAGGGATATTGTTCCTTCAGGTTGTCCAGCATATTTTTAACTTCCTGCCTGCCAATAAGCTCATGGGCATAGGATTTAATCACTTCCGTGAGGTGGGTGGCCAGAACCGAAGAAGCATCCACTACCGTATAGCCCTGCATCTCAGCTTTTTCTTTATTTTCGCCGGTAATCCACTTGGCTGGCAGGCCAAAAGCCGGTTCTTTTGCGGGTATACCTTCGATTTCAGGCATGCCTCCCGTGGGGTTCATTACCATAAAATGATCAGTTTTTATTTCTCCGCGGGCTGCTTCAACACCCTTGATCTTAATCACATATTCATTGGGTTTTAGCTGGATATTGTCCCGAAGTCTAACCATGGGAACAACCATTCCCAGGTCCAGTGCACATTGCCGCCGAATCATAACCACCCTATCGAGCAAGTCACCACCCTGATTCACATCGGCCAGGGGAATGATATTATATCCAAACTCCACTTCTATGGGGTCTACCTGGAGAAGTGAAAAGATGTTTTCGGGTTTTCTCATTTCTTCCAGTTCTTTTTCTTTCTGATGTTTGTCTTTTTTCAGTTTTTCGCGTTCTGAAATTCTCTGGACGGACAAACCTATATATCCGAGTGCTCCCGCCAGAGTAATAAACGGTATATGAGGAAGGCCAGGTATAATTGCAAAAAATGCTAATACTCCCGAGGCCAGCAATAACAGTTTGGGATATGAGATGAGCTGTTTTATCAAATCTTCGCCGAGATTTCCGGCACTTGCAGCTTTGGTTACCACTATACCGGTGGCTGTGGAAACCAGGAGGGCAGGAATCTGACTTACAAGGCCATCCCCGACTGTAAGAAGCGTATAACGGTTTATTGAAGTCATAATATCCCAGTGCTGAAACAATACTCCGGTTATCAGGCCCCCAACTATGTTTATGACTGTTATAATTATCCCCGCTATGGCATCACCTTTCACAAATTTACTGGCACCATCCATGGCCCCGTAAAAATCGGCCTCTCTCTGTATCTCTGTCCTTCTCCGGCGTGCTTCGCTCTCGTTTATTAAACCCGAGTTCAGGTCTGCATCAATACTCATCTGTTTACCGGGCATGGCATCCAGGGTGAATCTGGCTGCTACTTCCGCAACTCTTTCGGCGCCTCTAGTGATGACTATGAACTGCATTATAATGATAATAAGGAATATAATAAACCCTACCAGCACATTTCCCTTTACGACAAAATTACCAAAGGACTCGATAACCTTTCCCGCATATCCGTTTAACAATATCAGCCTGGTGGAGGAAATGTTGAGGGATAATCTCAATAATGTGGTGAGCAAAAGCATTGAAGGAAAAATAGAGAAATCCAGGGGTTTTTCCATATTCATAGAAATCAAAAGAATTACCAGAGAAAAGGTTATATTGAATGACAGCAGCAAATCAAGAATGGATGACGGCAACGGTATTATCATCATTACAACTACCATTATGGCCATCAAAGCAACAGCAACATCGCCAAACTTCAACTCTAATTCCTCCTTTCCTTCAAACTGTAAACAAAGGCCAGGATTTCCGCCACTGCATGGTATAGATTTTCCGGAATCATATCCCCAATTTCTACCGACTTATACAAAATTTGTGCCAGCGGCTTGTTTTCTACAATGGGAATATCCTCCATAATCGCAATTTGTTTAATTTTTTCCGCGATCCTGTCACTGCCCTTTGCCAGAACCACCGGTGCAAGATTCTTGCTGGCATCATAGGCCAGGGCCACTGCCAGGTGAGTGGGGTTGGTAATCACCACATCAGCCTTTTTTACATCGCTCATCATCCTGCTGCGGGCCATTTGCCTCTGTATTTGCTTTATCCGTGATTTTATCTGAGGATTACCCTCCACTTCCTTGAATTCTTCCTTGATGTCTTCCTTTGACATCATAAGCCCGGTTTCATATTCATACCACTGGTAAATATAGTCAAATATGGATAGGATAAATAAAATGATACCCGCTTTTATACCAATATTAAAGGAGATCCCCGCCAGGATTTTAAAAGATGAATATACATCCATATCCAGCATTAAGGGAAATAAATCTTTGATTTGAAAAATACTTCTGTAAACCAGATATCCGACAACCAGGATCTTGACTACCGATTTGACAAGCTCCAACAGGCTTCTCTTAGAAAAAATCCTCTTTATGCCTTCCAGGGGATTAATGCGTTCAAGCTTTGGCATAATGGGTTCAAAACTTAGCACCGTACCAACCTGAAGAAAGTTAACGAGCACCCCCATGAATAAAATGCTCAACGCCAGTGGAGCCGTTATTTTTGCTATGAAAACCACCGCTTCGATAAAGGTTTTCTGGAGCCCCGTGACGGTAAATAAATCTTCTTTATTTAAGAGATTTAACCATGTTGATTTTAAATAGCTTGTTATATTTTCCAATAAATTTTTCCCCAAAAGGTTCAAAATCACAAAACCTGTCAACAGCACCACTGATGAAACAAGTTCCCTGCTGGAAAATACCTGGCCCCGTTCCCGGGCCTTTTGCCTTTTTCTAGGTGTTGCCTTCTCGGTCTTCTCCTGGGCAAATAGTTGTAAGTTCATGGTACTTTCAACATTCCCTGTAACAAAGTCAGTATATTATCATATGTGCCGCTGAATACTACATCCAATACCACCAGATACGCCGGTAAAACAATAACCATTCCCACGATGCCTACCAGGATCTTGATAGGCAGGCCAACAATAAAAACATTCATCTGCGGAACTGTTCTGGCTATAATCCCCAGCGCAAGATCGGTAATAAATATTATGGAAACCACGGGCAAACTTACCTTAAATCCGATTAGGAACATTTCCCGGAAACTCGATATAATTATGCTCAGAAAATCCAATCCAAATGTTGCTCCGGATATGGGCACTATTTCAAAGCTTTTTACCAGGGCTGATATTAAAACATGATGGCCATTAACCGTTAAAAATACCAGAATGGTCAATATGTAATAAAAATTTCCTATTATGGGCACCTGTGCATTGCTTTGAGGGTCTATGACATTGACTATGCCAAAACCCATTTGCATATCTATTATTTCACCCGTCACATAAAGTGAAGAAAACATCAGTAAAGTTATGTATCCAATAGAAAGTCCAACAAATGTTTCCCTTATGATAATTACTGCCAGATTCCATAAATTGAGATTTAATGCCACATCCGGCACAAAAGGATAAATAATCAGTGAAAGTAAACCAGCCAGACCAACTTTGGCCTGTACTGGAAATTCCCGCCTTCCGAATACCGGAGTTAACATTATAAATCCAGAACATCTGAACATAACTAAAAAAAATTTGATTATGTCTTTATCATATAAAGCATTCATACCATTCACCGGAAGTAAATCAATAAATAAAATTGGGCAGTTCGCTGAAAAGATTTTGAGTAAACTGGGTGATTACTGTCAGCATCCATGGCCCAAATATCAAAATGGCAGCTATGACCGCCACGATTTTGGGGACAAAGGTCATGGTCTGCTCCTGTATCTGGGTAGTTGCCTGCAATATACTAATTATAATACCTACCAGCATACCAAGACTTAGCATGGGAGCTGAAACAAGCAAAACTACCGTTAATGCTTGCTGCCCTAAATGGATAATAGTTTCCTGTGCCAATTTACATCACCTTTCCACTAGTGGAACCCTGCCAAAAGTGAATTCACCACAATATTCCACCCATCCACCATGACAAACAGAAGTATTTTAAAGGGAAGGGAAATCATAACGGGCGGTAGCATCAGCATGCCCATAGACATCAATGTGCTTGAAACAATCATATCTATTACCAGAAAAGGAATGAAAACCACAAATCCCATCTGGAAAGCTGTCTTGAGCTCACTTATTATAAAGGCCGGAATTAAAACATATGTAGGAATATCATCCAGTGTTTTTATATCCTTTTGCAGTTTTGCGTAATGCGTAAACAGCGCCAGGTCTTTTTCCCGGGTTTGTTTGAACATAAAATTTCTCAAAGGAATTTGGGCTCTTTTTAAAGCCTCTTCGGTGCCGATCTGATGGTTCATATATGGCTGTAAAGCTTCAGTATTTATATTACTCCAGACCGGAGCCATAACGAATACAGTCATGAAAAGAGCCAGACCTATCAATACCTGATTTGGCGGTACCTGTTGTGTTCCCAGGCCATTTCTGACAAAAGAAAGAACAACAATGATACGGGTAAAAGATGTCATCATAATCAATAATGAGGGTGCCAGTGACAATACGGTTAAAAGCAGTATTATTTGCAAAGTTACCGCTGTTTCCGCAGGACTTTTTGCCGGTTGAATAAATTGGAACGATGGAATAGGAATTTCCGGCGCTGCAAGCAACCCTTTGCCGAAGCTTAGAAAAAAAACAGTCAGTAGTATTGTTTTGAATATTAATTTCTCATTTTTATTCATGAATGATCACCATTATGTTTTTTTCCCGGCTCTCTTTTTAAATGCCTCAAAAAATATTCTAACTGAGTGGAAAAATTTTTGTTCATAAGACTCGTATTGGATTCAACCTCATTAATCAATTCGGTCTCGTCGGAATTCAATTTTGAAATCATAAAAAAGTTCTTTTCCGATACCCCCACCATCATCAGACCCTGGGGTGTTTTTACGATATATATGCCCTTATTGCTTCCCAGAGGCAGTACATCAATAACTTCCATATATTTGCTTTTAGGCTGGGCGTTTATCTGGAATCTTGCTATCCACCTTGTAGTTAAAAATGCCAGCAAAGATATAACTAAAAATAGTAGAAAATATATAAAAAAAGTAACCACGCTTTTTGCCGGAGAATAATTTTGAGCATCCTGATTTTTCGGGGTATCAAAATTATACGTTTTTAAATTGTTTACATCAGGTGGAGCAGCGTAAGCGTTACCTAAAATTACCATAACCAAAATAAAAACTATAAAAAATCCCTGCCATTTTGAATCGAATAATCTATTCATAGACATTCCCTTCTATCCAAGGGCTTTCTTCACGGCTTCCACTACTCTTTCAGGTTGAAAGGGTTTTACAATAAAGTCCCTTGCACCTGCCTGAATAGCATCAATAACCATGGCCTGCTGGCCCATGGCTGAACACATTATAATTTTTGCAGAGGAATCCTTTGCCTTTATTTTTTTTACCGCTTCAATGCCATCCATTTCCGGCATTGTTATATCCATGACCACCAGGTCCGGTTTTAAATCACTGTATACGTCAACAGCAACAGCTCCATTCTCGGCTTCGCCGCACACCTTAAAACCATTTTTAGTTAAAATATCCTTGATCATCATCCTCATAAAAGCTGCATCATCTACTATTAAAATTCCTCCCATTGAAATCATCCTCCCAATTACTGTAAGCTATTTACTCTTTCCATTGAATTTATAATTTCGGTTATTCTAACGCCAAAGTTCTCATCTATTACCACAACTTCGCCCTTGGCTACAAATTTTCCATTGACCAGAATATCCACAGGTTCACCGGCCATCTTATCTAATTCTACAATAGATCCGGGGCTAAAGTCTAATATTTCTTTTATGGTTTTAACCGTTCTACCCAATTCAACAGTCACTTCCAGTGGAACATCCATAATCAAATCGAGACTGGCATTTGAGGGAGGGACTGGTTCTTCTTGAAATTTTTCAAATTGGACCGGGCTCACGGTTACATTTTTCCTCCTTTCAGGTATATTTTTGTCTTCTATTTCACGGGGGGGTATTGTTTTATTTTGCATATTCTCCGAAGCCATCTTATCCTCAATTTCGGGTGCCTGTTCCAAACCATCCCCACCGTTTAAGGATAGATTATAAAGATATTTTACGAGCGTTTTAGCAAAAGGTATAGGCATAAGCTGAAAGATTTTGCTATCCAGAAGGTCGCCTACTTGTATATTAAACGAAATAACAACTATGGCTTCATTTCCCTTGAAGTAACCTTCCAGGGAATCGGTGGCAAAATTTATTCTGCTAAGTTTTGGTGGGGAAATGTTTATATCTTTTTTTAACATAGTAGATAACGATGTGGAAGCAGATCCCATCATCTGATTCATTGCCTCTCCCACAGCACTCAATCTTATGTCATCCAGCTCAACTCCGACATTTTTTCCATCCCCTCCCATCATCAGATCTGCAATTATTTTTGCGTCATTTTCTTCTATTATCATAATATTGCTTCCATTGAGACCTTTAGTGTAAGATACTTCTATAGCTATAAAAGGAACGGGATACATTTTTTTTAACTCATTCATTTTTGTAATGCTTACATAAGGAGTTGTTATTACCACCTTGTTTCGGAGCAAAGAATACAAAGTAGTCGCTGAAGTGCCTATCGAAATATTGCCTATTTCTCCAAGGGCATCTTTTTCTTCTTTCGTAAGCACATTTTCTAGCAAATCTTCGCTTCTTATAAGTTCTCTTATTTCATCATCAGACAATATATTCTCATCCATTATGTTTTTCCTCCTCCGCCACTGATCTTGTTATTTTCACAGCCATTTTGTTGTGATGAATACCAACAATGCCCTTGAATTTTAAATTGTTATGGATAAAAATATCCGTTTCGCTCCTGATGTTTTTATCCAGTGGTATGACATCGCCCAACTTCAAGTTAATAAAATCGTTCACAGTAATTTGCGCACTTCCTATGACTGCTTTTACTTCCACTTTCATTCTGCTTATTTTATTTCTTAAAAAATGTACAGTTTTTTCTGAGACTTCTTTTTTAGCGTTGGAAAGCCATATCCTGGTGGATAGCTTTGATATTATTGGTTCTATAACAATATGAGGTATACAGATATTAATCATACCCTCGCTTTTACCGATCTTAACATTGAAGGTAATCAGCGCAACTGCCTCGTTTGGAGATACCAGTTGTATAAACTGGGAATTAGTTTCTAACTTTTCCATCGACGCATTTATTTCGGTAATGTCTTTCCATGCTTCATGCAGAATTGATGTCATCTTGAAGAAAATCTTTTCAATAATGCCATTTTCTATTTCTGTAGGTTCCCTCAATTTTTCCCTAAACTCTCCGGTACCTCCCAGCAGTCTGTCAATTATAGCAAAGGCCACCGATGGATTGATTTCTATGATGGCTGCACCTTTCAATGGTGAGAAATCCACTACAGAAATCAATGATGGATTGGGAATAGACGAAATAAACTCGGTGTATGTCATCTGTTCCACATAATAGACGTTTACCTGGACCAGCGTCCTTAACTGGGCGGAAAGATACGTGGTCAACAACCTTGCAAAGTTCTCGTGAATAATGCTCAATGTATGAAGCTGCTCTTTAGAAAATTTGTTTGGTCTTTTGAAATCATATACCTTTATTTTATTGTCGGTCTCTTTATTTTTTATTTCCTCGGCTCTGATTTCACCCTTGGAGAGGGCCGAGAGGAGAGCATCTATTTCATTTTGTGAGAGAATCTCAGACAAGATTTTCCCTCCTCTCTCAGTTTACGATAATACTTGTGAAATACACATCTACAATTTTACCGCCGGATAATATGGTATTGATAGACTCTTTAATCTGTTTTCTAAGCTCTTCCATGCCGCGGCTGTCTTTTACTTGCTCAAAATTTTTTGACCTTAATATGGCAAATATTCTGTCCCTTATTTCATAATCTTTAGATTGGAGTTCTTTCACAATATCCTTATTTTCCAATACATAGACAAGGGAAACCTTAATATAACCTTTATCTGAAAGATTGGTCAAAAAATCCCCTGCAGAATATGTGACGGCCTGTTTATTTGATTCCACATGGACGGTATTGCCCCCCGCAAAATTTCTCACTACAAAATAGGCTATTCCTGTAGTCATCAACATCAATATAAACAGCACCATTATGATGAGTATTATGCTTCGAAGATTTATCTTATTGCTCTGATTGGTTTGAACCGTAGCCATTACTTTTCCCCCTTACTTAGGCTCCTCATTCTCGGAAACTGATTTTAAAATGACAATATCCACCCTCCTGTTTAAAGCCCGGTGCTTATCTGAGTCATTGGGCGCTATAGGTCTGTATTCACCATATCCGGCTGCAGACATCGAGTATGGAGAAAAATTATGCTTATCTATAAAATACCTTACCACATTGACCGCTCTGGCAGTGGATAATTCCCAGTTTGAAGGGAATTCCTGCGTATGTATGGGAACATTATCAGTGTGGCCTTCAACTCTTATCTGCCGGTGGCTTTGCTTTAAAACAGGGACAATTTTGTTTAGTACGGCTTTGGCCTGCTCTTTGATATCTGCCTTCCCCGAATCAAAAAGAACTCCTTCCACAAACCTGATTACAAGACCCCTTTCATCCAAATTGACCTGAACCCCATTTAAATTATTCTGTTTCACTATGTCCTTCACATTCTGCTCGAGCCTTTGAAACTGCCTCTGTTCTTCGGCTGAAACCAGAAACTGCCCCACTTCCCCCGATTCAATAAACTCTCCCTTCTCCAGTGTCTGCCCTCCCTGTATAATTCCCAGGGAACCCTGAAGAGAAGTCATAAACATGTCGAATTTTTTTGCATCAACACTTGACAATGAGAAAAGTAATACAAAAAATATTAAAATTTGTGTTATCATATCTCCGTATGTAGTCATCCAGAGGGGAGAACCGGGTGCCTGTTCATTACCGTTACCTCGTCGTCTGCTGCCAGGCAAGGTCTTCACCACCGCTCTCCACGGATTTAGACCCACGTAAATTATTCCGCTTTTTGGGCGATAAAAATGCATTCAATTTCTCTTCGATTATCCTTGGGTTTTCTCCGGCCTGGATGGATAACATACCCTCTATCATGACTTCTTTCAAGAGTATTTCTTCTCTACTTCTAACTTTAAGTTTGCCGGCTATAGGTATAAATAGCAGATTTGCAAAAATGGCTCCGTAAAACGTGGTAATTAAGGCAACAGCCATACCGGGCCCCACGGCGCTGGGATTGTCCAGTTGTTTTAGCATATTGATAAGGCCTATGATTGTACCAATAAGGCCGAAGGCAGGGGCTAACGTTCCCATGGTTTCAAATATGCTCTGACCTTCTTTATGCCTTTCCTCCAAAAAAGCCAGTTCCGTTTCAAGAATGTTTCTTACCAGTTCCGGGTCAGTGCCATCAACAATGAGCAGTATTCCCTTTTGTAAGAATTCGTCCTTCAATTGGTAAGCGGCATCCTCCAGTGCGAGCAGCCCCTCTCTCCTGGCGGTTTCAGCCAGGCTTACTATGTTTTTTATGATATCTCCGGCTTCTACCTGTTTTTCTGTAAATACTATTTTTAAGATCTTCATCACATCAATTAATTTTGCAAGAGGATAATTTACCAGTATAGCAGCCAGAACGCCACCAAAAACGATAAGGGCCGACGGAACATTTATAAAAGCGCTTAATGACCCTCCCATATAAATAGCCCACAAAAATATTACTATACCGCTGACAATACCTATCACCGTAGCCAGGTCCATCAGCTACACTTCCCTTCAAAATATTAATCAAATTAACTTCTTCGCTTTCTATAGATTTTTAGTTCCATAAATCTTTCTTTTATACTCGATTACTTTTTGTGCAACTTCCTCTTTTGTTTCCTTCACCACCAATTTTGTATCGTTGGTAAGGGTTATCACGGTGTCGGGAGTAGCTTCTACTGTCTGTATCAACTCAGCGTTCAGAATAAAACTTCTGCCGTTAAGTTTTGTTAGCTCTATCATAAGCGACACCTCTTTTCCCCGGGTCCGGTTTTTACACCGGACCCGGGATATTTTATCAAAACCTTAAGTCGCCATAAAAATTTATCTCTTCAGGTTTACCAGCTCCTGTAACATCTCATCCGATGCCGTTATTATCCTGGAATTGGCCTGGAACCCCCGCTGGGTGATGATCATCTGCGTAAATTCTTCGGAAAGGTCCACGTTGGACATTTCCAGAGCACCCGGCGATATGGTGCCCCTGCCGCCGGTGCCGGACATGCCTATTTGAGGCTCGCCGGAGTTATTTGAATAGCGGTAAAGATTCTCGCCGGCTTTTATTAGGCCTCCGGGATTGTCAAAGTTGGCCAGGGCTACCTGGGCCAGTTCCCTGCTCTGCCCATTGTCAAACACCCCGGAAATAACGCCATTAGTATCTGTTGATATACCCAGCAAAGTCCCTGCGGCATAACCATTTTGGGAAGAAAGGTCTACTGTAGTTTCTTTGGCATACTGGGTTACTTCATTAAAATCAGGTGTAAATGTAATCGTGTTGGCTCCAGTTATTGTTATCTGCACTTGGGATAAAGAGCCCGTTGCAGCTGGATCATATTTCCCATTTATATCAAATTTCAAAGTTCCATTATCACCAGTCAAGTTTGTTATTAAACTATCATTTGGATCTTTAGTAATAACATATCCCCATTCATTCGGGTTAGTATTTGTAAAAGTTATATTTAAAATATGAGCTCTGCCCAATGAATCATATACTTTAAATGGCAATTTATAACTATCACCATTCGTAGCTCCTGCATCCAGGTTTTTTGCAAAACTCACGGCATCCGTGGCCCTTGCTTCCATCATCATGCCTTTTTTAATAACAATCTGGTTTATATTCTGGGGAGATTTATCCGCAGGAATCGTATATGATTTTGTATCCTGCCAGCCAAGCACTTTCAATCCATTGGCTGTGTTGACCAGATTGCCCTCTTCATCAAAGCTGAAGTTTCCTGCCCTGGTATAAAACCTATCCATGCCGTTGCTCACTATGAAGAATCCATCACCTTCGATGGCCATATCGGTCATATTGCCTGTAGATTCCAGGCTCGAGGGGGCATGTATGGTGTCGATGGTGGCTATGGTCATGCCCAGTCCTACCTGCATGGGATTGGTCCCACCCCGGTTTCCCTGGGGAGATGCCGCTCCCCTCATGGTCTGGCTGAGCGCATCCTGAAAGGTAACCCTGCTTTTTTTAAATCCGACGGTATTGACATTGGCTATATTGTTTCCAATGACATCCATCTTTATCTGGTGGTTTCTCAATCCTGTCACACCGGAAAACATTGACCGCATCATAATAAATTCCTCCTTTATTTTTTAGGTGCCAGCTCCTTCAGTCATTCCGGAGCTTTGAGCCTCCTTGCGGTCCAGCTCATACAATTACGGCACCGTCTATATTTGTAAATACATTTTCCTTTATGCTGGGGCCATCCACAGCCGTTATAACGGTTCTGTTCTTGATGCTCACCACAAAAGCCAGGTCATTCATTAAGATAAGGGATTCCCTCACGCCCTTTTGGGCTGCCCTGTCTACAGCGTTATTGAGTTTTACCATTTGCTCCGGGTTAAGATGGATATTTCTCATATTCATTCGCATTTGAGCGTGATTGGATATCCTTAGATCCCTTTGATCGATTTTTTGCTGTAATATCTTCTGAAAAGTTTCAGCTTTGCTCCCGCCCTGCTCCCCTGTTGCCTTAGGTTCTCCGGTTCTTATCCCGCTGTTAATTTGAGGCGGAATTTTTATGTAATCCGGCAATCATATCCCCCCTTGTCTTATCTTATCTCAAATACTTTTTCCATGGGAACTTTGATTCCCTCTTCTCCAATCATTAAACTTATTTTCCCTTTGTCGAAAGCAACACCTGTTATTTGCCCTGCAATTTCCTTTTCCTCTTCTTCATCAAAAGCCTTTGCCGTTTTGCCAATCACGTTTACCGCTGAAAGACCGGCCAGCTGTAGATTTAAATTTTGCATCTGTTCCAGAGAACTGAACTGGGCTAGCTGGGCGATATATTCCTTGCTATCCAGGGGTTCTAGCGGATTCTGATTTCTAAGTTCCGTCACGAGAAGCTTTAAGAAATCATCCTTTCCTAAATTGGCATTACCAGGTTTATGCTTTTCGGTATTGGATGTTCCATTAATGTTATAATAAGTATTTACGGATGACATGATATCCCTCCTTATACGACATAATTGACACTGACTGTATTCTCCAGGCCATTAAAATATTTCAGTGAAGTTATTTCCCTGACCTGTTCTTCATCTTTTAAGTTATATCTTGTTTTTCTGGAATGGTGAAATTCATAGTTTCTCTCAAATTCCCTGCCATTAAAGTTCCCGGCCTGCCAGTCGGATGTCTGATAAATATTGACTTCTGTTAGATTATAACCATGCTGCTGTATCTGGTTCTTCAGTTCCTGGACATGATACTGCATGGCTTCATGTATATAGGCATTTTCTATGAAAAGTTCCGCTCTAAGTTTATTTCCATCCGAAAAAATCTTGACCATGACATTCCCCAGATGTTCGGGCTTTAACTTGAGGCTTAATTCACTTCTTCCGCCTTTCAGAGCCAGTTGAATCTTATCCACTATCTGTTCCAATGTTTTAATAGCAAATGGTCTGGTTTCCTGAGACAAATGCACTTTTTCATTAAGACCTGTGGATTTACTTTCAGGCAATACTTCGTTTGAGTATCTTTCTAAAACGGGAAAATCGATGTCTGAAGTGTTTTTAAACGATTTTTGTACCGGAATTACTTCAGAGTAACTTTTTCCTGTTTTGGAAACCCACTCTTTTATTTGGTTTTGTTCTTTTTTCATATCCATCTCTTTTGTATTATTATCCCGTTTTGCCGCACTGGCTTCGATGTCTATCTGGAACTTTTCACTTTTTTTCATCGGCGCAAGGTTATAGCCCCCGGTTTGTTCCACTTCAACGGATTTTTTCTGTACAATAGAACTTTCGTTTTCATTCGCTGCTTTGATACTATCAGCTTTTTGATTTAACAGTTTTTTTAGTTGCTCCAGAAATGAATTAATATCTACTTTTGCCATTTCCGGGCTGCAGGACTTCAATGCCTCGAAAAATTTTGCCGCTATTTTTTCGTTAAGCCTGCCTTCCGAAAAAAAACGGGTCACCAAATCTTTCCATAGACTGTTTATTTCACCATTATCAAGCAGGCGTACAGTATTCTGTACTAAAAGTTGATTTTGCAAATTATTAACGTCATCGCTTACAGCCCCATTAGCTTTTTCATCCGGCAATTGGCCCATATTTATCAAAGCCAGAAGCTGCAATAAAACAACATTGAGATTTTGTCCTATCTCTTTTAAATCTTTTGCAGATTCTTTTTCAAATTCCTGCAAAATAGTTTCAAAATTAGCGGCCGCTTTTAAAACATCTTTTTTGCCGGCGGAAGTTTTATTGGGACCATTATTTAAAACCGCAGCCAATCCCGTTATATCCATGTTCTCACCTCCTTTCACTGATTTTTTTAGCCTATATTCCACTCATCTTTTTAGTGATGGACGCTGCTTTTTTGGGGTCCAGGGCAGATAAAATTTGTGATACCGATTCTTTTTTCATATTCTGGAATATCTGGATGATAAGCTCATCATCCATGGTGGCAAAAATCTTAGCCGCATTGCCCGGATCCATCAACTCGTAATATTGGGATATATCCTTTATGTTCTTTAAATTTGTTTCTAACTTCGCCCGGGTAGCCAAAAGCTCGGATTCTTTTAATTTTAATTCCTGCTCACGATTATTTAGCTCCTGTTCCTTGACCTTTAACTCCTGTTTTTTCTTTTCAATATTGTCCCATTCCGCTTTAAGCTTATTTTTTTCTTCTTCAATGAGTTTTTGCTGCCTCTGCACCTCATTCATCTGTTCCGCCTGTTTTAACCTGTTATTAAAACCTGGTATAATTGCAAGAACTTTTTTAACAGAAGGATTGGTTTTGTTTAAATCCGCATGGTTAAAATACAAAATAAGCCCCAGGACAAAAATCACCACAACAATAAACACCGACAATGCTATTATAAAGTTCTTATTGTTGAGAAAATCCATCAAGTTCTCTCCTCTCGAAAGATGTGCCTGGTGGCCGCGGACTCATCGCTGTTTTTCTGTTCTTCCAAATTTACTTGTTTTAAATAATCCCTGAATCTTTTTTCCTTAATTTTTTCAAAAACCTGTCTTTCCTTCTTTATTTCAATAAAAGACACCCTGCTGTGGTTATAAACCGCTACCGCGTTGTCCACGACAATTTTTTGGGATTTTATGCTGGAGTTTAAATCATCGATATATGTATTAAACAAAGAAAGGTCCATAACTTTCACTGAATCGGACAGCGAACTTTCAAGTTCACCCTTGATTTTTGAGTCAGTTTGCAGTAAATTATTGAGGCGATCTTCTTCTTTTAACTTTATTAAAATTGCTTCAGCCAGTTTTTGCTTATGTATCTTTTCGGTGATTTTTTTTACTTTAAGAGGAGTTTCCAGTTTAAAGTTGAATTTTTTCATTACTGCACTTCCTCTTTAAATATTCCTTCCAGTTTTTTGAGTGTCTCCTCATAATCTATTTTATCGTCAATTTCTTGCTGCAAAAAGTCTTGAATTTTATCTATATACATTATTGCTTCATCTATTCTGGGATTGTTTCCTCTTACATAGGCCCCTATGTTTATAAGGTCTTCCGCTTCCCGGTATACCGAGAGGATATTTTTAACCCTGCCTGCCAGCATTTTATGTTCTTTAGTGATAACATCATTCATCAACCTGCTTATGCTGGCCAGGACATCGATAGCGGGATAATGGTTCCTGTCGGCAAGGGTCCTTGACAGCACTATATGACCGTCTAGAATACCCCTCACCGCATCGGAGATGGGTTCATTCATGTCGTCGCCATCTACCAGCACCGTATAAATTCCGGTTATTGAACCCTTTTTGGATGTTCCGGCTCTTTCCAGAAGCTTTGGCAATATGGCGAATACGGAAGGTGTGTACCCTCTTGTCACCGGAGGTTCCCCAGCCGCCAGGCCTACTTCCCTTTGAGCCATGGCAAACCTGGTGAGGGAATCCATCATCAGCATAACATTAAGGCCCTGGTCCCTGAAATATTCTGCAATGGCAGTGGCGGTAAAGGCAGCTCTAGTCCTTACCAGGGGCGGCTGATCGGATGTTGCCACCACTATAACAGACCTTCTCAATCCCTCTTCACCCAAATCTTTGTGGATAAAGCCATTTAGCTCCCTGCCCCTCTCGCCTATCAGGCCTATCACATTGACATCTGCCCTGGTGTTCCGGGCAATCATACCTAATAAAGTACTTTTTCCTACACCGCTGCCGGAGAAGATTCCTACCCTCTGGCCGCATCCACACGTCAGAAGGGCATCAATGGCTTTTATTCCCAGGGGCAGTGGTTTTGTTATAAGAGACCTCTCAACGGGATTGGGAGGAGCATTAAATATCGGGTAATGGCCGTCATATACCAGCGGCCCCTTGCCGTCGATGGGATTTCCCAGACCGTTTAATATTCTGCCAAGAAGCCCTGTTCCTACGGGCACGGTCAATTTTTTGCCACTAGCTTCCACTTCCCATTCGGGCCCCACATCTTCCATGTCACCCAGGGGCATCAAAATAACTGTCTTTCCATGAAATCCAACTACCTCTGCGGTGATTTTTTTATTGGTCTTAGATGCTGTAATTGTGCAGATCTCGCCTATTTCCGCCGGCGGTCCCAGTGATTCTATAGTAAGACCTACTATTTTTGCAATTTTGCCTCTGGGCTTTACAGTCTCTACTTCATCTATGGCTTTATATACATGTTGGAACAGGTTTTCATGCATCCTCGATTACACCTATTTCCTTCAACTTTGACCGAATATTTTCTACCTGCGTGTGTATCCCTGCATCCATCTGAAAATAATCGCTGTATATAATACATTCTCCGGAGGAAAGCAGCGGATCTTTTACAAAATTAATTTTACTTACGCCATTTTTTATATTTGACAAATCCTCCAGCGAAATAACTTTTTCATAATCATGTTCCGAAAGCCTTATAAAGACTCTATCTTCCCCCACTTTCTCCAGAGCTTTTTTTATTATATTCAAATAGCATTCCGGTTCAACTTCTATTTTTTGGCATAAAATTTTTTCAGCTATATAAAGTGCAATTTTTAATGTTTCCTTTTCCAGATAATCAAGGTATATCTTGTTTTGGTCCAATAACTGTTTTCTAAGTAAATTAAACTGGGAAAGGCGCTCTTCCCACAAAACCCTGTATTGCTGCTGAACCTCCTGCTTTCCCTTTTCAAAACCATCATTATAACCTTTTTCAAAGGCTTGTTTTTCAATCTCTTGTTTTTTGCCATTGGCATCGGCCACAATTTTTTCCGCTTCGGTTTTAGCCCTGCTCAGGGTATCCCGTGCCATAGCCATAGCGTCTTCCATCAGTAGTTTCATCCCATCCTCATAAAACCTGTTACGGGTTGCTCTTACCGTATCCATCTTGTTTTCGTCAACCCTGTTATTTATATCGGTTTTAAAGCTCTTCAGCATGTAAGGAGAACGACTGTTTACATCCACATATTTCAATACCCTAGACAATTATCTCATCACCTCCGCCGCGCGAGATGATTATCTCTCCTGCATCTTCGAGTTTTCTTATAATATTGACTATCTTCTGCTGGGCTTCTTCCACGTCCCTTAAACGCACTGGACCCATATACTGCATGTCTTCATTGACCATTTCAGCCTGGCGTTTGGACATGTTGCTGAAGATTTTTTTCTTAACCTCTTCGCTGGCACCTTTTAATGCCATTGTAAGGTCCTGATTATCCACTTCTCTAAGAGTGCGCTGCACAGACCTGTTGTCCAGAGTAAGGATATCTTCAAATACAAACATTCGGCGCCTTATTTCTTCAGCAAGGTCCGGATTATCCATCTCGAGGGCTTCTATAATATTCTTTTCAGTGCCTCTATCTACATTGTTCAGAATATTTACCACAGCCTGGATTCCGCCAACGTTGGTATAATCCTCGTTCACCACGGAAGCCAGCTGTCGTTCCAGCACCTTTTCAACTTCAAGGATGACATCCGGGGATGTCCTATCCATAGTGGCCACACGCCGTGCAATATCCACCTGCTTTTCAGGAGGCAGCGATGATAGAAGGGAAGCTGACTGTTCCGGGTTCAAGTATGTCATTATCAGGGCGATGGTCTGGGAGTTTTCATTTTGGAGAAAATTCATCAACTGTACCGGGTCTGCTTTTCTTATAAAATCAAAGGGTCTAACCTGCAGGGAAGATGTAAGCCTGTTAATTATTTCCAGAGCCTTCTGGGTACCCAACGCTTTTTCCAGGATATCTCGGGCGTAATCAATCCCACCTTCAGTTATATAGTTTTGAGCCACCAGCATTTGGTAAAATTCCTCTGCTATGGCATTTTTATCTTCGTTGGAAATTTTCTTTAGATTGGCTATTTCCAGAGTTAACTGTTCAATCTCTTCTTCTTTTAAGAATCTATATATATTTGCAGCTATTTCCGGTCCCAGTGAAACCATCAGGATAGCCGCCTTTTGTTTTCCGGTAAATTTAGTCAAAGGCACTTTTTCCACCTCTAATCCTCATTCAACCATGTCTTTAATAATCTGGCCACATCTTCAGGCTTACGGCGGGCAAGTTTTTCTATGCTTGCATAAACATCGTTTCTTGTGGTTTCGGTTGTTTGAGAAGCCGCCTGTTGAGCCGCAGCCTCCTGTGCTTCGGCCAATTCGCGGGCGATTCTTTCTTCTTCTCTTTTCCTTCTCCTACGGACAGTTATAAAACTATAAGTACCGAATAATATAGCAGTTAGTAGACCAGCACCAATAAAAATAAGATTCCTTTGATTGGCCCTTTGCTGTTTAAGATTATTCATTTCATTTGTTATTGCTGTGACCAGGTCATTGTTGAATGTCATACCCTCGACGGAAATTTGATCCCGCTGCGGGTCATACCCAATAGCATTGCCTACCAGGCGGGAAATGGCATCTTTATCATTGTCATTTAGAGTCCTGTTAACCACCACCGAAACCGTCAGTTTATCAACAGCCCCCGGAGCTACCGTTAAATTCTCGTGAGATTCATTTATCTCGTAATTTCTGGTTACATCTGATTTTTGATATTCAGAATTACCTGCGTTTACCTGCTGATAACCGGGAACATTAGTATCAACTCCCGGAACTCCCCCCGGGACATTGCCTGTTCCTGCGAAATGCTCCCGCAGGTCCTGGACGCTTCGGAGTATTCCTTCGCCGGTGTCCTTATTGACAGGTGAAAACAACTTGTTTTCAACAATTTTTTTGTCAAAATTTAACTTCGCACTTACCCTGACCACTACATTCCCGGGACCGAAGACTTGCTCCAACAGTGATTGAACGCTGGCCTGCAGTTGTTTTTGAAAATTGTTCTGAATTGTCAGTTGTGAATTAACAACTTCCTTGGCGTTATCATCCTGAGAAAGGGGAATATTAGACAGGATCCTACCGTAATCATCAATCACTGTTACATTTTCAGGTTTCATTCCTTCAACTGAATGTGATATTAAATTGATAATTCCTTTGACCTCTTCCTCCGTAATCTGAGCCCCCGGTTTTAACTTCAAAAAAACCGCAGCAGAAGGTTCGGATTTCGATCCTGTTTCGATAAAAAGGCTTTTTTCCGGTTGTACTATATGTATTCTAGCAGAGTCAACCTCTGCCATTTCTTCAATGGTCCGTGTAAGTTCACCCTGAAGGGCCTGGTTGTATTGTAATTGTCTTTCCCAGTCTGTGGTACCCAGCTTGGTTTTATTAAAGACATCACTAAAATCCATGACCCCACCTTTTGGGAGTCCTTCCTGGGCTAGCATGATTCTGGTTTTATACACCTGTTTGGGGTCCACCAGAATTGACCTTCCGCCATCTTCCAGCTTGTATGCTATTTTGGCATCATCAAGCTTTTTTACGATGTCTCCTGCATCTCTAGCGTCAAGATTTACATAAAGCGGAGCGTAAGTTGGACGGTTGAGAAGAAAAATCAAGAAACTAATGGCACCTATCATGAAAAAAGCACTTAAAGAAATTTTAATTTTTTGTGCCCTATTTCTACTTAGCCAGAAGTCGCTCACCTGCTGCCAGAGCTTTTTAAAAAAATCCATCTAACTCCACCTTCATCTATTATACTTGCATCCTCATAATTTCCTGGTAGGCTTCGATGGCTTTGTTTCTTATCTGCAAAGTGAGCTCCAGTGAAAGCTTCGCCTTTTCTCCGGCTATTACCACATCATGAATATTGATGCTTTCATCTACCAACTGTCTCTTTAATATTTCATCATAATCATTTTGCATTTTATTAGCCGAGTCGAAGGCTGCTTTTAATATATCCTGAAACGATTTTTGTCCCTGTTCTTTAATCCCCTCGTAAACTTTGGGCATTACTTCATTGATACTGGAAATGTTCAAAAGTTCATCTCCCTTCCGGCATTATAGAAATCATATCCTCCCTATCTCCAGGGCTTTTGTTATCATGCTTTTAGCGGAATTTATGGCAGTGACATTGGCTTCATAGCTCCTGGTGGCAGAAATCATATCCACCATTTCCGTCACCACATTGACATTGGGCATTCTTACATACCCTAAAGCATCGGCATCGGGATGAGAAGGATCATATACCAGTTTGAACGGTGCGGGGTCCTTTTCCACAGCCACAACCCTTACACCCTGCCCCGACTGGTTTTTAAAGAAATTTGAAAGTATCTTCTCGAAAGAAAAGTCTTTTTTCCTTTCCTGGAAAACAACCCTTTCCCTCCTGTATGGTCCCCCCTCTTCGGTTCTGGTGGTGTTGACATTGGCTATATTGTTCGATATGACATCCATCCTTAACCTCTGGGCGGTAAGGCCTGAAGCGCTTATATCCATAGAGTCAAAAAAACCCACTTTTATCTCCTCCCTTCACTTATAGCCATATTGAGCAGCTGAAAAACCCTCTGAAGCTGGTCTGCTGTCATGTTGTAGGAAAGAGTATTTTTAGTAAGTTCAACCATTTCCTTATCTATATCCACGTTGTTCCGGTCGTTTCTCAGGGTAGTGTCATTTTGTACGAAAATCCTTGGTTGGATATCACTCACCATTTTTATGTTGCTTATATGGTTTTTGTGAGTGGTAGTTAATGGCAGCACATTTTCCTGCTCCATATTCTTTTTAAGCACTTCTTCAAAAGATACATCGGACCTCTTGTAGCCAGGTGTATCCGCATTGGCGATGTTATTTGAAAGAATCCTGTTTCTAAGCCATTTTGCATCTAAAAGTTTTTCCATTAATGAAATACTGTCAAAAAGGCCCATCAATTTTCATCACCCCTTTTTCGACCTTTTTTTGCTGGTTTCGTCTAATTTAACTAAATTCGCCAAAAAAATTAATTCTCCTTTTTTTAGATCATGCATTTTACATTAATTTTACACTGTATAAAAAAAACTATCTTGAAAAGATAGTTATTCTATCCTTTCAGCAGCCTAGCTGGCGTAGTACGTAGTGCACCTTAGCCCTATGGCTTTGCGTCCTCCCCTTTCGGTGAAGTTTGCCTTTTTAGGGATTTTTTGTTATTTTTTACAAGATATATTATTAGACAAAAAACGCTAAAATCCTTCTTTATTCAAAAAAAATGCGTGAATTTTATCACGCATTTTTCCCCGGGTATTAAGCTCTAACTTTTTTCAATTCTTCAAGAAGTTTATCATTTAATATTTTGATGTAAGTTCCCTTCATACCTAAAGACCTGGATTCAATTACGCCGGCGCTTTCAAATTTCCTCAAAGCATTGACAATAACCGATCTGGTTATGCCCACCCTATCGGCAATCTTGCTGGCCACCAGCAGGCCTTCATTGCCATCCAGTTCTTCAAAAATATGTTCCACCGCTTCCAGTTCCGAGAAAGACAGAGTTCCTATGGCCAACTGTACCACGGCTTTCTTACGGGCTTCCTCTTCTATCTCCTCGCTCTTTGACCTGAGGATTTCCATCCCCACCACGGTGGCGCTGTATTCGGCCAGAACCAGGTCTTCATCCGTAAATTTATCGCCAAACCTGGCCAGTACCAAGGTTCCGAGCCTTTCGCCGCCGCCATTTATCGGAACTATGGTTGTAAGTTTATCAGGATGGGGACATTTTGTTACATTATCGAACACGCACTCCAGAGTATCCTGGGATACATTTGATTTGGTTTCGTGAATCTCCAACAGCTTGTCATTATAATGTTTCGGGAACATCTTTTCTTCCAGAACTTCATCCTGAACAGCATCGCAATCGTAATTTTCCATCAAATAGTAACCCAGCACCTTGCCTTTTCTGCTTGCAACATAGGCATTTGCAGTAAGGACTTCACCCAGTGTTTTGCATACCTCGTTAAAATCCACAGGATATCCTGCAGATCTCTGCAATAATTTGTTGATCCTTCTTGTTTTTTCTAATAGACTTTCACTCATTATGGTTCCTCCTTAATTTATTTATTATAATATATACTTACTAAGATCTTTATCCTTAACAATATCCTTTAATTTGTTATTGACGAACTGCCGGTCAATGGTTATGTCACTTTTTTTAAATTTGAGTTCGGGGGCATTGAAAGATATGTCTTCCAGCAATTTTTCCATAATGGTATGAAGCCTTCTGGCGCCGATATTCTCCGACTGCTGGTTGACATAAGTTGCCACTTTTACTATTTCATCAATAGCATCTTCTGAAAAATGGATTTTTATACCTTCTGTTTCGATTAATGCGGTATATTGTTTAATTAGTGAATTTTTGGGTTCTATTAAAATCTTCTTTAAATCCTCTTCTGACAGGCTTTTTAATTCCACCCGTATGGGGAACCTTCCCTGAAGCTCGGGAATTAAATCCGAAGGCTTGGAAACATGAAAAGCTCCCGCAGCGATAAAAAGAATATGGTCGGTTTTAACGGGTCCATATTTAGTAACGACAGTTGAACCCTCCACAATAGGAAGGATGTCCCTTTGAACCCCTTCCCTGGATACGTCGGGACCGTACGATTCTTTGCCGGCTATCTTGTCTATTTCATCTATGAAGATAATACCGGTTTCCTCGGCCTTTTTTATGGATTCGTTAATAACTTCATCCATGTCAATCAATTTCTGGGCTTCTTCCTGGATTAGTATCTTGCGGGCATTTTCAATTGTTACCTTTCTCTTTCTCCGGCGCTTGGGAAATAGTCCTCCAAACATATCCTGGAGGTTTATTCCCATTTCTTCCATACCAGAACCCGAGAACACCTCCAGCATAGGAGGCGCATTATCTTCCGTCTCTATTTCAATAATTTCTTTGTCCAGCTTTCCTTCTTTTAGTTCCCTCAATATTTGTTTTCTTCTTTCTTCTATATTCCTGGCTCTTTCTTCAAAATCGCTTTCATTTTCACGGTAATCATTTTTGGAAAAGCCCGTGAAAATAGCTTCAAAAGGATTCTTGGCACCCGGCTTTACAGGATCCGGACACAGTATTTCAGCTATCTTTTGTTCTGCCATAACCTTTGCCCTGTCTTTGACTTTTTCCATTTTTTCCTGTTTAACCATCCGTATGGATGTTTCCAGCAGGTCCCGTACCATGGAATCCACGTCCCGCCCCACATAACCCACTTCAGTAAATTTTGTGGCTTCTACTTTCACAAAAGGAGCGTTTACCAGACGGGCAAGCCTTCTGGCTATTTCTGTCTTTCCTACACCGGTGGGGCCTATCATCAGGATGTTTTTGGGCATTACCTCTTCCTGCATTTCCTCGGAAAGTTTTTGTCTTCTCTGCCGGTTTCTGAGAGCTATGGCCACGGATTTCTTGGCCTCATCCTGCCCTACTATATATTTATCCAGTTCTTCTACTATTTTTCTGGGAGTCAAATCTTCCATTGAATTCACCTCTTTAAAGGGTTTCCACGGAAATGTAATTATTGGTGTATATGCATATTTCCGAAGCTATCTTCAAGGATTCCTCAACGATTTTTTCCGCCGGCAGTTCGGAAAACCGGCTTAAAGCGCGGGCTGCGGCCAGTGCATATGGGCCCCCGGACCCAATAGCCGCTATGTTGTCATCGGGTTCAATTACTTCTCCATTTCCCGAAATAACCAGTATGTGTTCTTTATCGGCAACAATCAGCAATGCTTCCAGTTTCCTCAGCATCTTGTCAGTACGCCATTCTTTTGCCAGGTCTACAGCAGCTTTAACCAGATTACCATGGGACTCTTCCAGTTTACCTTCAAATTTCTCAAATAAGGTTATGGCATCGGCCACGGAGCCAGCAAAACCTGCAAGCACCTTGCCATTATAGATTTTCTTATTTTCCTGGCGTGGTGCTTCATTATGGTATGCTCGCCGAAAGTCACCTGGCCGTCGCCGGCAATGGCCGCTCCATTATTATTCACAACGGCAACGATGGTTGTAGCATTAAACATGATCGTTCCTCCCTTCATTTGTGGGGAAATGCTTTAGTATAAACTTCCTTCAGCCTTTCCTTTGTTACATGAGTATAGATCTGAGTTGTGGAAAGGCTGGCATGCCCCAGCAGTTCCTGGACTGTTTTTAGATCGGCTCCGTTGTTTAGCATATGTGTGGCAAAACTATGCCTCAAGGCATGGGGGCTTATTTTTTGATTCAGTGACGCAATCTTTACATACTTTTCTATAATTCTCCTGATACTTCTATCGGTAATGCCGGTTCCATTTTTGTTCAGGAATACAAAATCACAAGCTGTGTCTTTTACCAGAAAGGGCCTGCTTTTTTTTAGGTATTCTTCCATACTCCGGGCAGCTTTTGTGCCAAAAAATACAACCCTCTCCCGAGAACCTTTCCCCAAAACTATTATAAAATTTGTGCCCATGTTCAGGTCTTTTAGTTTCAGAGATACCAGTTCCCCAACCCTCATGCCAGTAGCATATAAAAGTTCCATAATGGCCTTATCTCTGATTCCCAAAATATCATCAGCGGGGGCTGAAAGGAGGGTTTCAATCTCGGCCGGGTATAAAAAAACGGGTAGCTTTTTTGGCAGTTTAATGCCTTTTAATGACAATGCTGCATTTTCGTCGATTATTCCTTCCATTACAAGATACTTAAAAAAAGTCCTCATAGCAGAAACTTTTCTTGCAATGGTTCTTTTCGACAGCTGTCTTTCATTCAAATGTGTTAAAAATCCCCTCAGTATAGAATAATTTACGTTTTTAAAGGCTGGTTCAGATATTTTATTTTGTTTTAAATATTCGAGAAACTGATTTAAGTCTTCAGCATAGGATTTAATGGTATTGGCAGATTCGTTTTTTACGCCTTTCAAGTAGCTTAAAAAACTGTCAATCAAAGCCTCATCCAATTTTATCAACCTCTCGATAACATTTAATATACTACCATAACATTTTATTTTATGCAAGATTCAATTCTAAATTATTTTTAAATTCATTGTTAATTTTTTTTGAGAAAAGCTCTCATTATTTAATACAAGCCTCAGTTAACATCTTATCAATCGCCGAAAGGGACCTTTCCGCCAAAAATTTATTTCTTTCTTTTTTTGATCTAACTTTTTTGTTTAAAGGTGGTAATATGCCAAAATTGGATTTCATGGGCTGAAAATTATCGTGATTCGAAGATGTAATATAGTGGCAGAGAGCCCCAATGATGGTTTCTACAGGGAAAACCAATGGGCTCTGGCCTTTTAAAGACCTGGATATATTTATCCCGGCAACTATTCCGGAAGCCGCCGACTCAATATAACCTTCTACCCCGGTAATCTGGCCGGCAAAAAATAAATTTTTCATATTTATATATTCAAGGGTTGGTTTTAAAAACCTGGGGCTTGAAATAAAGGTGTTCCTGTGTATAAAACCATAGCGGATAAATTCCGCATTTTCCAGTCCCGGAATCAGGCTAAAAACCCTTTTTTGCTCCCCCCATTTCAAACTGGTTTGAAATCCCACTATATTAAACATGGTTGCTTCTTTATTTTCCCTTCTCAATTGTACAACTGCAAAAGGCTCTTTACCCGTCCTCGGGTCTATTATTCCAACGGGTTTTAAAGGACCAAACAGCAAGGTTTTCGGCCCCCTTCCGGCCATTACCTCCACCGGCATACATCCTTCAAAAAAAACCGGTTTTTCAAACTCCTTTAGGGGATGAACTTCTGCATTTATAAGCTCGTGGTAAAAATTATTATACTCTTCCTGGGTAAGGGGTAAATTTACATAATCTTCATCACCTTTGCCGTATCTTGATCCCCAAAAGGCCCTTTTCCAGTTGATGGAGTCCCCTGTAATGATAGGACTTGCCGCATCGTAAAAATAGAGGTGCTCGCTGCCCAAAAAATTGCCCAGCGCTTCGGAAAACTCATCTGAAGTCAGCGGTCCTGTAGCTATTACCGCAGGTGGTTCGGGGATATTCTTTATCTCTTCCCGGTGAACGGCTATATTGGGATGTACTTCAATAATACGGGTAATAGTGGATGAAAACCGCTGTCTATCAACTGCTAGAGCACCGCCTGCCGGTATTTTAGTTTCATCTGCTACTTTAATTATCAAAGAATCCAGCAGACGCATCTCTTGTTTTAGTAAGCCGGCAGCATTGGTAATCTCATCAGATCTCAGGGAATTGCTGCAAACAAGTTCAGCCAGCTTATCCGTATGATGAGCCGGAGTATTTTTATATGGCCGCATTTCATACAGATCTACTTTGATTCCGTTTTTAGCTATCTGCCAGGCGGCTTCACATCCTGCAAGGCCGCCCCCGATTACCTTGACGCTTTGCATTTCTCCACCTTCGGTCAATAAAATCATTGATGTGACTCTCTGTACTTACACTCATTGTTTGAACATATCTCAATCTCTCCATTTTTGGTATTTTTAATTACCATGTAGCTTCCACATTTGGGGCATTGTTTACCGCTGGGTTTATCCCACGAAACGAACTCACATGTGGGGTAATTGGCACATCCATAAAAAATCCTGCCTTTTTTTGTCCTTCTGACTACCACATTCCCACCGCAGAGGGGGCATTTGGCTCCGACTTCTTCGATCAGAGGTTTTGTATTTTTACATTCGGGAAATCCCGGACAGGCTAAAAATTTTCCATATCTGCCCCGCTTTATCACCATATTTCTACCGCATAATTCACATTTTTCGTCGGTTTCCTCATCTTCAATTTTTACTTTTTCTATAGTTTGTTCGGCGGTTTTTAACTCCTTTTCAAAAGGGACATAAAAAGATTCAATGACATTTTGCCATTTCTCTTCGCCTGATTCAATTCTATCCAGTTGATCTTCCATTTCTGCTGTAAAATCCACATCTACGATATCCTTAAAAAACTCCTGCATGATCTGAACCACAATCTCACCCAGTTCTGTGGGTTTAAACCTGCCTTTTTCCTTTTCCACATAACCGCGCTTTTGTATTATATCAATGATAGGAGCATAGGTGCTGGGTCTTCCTATACCTTTTTCTTCCAGAGTCTTGACCAGCATGGCTTCAGTATATCTAGGAGGCGGTTGTGTAAAATGCTGTTCAGGTAGAAGCTTTATAAGTTTTAACAACTGGCCCGCCTCAAGAGGCGGTAAGCTGCCTTCTTCCTTTTCTGCCTCTTCATCGGTGCTTTCTATATATACAGCCATAAAACCTTGAAATTTCAAGACCGAACCCGTGGCCTTGAAAATATATTGTCCTGCCTTTATATCCACGGAAACGGTGTCATATACCGCCGGAGCCATCTGACTGCTTACAAATCTCTCCCAGATTAGCTTATACAACCTGTACTGGTCCCTCGTGAGAGAGTCCTTGACGCTTTCCGGTGTCCTGAAAACCGATGTTGGCCTTATGGCTTCATGGGCGTCCTGGATATTTTTTTTATTTTTTTGAACCGGCGGTCTTTCTGAAATATATTCTTTGCCGAAATTTTTGTTTATATAATCCCTGGCCTCATTCACAGCCTGGTCGGATATCCTGGTGGAATCGGTCCTAATATAGGTCACAAGGCCAACAGTTCCTTCACCTTTTATATCAAGGCCTTCATACAACTGCTGGGCTACCATCATGGTCTTTTTGGCTGTAAATTTCAGTTTTCTGGCGGCCTCCTGCTGCATGCTGCTGGTAGTAAAGGGCGGTGAAGGGTTTCTTTTTCTTTCACTTTTTTTTACCTCTGAAACTATAAAAGTTTCATTTTTTAATTCAGATAAAATCAGGTCAGCCTCTTGCTTATTATTTATTTCGAATTTCTTGTCACTTTTGGAATGCAACTGGGCCTTTATTCTGGAGCCTGTCTTTTCATCCGACAGGCTGGCATCGATGGTCCAGTATTCTCTGGTGACAAACTCCCTGATTTCCTTTTCTCTGTCGCATATTATTCTTACTGCCACGGACTGTACTCTGCCGGCGCTCAACCCCCATTTTACTTTTCGCCACAATATGGGACTTATTTTATATCCCACGAGCCGGTCAAGGATTCTCCTGGCCTGCTGGGCTTCCACCAGATTTTTGTTTATTTTCCTGGGATGTTTAATGGATTCTGAAACGGCATTTTTGGTAATCTCATGAAACTCAACCCTGCATGGTTCATCTTCCGGCAAGCCCAAAAGATTCGCCAGATGCCAGGATATGGCCTCACCTTCCCTGTCGGGATCGGTAGCCAGAAGAATTTTTTCAACTTTGGAGGCTTCCTTTTTTAAACTTTCCAGGAGGGAACCCTTTCCCCTGATAGTTATATATTTTGGTGCAAACCCCTTCTCAATATTTATACCCAACTGGCTTTTGGGCAGGTCCCTTACATGTCCCATGGAAGCCTGTATCTTGAAATTTCTGCCCAAAAATTTACCTATGGTTTTGGCCTTTGCCGGAGACTCTACTATGATTAAAGACTTGGCCATTAAAAATCACCTTTTTACAAATTCGTATTAATATTTTATTAATATCCTGTGAAAAAGTCAAATTTTCATTACATATCCACCTGGGAGAGTTGTAATCAAACCTTTTAACTCCAGCCGTGTAATTATGGAGTTTATTTCTCCCGATGCCTTTTGGGATTCTGCCAGCAGTTGTTCCATATGTACCGGCTGAAAATCTATTAATTCAAGAACCGCCTTTTCATCTCCGGAAAGACTTACAGATGTTTCAGATTCTTTTATTTCACCGGTTGTAGCACCTTCAATATATAATTCGCTTAATATATCATCGATGTTTTCCACCAATTTGGCGCCCTGTTTTATCAGTTTATGAGTCCCACGACTGTAAGGACTCAAAATGCTTCCCGGTACCGCAAAAACCTCCCTTCCCTGTTCCAGAGCAAAATCAGCAGTTATAAGAGACCCGCTCTTTTCCGCGGCTTCCACCACCAGTGTGCCCAAAGAAAGGCCGCTTATAATGCGGTTTCTGGCCGGAAAGTTGCTTGAAATCGGCCTCATGCCCATGGGAAAACCTGTCACAATGCATCCACAATGTATGATTTTCTTCATCAGGTTGGTGTTTTCCGGAGGGTATACTATATCTATGCCGCATCCCAACACCGCAGTGGTTGGACCTCCTGCATCGACAGCACCTTTATGGGCATAGGAATCAATTCCCCTGGCCATTCCGCTCACCACGTTGATTTCACGGGAAGCCAGCTCCCTGGCAAAATTCTCGGCCACGTTTTTCCCATAAGAGGATGCCTTCCGGGTACCCACTATGGCTACCGCATTATACTTCAGGGTGGATACATCCCCAAGCACATACAGCACCGGAGGGGGATCGTAGATCTGTCCGAGCAACTCGGGGTAATCTTTATCTGCAATAGTGACAATTTGGGCTCCGATTTTTTTTGCCCTGGCTATCTCCGCGGAAGGGTCTATTTTCTCTCTGTAATTTAGTATATGTTCACACAACTTATCGCTTATTCCCGGGATTTGCATCAATTCTTCCCTGCCGGCTTTAAAAAAACCATGTATATCCTTAAAAGCTGAAGAAATGTCGCTTATCCTCTTGGACCCCAGCATGGGTATCATGTTTAGGGCAATTAAAAGTTCGGAATCCTCCATGTTCTTCCTCCAAATCAATATTCTATACCCGGCTGGGCGGGAATCCCTTTCTTGTAATGATGTTTAATCTCCTTTACTTCACTTATCATATCGGCTTTCGCCATGATTTTTTCAGAAGCATAACGGCCCGTAAGCACCAGGGTTACATGTTCAGGTTTTAAAGATATGAGGTTTAAAACATCTTCTTCGGGAACCAGACCGTAGTCTACGGCCACATTTATTTCATCCAGGATTACCAAATCATGTTTGCCTTCAGAGATAACCTTTCGGGCAAGATCCATGCCTTCCCCGGCAAGCTTCAAATCTTCCGGAGTCGGATTTCCTTTTTTCACAAATTTATCCAGGCCTTTTTGTATAAGTTCAAACCTCGGTAAATATTTTCTTACTGCCTGTACTTCACCGTAGCTTTCGCTGCCTTTCATAAATTGAATCATATATACCTTTTCTCCATGGCCTATGGCCCTAACGGCCAGGCCCAAAGAGGCGGTGGTTTTTCCTTTACCGTTACCTGTATAAAGAAGTATCAATCCTTTTTTGCTCATTATTATTTCCTCCCATATTAAAAATGATTTAGATCACATACGCTACATCCTTAAATTCTGATAATATTTGTCCAGATTTCGGTATCTCAGTGCTTCAGCCAGATGATTTTCTTTTATATCCCGGCTTTGTTCTAAGTCAGCAATGGTCCTTGAAACTTTCAATATCCTGTTGTATGCCCGGCCGCTCAACCTCAAACGGTTAAAAGCATCCTTTAAAAGCAACTTTTTCCCCCCGGCCCAGATTGCAATATTTGCTTATGAGATTGGGGGTGAGTTGAGAATTGCAGTATATATTTTGTCCTTTATATCTTTCCAATTGTATTAGTCTTGCATTCTCCACCCTCTTTTTTATAGTAGCGGAATCTGTTACAGCGGAATTTTCAAAGTCGGAAAACTTCATCGGAGCCACTTCGGTCTGGATATCGATTCGATCTAAAAGAGGCCCGGAAATCTTTGAAAGATATTTATGTATCTGCTGGGGACTGCAGGAGCATTCGTGGAAGGGGTCTCCATAAAAACCGCACGGACAGGGATTTAAAGCCGCCACCAGCATGAACTTTGCGGGATATGTAATGGTGGCGTTTATTCTGGATATGGTTATTTCCCCATCTTCCAAAGGCTGGCGCAAAAGTTCCAGTATCTCCCGGGGAAATTCCGGGAGCTCGTCCAAAAAAAGTACCCCGTAATGAGCAAGAGTAACTTCACCGGGTTTTGGAATACGGCCTCCTCCTACAAGGCTCACGGATGATATACTGTGGTGGGGAGCCCTGAAGGGCCTTTTTTGTACCAACCCCGAATGGTTGGAGAGCAAACCTGCTATGCTGTATATTTTCGTGAGCTCTAAGGATTCTTCAAAAGTCATGGATGGAAGGATAGTTGGAATGCGCCTGGCTACCATAGTCTTTCCGGTTCCGGGTGAACCGAACATAATGAGATTATGGTGGCCGGCGGCAGCAATTTCCAGACAGCGTTTTAAATTTTCCTGCCCCCTCACTTCGGCAAAATCTCCTTCCGCTGTATCCGAAGTTTCCCGCTTGATCGGCAACTTTACGGCTTCTATCCTCATTTCGCCTTTAAAGAAATCCACCGCTTCTTTCAATGAGTTGACTCCGATGACATCGATACCCTGAATTACCGCAGCTTCCTCTGCATTTTCCCATGGGACCACTATGCCTTTTAGATTTTTTTGCTGGACCTCTATGGCCATAGGCAGAATACCATTGACTGGCCTTATCCTGCCATCCAGGGATAATTCCCCCACCACCGCATATTTTTTGAGGGATTCTGCAGGCAATTGGTCCGTGGCAGATAGTATCCCGAGGGCAATGGGAAGGTCAAAGTGGGGACCTTCTTTTTTTATATCGGCCGGAGCCAAATTCAGGGTAATTCTCTTTATTGGAAAGTCAAAGTTTTGATTTTTTATAGCCGCCCTTACTCTCTCCCTGGATTCCTTTACGGCCGCATCCGGAAGGCCGACAATATCAAAGGCAGGTAGGCCGCCGGATATATCTATTTCTACATCCACCAAAAAACTTTCCAAACCATATATGGCACAGCTTTTAACTTGCGATAGCACTACTCTTTCGACCTCCTTCAAAAGGTGTTTTTTATATGAATGATCTCATGTGTCTTTTCTCGATTTATCAATATGTCTATCACATTAAATCGCAGGTTATCGAATTTATGTTTTACCCCGCCTATGGATCTCTGCCAGCTTCATTAACTCCGGCAACCAGCTCAAGCTTCCTGCTTTTCAATTCCCCTCGGTGTCGTATAGCTTTAAGATTTTTTACTTCTCTATCTCAGTTAATATTTTCCAAAAAAAATACCCTCGTTTATCTTAATTCGCTACTTTTGTTTAAAATCCTGCTTTTTGTATCCGCTGAACCCATCCCCCTTGTAAATTTATCTTTATTTTTGTTGGAAATGTCGGTTTTGTCATATTTGTTCCTAAAAACAGCAAAGCCTACCTATGAAGCTCAGGTGTAGTGCACACTTTTTAAAGATGCTTTTTTAAATATTGTCGCATTGAAATCAGCGATCATGTTATATATTTATTGGGCTTTTGGGTAAAGGATTGAGTGCTTATAATTCTTCGGTGCTTTGTGGCGATATATTGACCTTTCCTGACCTTTGTAATATTATAATATTAAGCATCTTTCACTGAGCTTCTCGTTACCATCCATTCTAAATTAATATGTCGCCCAAATTACCTTAAAAGAGGTGTTAAAGTTGGATATAAACAAATATACTCAAAAATCCACCGAAGCCCTTGCGGAGGCTCAGAAGCTGGCTGTGGAGCGCCATCATCAGGAGGTGACGCCCCGCCATCTTCTTCTTTCCCTGCTCATCCAGGAAGACGGCTTCATACCCCGGCTTCTGACTCTGGCCGGTGTGAATCATGAGATGTTCAAAACCTCGGCGGAAGATATCGTAAGGCGCATTCCTTCCGTCCATGGATACGACGGGCCTCTGGCCATGAGTTCCGGTCTTTTAAGGGTAATGGTCCGCGCAGAAAAAGAAGCTTCCCGGATGAAGGACGAATACGTCAGTGTGGAGCACCTTCTCCTGGCTCTTATGGAAGAGGGAGACGGGGACATAAAAGATGTTTTTAAAAACTTCGGGCTAGACCGAAACAGGATTCTCGACGCTTTGAAAAAGATCCGTGGCAGCCAGCAGGTCACCAGTGAAAACCCAGAAGCCACATATGACGCCCTCAACCGATACGGCAGGGATTTCACCCGGCTCGCCCGGGAGGGAAAGCTGGACCCGGTCATCGGCCGGGATGAAGAAATAAGGAGAGTTATTGAAATTCTTTCCAGGCGCACCAAGAACAATCCTGTTATCATTGGCGAGGCCGGAGTGGGGAAGACGGCCATCGCAGAGGGTCTGGCCCGGCGCATAGTATCCAAAGATGTGCCCGAGGGTTTGAAAGATAAGAAAATAATAGCCCTGGATATGGGTTCTCTCATCGCCGGCGCCAAGTTCAGGGGAGAATTCGAGGAAAGGCTGAAAGCAGTGTTGAAAGAAGTCCAGAACTCAGACGGCCGGATCATATTGTTCATCGACGAGCTTCACACCGTAGTGGGAGCCGGCGCTGCGGAAGGTGCACTGGACGCCGGCAATCTCCTGAAGCCCATGCTGGCCCGGGGCGAACTCCGGGCTATCGGGGCGACCACCATAGAGGAATATCGAAAATACATCGAAAAAGACAAGGCTCTGGAGCGCCGTTTCCAGCCGGTGCTGGTAGAGCCGCCTTCGGTGGAAGACACCATTTCCATATTGAGGGGCCTTAAAGAAAAATACGAGGTATATCACGGGGTCAGAATCAAAGACAGTGCCATCATCGCCGCTGCGGTGCTTTCTGACAGATATATTCCTGATAGATTCCTGCCTGACAAGGCTATAGACCTGATGGATGAAGCGGCGGCGCGCCTTCGGACGGAAATAGACAGCATGCCTGCGGAACTGGATGAAATCCTGCGAAAAATTACCCAGCTCCAGATAGAAGAAGCGGCCTTAAAGAAGGAAAATGACCCACAGTCTATGGAAAGGCTGGAAAAAATTAAAAATCAGCTCGCCCAGTTAAACGTCAAAGCCAACAGCATGAAAGAACGCTGGAAACAGGAAAAAGACAGGATAACGAAAATTCACGACCTTAAAAAGCAGATTGATGAAGTTAAAATCCAGATTGAAAGAGCCGAACGGGAATATGATTTGAACAAAGTGGCGGAACTGAAATTCGGCAGGTTGAACGAACTGGAAAGAAAGTTGAGCGAGGAAGAAAATGCCATGATGAAGGAACATGCAAAAGAGGCTGTCTTAAAAGAAGAGGTGGATGAAGAAGAAATAGCCCGGGTGGTAAGCCAGTGGACAGGTGTTCCCCTGAACCGCATCATGGAAGGAGAAAAACAAAAGCTGCTGCACCTGGAGGATATCCTCCACAGGCGGGTGGTGGGCCAGGAAGATGCTGTTAAAGCCGTGGCCGACGCAGTCCTGAGGGCGCGGGCCGGCATAAAAGACCCCGGCAGGCCGGTGGGTAGCTTTATCTTTCTTGGGCCCACGGGAGTGGGCAAAACAGAACTGGCCAAATCTCTTGCAGAAGCCCTGTTCGACGATGAGCGCAACATCATAAGGATTGATATGTCCGAGTATATGGAAAAGCATTCGGTTTCAAGGCTCATAGGAGCGCCTCCGGGATACGTGGGTTACGAGGAGGGCGGCCAGCTGACTGAGGCGGTCAGGAGCCATCCCTATTCGGTCATCCTTCTGGATGAAATAGAAAAAGCTCACAGCGATGTATTCAACGTTTTGCTGCAGATTCTCGACGACGGCAGACTAACCGACGGCAAGGGGCGAACCGTGGACTTTAAGAATACCGTCATCATCATGACCTCCAATCTTGGAAGCCATGAAATCCTGGAATTTCAGGCGGGAGGCGGCAAAGATTTTTCTATAGTTAAAGAGCGGGTACTTAATCTCCTGAGGCGTCAATTCAAACCCGAGTTTTTAAACCGGGTGGATGAGGTAATAGTATTTCATCCACTGGAAAAATCTCATATGAAACAAATCTCCCAAATGCTTCTGGAGAAATTCGCCCAGAGGGTAAAGGACTTTGCCGGCTTGGAACTTACCTGGTCCGATAGGACTTTAAATTATCTGTCCGAAAAAGGTTATGATCCTTCTTATGGGGCAAGACCGCTGAAGAGGCTCATCCAGCAGGAAATTGAAACCCCATTGAGCCGTATGATAGTTCAGGGCGTAAAATCGGACGAAAAAATAAACCTGGATGAGCTGATAGATTAAACTAGTCGTTTTCGCCGGCGGCGATCAATGCCGCACCTAAAGCACCGACAATCTGCGGTTCAAATGGAACTATTATCTTTTCCTGGATTTTGTTTTCTATTTCATACACCACTCCATTGTTTTTGGCGACTCCACCTGTCATCATGTATTTTGCGCGCTTTCCCACCCTGCCCAAAAGCGAGGCGACCTTCGATGCCACCGACCTGTTCAATCCCCTGATAATATCCCTTTTATCTTTATTTTGTGCAATCAGGGAGATGACTTCGGATTCGGCAAAGACGGTGCACATGCTGGTTATTGTGATATCCTCTTTAAAATCCCTTACAACCTCTGCCATGTCTTCAATGGAAACCTGAAGAACTCTTGCCATGACATCCAAAAACCTTCCGGTTCCCGCCGAACATTTGTCATTCATGACAAAATCAACCACGTTTCCGCAATCATCCAGCCTTATCACCTTGCTGTCCTGGCCGCCAATGTCTATTATCGTCCTCACGCCGCTGTCAAGGTAAAATGCCCCTTTTCCATGACAGGTTATCTCCGTGACGGATTTGTCTGAAAAGGGAATACTTATTCTTCCATACCCTGTGGAAACAACGCAGGAGATATCTTCTCTTCTTAAATTGGCTTTCTCAAGAGCAATCCGATATGCCTCCCAGGCGCTGTCCAGGGCCTTTGCCCCAGTGGGAATGATGGAATAGGAGATAATGTTTTTATCCTGATCCAGTATTACGGCATTTGTCGACGTGGACCCGCTGTCGATGCCCATGAAGTATCCTCTGTTTTTTACCTGCACTTCGATTTTCTGACTCCAACGGATTCCAGAAAGGCATCCACCCTGTTCAGGATTTGACCGCCGTCAAAATCCAGGTAATCCGTTTCAATCTTTAATATGGGCACATTCAAAAAATTTTTCAGGGAAGCATATTCAAAAGAGTAAAAATCGCAAAACTTCACGGTGTTATAAATAATGCCCTTTAGATTGTAATTTTTTAAAAAAGCCAGCCTATCTGCGGTCATCCTCATGCAAGGATAAGAATTCATAATTGCAGACGCATAGTTGAAAATTAAATCATTCCCTTGCATTATATTTGACAGTCTTTGATCCCCCGTACACGTCAAATTGATTACATTGATATTGTACCTTTCCTCTATGTTTTTAATTACATCGTCTTTGAACCTAGCACCCAAAACTGCGATACATTCATTCGAGTCATAAATTTTTGCCTTGTGTTCTTTTAATATATTTTTAAACCTATCTTGATCAAATTTCTTACCCTTATATTCTTCATAAGCTCTGATAAACTCAAGTAATTCCGCATAAAACAAATTGCATGCGCTCTCATTTATCTTTCTCGGCAGGTCGATCACATGCAAAAATTTAACCTTATTCTTTAATATTTCGGCAAGTCTTCTTATACTGTCACAGCAGTTTACCAGGACCACCTCGTCAATATTTTTTTGCAGTATATCCTCCAGGGTCCCCTTCATAAAGCTGCACATATTGGGGTGGGTCAAACCTTCGGCTTTTTCATAAGTCTTAATTTCCGGATCAATCCTTGACACTTCCTCATCAAAGGCTTTGATTATCTCCACAGGAGTGTATTTGCAGACATAACCTATCATATTGTCACCTTCTCTTCAGCATTTCTAGAAAGGCCTCAAGCCTTGTCCTTATCTGGCCCTCTTGATTATTTCTCTTATCTATTGCGTCACCGTCTACAGCCAGAAAGGGAATGCCTCTTTCCCTGAAATAATTCCTGTAAATGCCGACGCCGCCGATGGATTGTTTACACCCCCAATGACAAAACTGTATTATACCGTCGGGCTTTATCTCATCGACCAAATTGGAAACGGCCTTTACTCTCCTTTCGAAACCGCCGTTGTATATGTTTAAAATCATCTTTTCGGCTATGGCTTCAAAGGGATCCGGACAATACATTTCGTCGAGGAAATCGTAATTCAAATCACTACCTAAAATTTGAAACTCACTGCTGAAATTTAAATATTTCTTAAAACTCTTTTCAAACATCGGGAGCAGATGGACAAAAAATATGCCTTTACCGCTCCTGTCGGGCGCTTTTTTTATATCATCAACAAGGCGCTCATAAAAATCGAACGTCTCTTTTAGTCCCATGAAAACATGGGAGGTAAAGAGCATGTACATCTCCGTGGCCATAGTAGTGTTAAAACTTTTAGATTTCAAATTATTAATATACTCTTTTATTAATTTTCTAGTCCGGTTTTCCAGCGAAATTATCTCCCTTAATCTGTCAAGGTCCAGTTTTTTGTTAAAGACGCCTTCAATCAATCCTATCATTTCAAGTAATTGCCCTTTTACGTATTCAACGGTATTCCGGTTATATTCATACGGAATATCAATTATGTAAATAGGGATATCGAATTTGGCGGCCAGATATCTGAAGGTGTTAATGTTTGCGTCACAGACCATGGAAGTGGTTACAGCCATTTTGGGTTTTGGGAGAATTCCCAATTCGCCGGAACCTATGAAAGCCTTGTGATAGCTGCAAAGTGTATTAGATATGCCAGCGGATTCGGCTTTATCTATGAGACAATCTTCTACACAAAATCCCGACATATATGATGAATAGGCTTCTATAAAGAGCGGATATATGTCCATGGCATGCAGGAATTCCGTTGGTGCAAAGACATTGACCCAGACTGAGTTTTGCGGGTTATCTATGGGTGCCCTTATATATTTAAAGCACAATTTGGTTAAAGACCGGAGAGATTCAGGCAATCTCCTGTCCGGGAAAAAGCTGACGTATTTTTCCGCCACACTAAGGCCGTATTTTATTAATTTATAAGCTATGGTAGGTTTGTCAAGGTTTTTTCTCACCAGTTTTAGGTATGCATTCACCGCGTTCATGTCAATCCATCACATCCTGCAACGACATCAGGCATTTTGGAAAAACAGCGCCAGGGTGCCGGGGCCGGCATGACTTCCTATTACCGGCCCTATCCACGAAATAATTATATCTTTTACACCGTATTTCGTTTTTATTGTATCCGCCAGTTCAAGAGCCATTTCTTCGTTATCACCATGGCTTATGCCAATTATCTGGTTTTCAATATTTTTGCCCCTTTGTGCCATTATCTCCACCATTCGCTTTATCACATTTTTACGGCCCCTCACCTTTTCCAGGGGTTGGATGGCTCCATCCACAAAATGCAAAATTGGCTTTATGTTGAGCAGGCCTCCCACAAAAGCCTGAGCAGCAGAAATCCTTCCTCCGCGCTTCAGGTGTTCCAGGGAATCCACGGTAAATATGTGCTCCATATGTTCGGCATAGGGCACAATTTCCTCGACAATTTCTTTGGGGTTTTTACCGTCCCGGGCCATTTTAGCCGCTTTCATCACCACAAGGCCTTGACCCAGACTCGCACACTTTGAATCCAGTACCACTATATCATCACTTTTCAGAGTATCTTTTGCCATTAATGCTGATTGATAACTGCTTGTAAGTTTCGAGGACAGTCCTATGACCACCGGCGCATATTTTTCTTTTAAGCACTCTTCGAAGGTCTTTATAAAAGTTGCTACAGAAACTTGAGAAGTAGTGGGCATGATCTGATTATTTCTCATCATATCGTAAAACTCTTTTACAGTAAGACCGGAAATGTTCATTTCAGGTTTGTCTTTTACCGAAACGGGCATTGGCAAAACCCTTATAGGATATTGATCAATTATCTCTCCTGGAAGGTCGCAGGATGTGTCTGTAATTATAATAGCTTTTTTCATCATATTCCTCCTAAATTTATATTACTATTCACATAAGCTTTTTCCAAGTATGTTGGGGGGCTATATAGTCAACATATTGCCGAATAAACGAAAACTTCACCTATAAAATTTATTTAATTACCTCCAATTGCTCTTAGTTCCCTACCGTTTTGCTTGTCAGGTTCTACAAGAAAGTTCCCTGTACTCAGAAAATATTTTATCTGTTCAGCTACCTGTTTTCCCACAACTTCTCCTGCGTGAATACACTCTCTAACCCGATGAAACTCATACCACCTTACATCTCCCACATCAGGCTTTAACAGCAAATAATGCTTATTGGCTATCGATGTAGGCTTAGAAACTTCTTTAGGTTGGTTACACAATTCCAATGTATTGCCTATTACGTTTACAATCTCAAATTGTGAATTTTTAATAAAACGACCAATTTTTTGAGTGTCAATTATTTGAAATATCTTTTTAGAAGGCATTCTCTTCAAGCGTTTCCATGTTTGCACCAGTGTGGCAGTTTGATCCACGTTCGAACTAACATCAACAGCCACAACAATCTCTGCCCCAGCCTCTATGGCTGCCATAATAGGTACAGGCGTAGTAACCGAACCATCCACCAACAGGCTTTGTCCTGACTTGATTGGAGAAAAAACACCAGGTATGGCTATGCTGGCTCGTAAGGCCCTTGCCACCGGTCCTGAATTGATACGCACTTCCTCTCCAGATGTGATATCAGTAGCAACAACAATTAAATGTTTTTCCAACTGTTCAAACACTTTTCCCTTAGTTAATATTTTAAAATACTTTTCAACTTTGTTTCCAGCTATTATTCCCTGACGTGGTATAGCAGGGTCGATCAAGTTAAACAACCATCGCCACCGCATTTGCAGAGCCATATCCTCTAATTCTTCGATTCGGTAACCTATAGCATAGGCTGCACCTACTACTGCCCCCATGCTGGTTCCAGCAATAACATCAATAGGTATATTCGCCTCATGCAACGCCTTGAGCACACCTATGTGGGCATAGCCTCTAGCGCCACCGCTTCCCAAGGCTATTCCGATGCGTGGCCTTACTTTAACCTTCTGTTTTTTATTCATGTTTTCACTTCCATTGCCTCTACATACTTTTTAGCATTTGCTCAATTTGACCAAATAACCTCAGAGATAGGCCCATCCAGGTTGAAAAGGGCACGGTTCATCCTGGTTACAAACCCGGCCCTTAGGAAAAATAAATCACCGGAAATGGAATTAACAGATATTTTTGCGAACTTCCGACCTTATTTTTGCGACCTCCTTCGCCCAGGCCGTGGAACGCAGATCAAGGAATTCTCCCACTTCTCCTTTCAACACATCCTCGGCACCATCATGAGTAGGCTTAGCCCCGCTTTCTTTTACAATTTGTCTTAGTCCTTCAGGTACATCAATAATGGGGCAAGGCCTGAGATGATCGTCGCAAAAAGGCTGCCTTTTTTGGAAAGTCGTAAACAATGGTGACTGTAGAACTTGCTTGAGGCTGCAGTCATTGATATTTTGAGTGGAAAAATGGACAAAAGCACACGGTTCTACAGCTCCGCTGGCGGTTATATGGAAATATCTCCTTCCCCCGGCTATACATCCCTGGGTTAACTCTCCATCATTCCAGAAATCACCCAGTAAAATGGGCTTATGACTGCGAATGTATGGGATTCTTTCTGCCATATAGGCCCTTTGCTCCGGAGTAAGCATTAATTCGGGGTTGGGATTACGACCAATAGGAATATAATGGAATATCCATCCGTACCTGGCTCCTTTCTCCGTTAAAAAGTCTATGAAATTATCCGACGTTATTTCATCTACATTGTCCCGGGTGGCTGTAAGGGAAATCCCGAAAACAGCTCCTCTTTCCCTCAGACGGTCCATAGCTTCAGTTACTTTTTTAAAGACCCCTTTACCGCGCCTTTGATCGGTCCTGTTTTCCCAGCCCTCAAGGCTAAAGGCAGGAGATATGTTGCCAACTTCCACAATTTTATCTGCTACCCGGTCATCGATCATGGTGCCGTTAGTATATATCATAAAAGCCATGTCGCTGTGTTTAGCTGCTAAATCGAACAAATGAGGATATAAGAACGGCTCCCCTCCAGACATAACTATCCAGTATATCCCCAAATCCTTTGCCTCATTAAAGAGACGATCCAACCGTTCAAAGGAAAGTTCATCATGTTTTGCATAGGCACCTGCCCAGCATCCCTCACATCGAAGGTTGCATGCGCCGGTAGGATCTACTAATATGAAATGGGGAACATTAAACCCTAAAGTATCTGACAGCTGGCGCTGGCGTGGAATACCCAGCAAAGCGGAATTTATAAACCAGTTATAAAGGAGTCTATGTAACACATTGGAATGGGTATCCTTCAATAATCCTTCGGCCAGTTGGTTAATAGCCGGATTTGTAGCAATGGCCTTTTCTATGGCTTCTATGTTTCTCCTGTGTTCTTCCCGCCGTGCCAAAATCTTGCCCAGGCTTAAAATCTGTTCCATATGACGGACCGGGTCCCTGCTTAAATAGCTTAACAGTTGCTGTAAAACCTTTTCACTTATGTACCTTTTTGCAAAATCCAGATTTGGTTGCCATTTTTGAGTCACAATAATCCCTCCATAAATATTTCAAGTAGATTTTAGTCTCAAAGGCTTCCAGAGCGGAAAATTGATAAAACAAGCCATATAACTATTAATCCGCCAACAACAAGACCAATTTTTAATACAGCAAGGTTGAGCAAATAAATTTCTACTCCAGTATGAGCACTCATACCTGACCCGATTATAATACCGGCGATTATTATGCTTACTGCCAAAAGAACTAAACTAAAAGATATACGGTTAGCTATTTTATCTATTCGCTTAATAGTATCTTCGTTACCTTTTAGACTGAACTGTAAAGTATAATCTTCCTCTTCCATTTTATTGATAAAGTTGAGCATTGAAGAAGGAACTTCTTTTAATAGATTCCCGTAATCCACCATTCCTGCCAGAAACCCCTTCATAAACTTTTCGGGTGAATAGAGTTTGAACATCAACCTCCTGGCTATGGGTTCCGCCACTTCAAAAATATTCATTTCGGGATCAAGCTCCGCTACCGCCCCTTCCAAAGTTACCAGGGATTTAGCTAGCATGGTGAATTCGGCCGGGAGTATAATGTTGTAAGAAAATGCCAGTTCAAAAATATCTCTAAATATATTGCCAATTTTTATATCATTGAGAGGAATTGAAAGGTACGTATCCCGGATAGAATTCAGATCCCTCTCGATTTTTTTAATATTTACACGCTGTGTCATGGCTCCCAGGCTCATTATCGCCCGGATGATTAGTTTGCTGTCTCTAAAAGAAATGCCAAGAAATATTTTTAAAAACTGGATCTTGCGATCTTCATTTAGTTTGCCTACCATACCAAAGTCCAAAAGTGCTATATTATTTTTCGGCAAAATCATAATATTTCCGGGGTGGGGATCAGCATGGAAAAAACCATCTCTAAAAATCTGATTAAATATGGACTTTGATAGATTTCTGGCTATTATCTTTCTGTCGATTCCTTCTTCTTCAAAGGCATAAAAATCTCTTAGCCGAATACCCTCAATATATTCCATGGTTAAAACTCGTCTCGTAGTGTAGATCCAGTTTATTTCAGGGACTTTAATGTTTTTATCCCGTCTAAAATTTTTCTTGAATGTATCGGCATTTTCACCTTCTACTGTAAAATCCAATTCATTGAACAAAGTATTTTTAAATTCCTCTATCATCTTACTGAAATTATACAATCTGCCATATTTAGTATGTTTATCTATAAACTGGGCAAGGTCTTCCAAAATGCTTAAATCCTGGTCAATTATCCTCTCTATCCCGGGCCTTTGAACTTTAACTACAACTTTCATCCCGGATTTCAGTCTAGCAACATGGACCTGAGCTATAGAAGCAGCTGCGATGGGTTTTTCATCAAATTCTGCAAAAATATTTTCTAGATCATCGTTTAATTCACTTTCGATAATGGATTTAATTTCATGAAATGGAAAAGGAGGAACTTCATCTTGTAATTTTTCAAGTTCGCGGATAATATACTGGGGCAAGATATCCTGCCTTGTGCTTAGAATCTGACCCAGCTTTACAAAAGTTGGCCCTAACTCTTCCAGAGCAAGCCTCAACCTCTCACCTATATTAAGCTTTTTATCATAACTATTTTCACCTTTAAGCAAATGTCTTTTTATTTTTAGGTAACTTAAAATACCCAAGTTATCGACAATTGTTCCGAAGCCATGCTTAATAAAAACCTGAATAATTTGCCTGTATCTCTTTATATGCTTAATCTGGTTTATAACAGTCAATTTTTATCCCATCCATTTAATCGGACGTCCGTATTACATATTTTACAACAAATCCTTATTTTAATGCTTTATTAAGCTCTTCTCTTACAATATCCCTGATTTCCTCTTTGGTTACCAGGTCTTGTTTTCTGGCGATATTCATGTAATCAATGGATTTTGTGATTTCATCTCTTATTATCTTTCCCAATTCTTTTTTTTGTTCCTGCCCTTTTTTAACCATATCGGATACCATTTTCTGAGCGTCTTTCTTTGTTATCTCGCCTTTTTCCACCAGTTCCTCCACAATCTTTTCTATTTTTTCTCTGGAATATGAAAAATACCGAAGCCAAGATACATTGATTTTTCTAATAAGTTTAGCATTTACCTCTCTCCTTTTTGTCATGATTTAATCTAACACTATTTGTATTGCATTTAAGGCGTCAGGCAAATTTTCCTTGTCCTCATCAAGCATAACCTGTATAGCTGTCCCAAACATTGCTCCCAGAATCATCCTGGCTAAGAGGGCCGGAGAGTACCCCTGCAAATTTTCCATTAAATGGCTATTCTTTAAAATCAGTTCTTCTATCATGTTTGATAAATCTTTAAATAAGTTTCGCAGCAGGGTGCTAAAAGAAGGAGACCATAGGGCAAGGCCGGTGAAATCATATAATAAGCGGAATAGCCCCGGATTGTTTTTTAACATTTCCTTAAAAAAATTAATCAATGACGATAGCCTTTCTTTTGCGGTTTTCCCTTTCTTTAAATAGCTTTCCACTTCAAATAGATATTTTTTTATCATCATTTTTATTACTTCCCTGAAAAGGCCCTCTTTGTTTCCGAAATAATAATGTAGCTGGCTTAAAACAACTCCGGCATTATCAGCGATCTCCCTCAGAGATACATTTGCATACCCTTTGGTCGAAATGCATTCATATGCCGCTTCCAATATCCTTTGGGACTGATTTCTTTCCTCCGGATAATTCATTTTCATCATCTCTTTTTTATAGTTATTCGGACGTCCGTCTTATTAATTTATTATATAGCATACTTTTTTGTTTATGTCAAATATTTATGCTAATAAGCTTTTTTCTTTGTGACCTTTTTCGATCTCAACCATAAATTTACAGCAATATTTCCCCCTTTGGAATGCCTAAGAAAAGAATTTTTCGAGGTCAAAATGGTGCCTATTTTTTATCACTATATCTTTCTAAACCAAAAGTATCTTGCGTTCTTAAACGACCTGCTTGAGACCGACCTTGCGGAAAGGCAAAGGCGGAACATTGAGGTAAGGTCAAAATAGGTAACTATTTAATAGCTTTTTATATCTTTAAAATTGACGCCAGCTCTTCAAAAAATTCGCCTGCTTTGCAATGAGCTGTTACGGCGGCTCGGCTATCAAACGTGGTCGGTTCTTTGTTGATGATTACCATTTGTCTTGCAAGATAAGGCATGTCTGCTACTGGGTATACTTGCAGACTGCTTCCTACCACAATTAAAAGTTCGCAACCCTCTAAAGCCTCCAGCGCCCTGTAATAGTCGCTGCTCATGGGATCTTCGAAAAGCACTACATCAGGCCTGAGTATACCGCCGCATGTTTTGCATTTTGGGGGAACTATCCCGTCTTCAAACTGCCGCACAGCTTCGGAAAAATCATACTTATGATTGCAACCCATACAGCGACACGTGCGAAGGTGGCCGTGAACTTCCCATACGTTTCTGGAACCCGCTTTAATGTGAAGCCCGTCGATATTTTGGGTTATAACTCCACGGATAAAATTCTTTTCCTCCATCTTTGCAAGAACCCGGTGAGCGGTATTCGGCTCGGCATTTGCGTATTTAATCCACCGGGGCAGGTTAAAATTATAAAATTCTACCGGGTCGGAAATTAATGCCGAAAGGCTGGCCTTTGACATTGGGTCATATTTTTCCCACAACCCCGTGCCTTTGCTTCTATAGTCCGGAATCCCGCTTTCGGTGCTGATGCCGGCACCGGTAAGTGCAAGGGTTTTGCCGGATCTTTTGATCAGATCGGCCGTTTTGAGTGCTATTTCCCTTAAAAAATCCACACCTTTATCCCTCTCGATGCAAAAAGTCCTTTTTTAAAAATTCTTCTATTGATTTTCGTATGATTTCCGAACGCGCAATCCCGTATGTTTTGCTTAGTTCGGAAATTCTATTGAATTGTGTTTTATTCAGATTCACAGTCCTTTTATGTACCAATACGTTATTTGCTTTCCTTTGGCTTTTTAACATCTCAACATAATTTTCATTGAAGATTACACAGTCCAATGCCATTCTGATTAATTCCGACGGGTTTAATCCATTCTTCTGCGATAAGTTTAAAAGCTGTTGATGGCAGCTCTCGGTTAAACCGAATCCGACATTATACGATAGGGGTTCTCCGCTTATGTTAAGACTTTTTCTTATGGTTAGAACCTTAAAAGCGTTTTCTTTTGATAACATTTCTTTGTGGCAATTTAACCCACCTTGTCAAAGGCAGGTAGGCCGCCGGATATATCTATTTCTACATCCACCAAAAAACTTTCAAGTCCATAAATGGCGCAGCTTTTAGCTTGTGCCAGCATTATTATCCCCCTTTAGAAGGCATTTTTTATATGTGTTATTTCAGCAGTGTCCCGGTCTTTTATCATTATGTCTATCACATCAAATCTCAGGTCGGTAAAAACTGTCCTTTTTTCACTGAGAAAATTCATTGCAACCTTCTTTATCTTCTGCTGTTTGACGTAATTCACTGCCTCCATGCCCATGCCGAATTTTAAGGAACTCCTGGTTTTTACTTCAATAAAAATAAGTGTGTTTCCCTGCCTTGCTATTATATCTATTTCACCCTGCCGGCACCTGTAGTTTACGGCAAGTATATTATAGTTGTTGCGTTTTAAAAACTCCACCGCCCGCCTTTCACCCAATGCGCCGATTTTTTTGTTATCCACCTTACATCTCCAGCCCTTTTATTGAAAAACTTTTCCTGTGAATGGGACAAAAGCCGTATTTCTTTATAGAATTCACATGCTCCTTGGTCCCGTATCCTTTATTTCTGGAAAAACCATACTGGGGATATATTTTATCGTAACCTTTCATTATCCTGTCCCGCTCTACTTTTGCTATCACTGAAGCGGCTGCTATACAGGCGCACAGATTATCCCCGTGAATAACAGCCTGTTGGGGAATATCTATACCGGGTATTTTTAGCGCATCTACGAGAATAAAATCCGGCTTTGCGCCCAGTTTCTCAACAGCTCTTTTCATAGCATGAAGGGTCGCATTCAAGATGTTATGTTCATCTATGTACTCCTGGTCTACCACATCAAAGGCATAAGATACGGCAACTTTAATTACTTCTTTATATACCGCCTCTCTTTTTTTCTCGCTTAAAAGTTTGGAGTCCTTTAAATCTATTATAGTAGTATCCGGCTCAAGAATGACGGCTCCCGCCACCACCGGCCCTGCCAGGGGCCCCCGGCCAGCTTCATCAACTCCAGCAATTAAGACATGGCCTTTTTGTCTGAGATTGCGTTCCATATCGTAAAGTCTTGAGAGCCTTATAATCTCTTTATTTAAATCAGTCACAAAAATGCCCCCTTCCACTGGCTATCTATTCTTGATTCGATATATTTTGCCAAAATCCTCCTTGTTCATCGGGGTTCTCCAGGGAAATTCTTCCGAGTTTACCCTGGCGGTATTCCATTAGCAGGGTTTTTGCACTTCTTTCCATATCGGGCACCCCACCTGCCATGAGAAATCCCCTTTTAAAAGCTATGTCGTTCAACATTTCCCGGGGGCTTTTCCCAACATCGATTTTATATCTTTCCCTCAAGCTGTGGGGATATTCTTTTGACAAAAATTCCAGAAAAATATATGAAAGTTCCTCAATATTAATCAACTCTTCTTTTATGGAACCGAGTATGGCGAGTTTTATTCCGATGGCTTTATCTTCAAATTTGGGCCATAAAATGCCCGGAGTGTCCAGCAGTTCCAGCTCTTTATTCACTTTCAGCCACATCTTTCCTTTTGTGACCCCGGGTATATCTCCGGTTCTGGCACCTTTCCTGCCGGCCATCTGGTTTATGATAGATGATTTTCCCACATTTGGAATACCGATAATCATACATCTGGTTGGCCTACAGCCCGGCTTTTTGCAGTAAATGGTTGTTATCAAATTTATCAGTCTTTTAACGGAGTGCCGGTCCATGGAATTCACGTCAAGGGCTTCTAATTGCATTTCTCTAAATTTTTTTATCCACATTCCGGTAACCCTTTCATCGGCAAGGTCAGCTTTGTTTAAAACCACAATTTTTTGCGCACCACCCGAAAGTTCATCAAGGTCCGGAAGGTGACTTGCCAAAGGTGCCCGGGCATCAACTAATTCTATCACTGCATCTACCAACCGGATGTTTTGCTTTATAATCTTTCTAGCTTTTGCCATATGTCCTGGATACCACTGAATCTCCATTATTCCACCACCTGAAAATAATAAAAATAAAATAATAAGGGACTGTCATCAGTCCCTCTCCTTTATCCTGGCTGCTTTGCCCCTTAAATTTCTCATGTAGTAAAGTTTAGCGCGGCGGACACGCCCTTTTTTCACAACTTCTATTTTATCGATGCGGGGGGAATTTAACGGGAAAATCCTTTCCACACCCACACCATAAGAAACTTTTCTCACAGTAAAAGTTTCCCTCAAGCCACCGCCTCTTCTGGCTATGACCGTGCCTTCAAAGACCTGAATACGTTCACGGCCGCCTTCCACAACTTTTGTATAAACCTTTACCGTATCTCCCGGTCTAAAGTCAGGAATATCTTTCTTTATTTGCTCCTGTTCTACAGCGGTTATAAAATCCACGCATTTTCCCTCCCTTGCGTTTAATGACAAAACATATTATAGCATAAAGGCTTTTTCTTGGCAATCAAAATCCATATCCCCGTCAGATTGGAAAACTATTTGAGCAGCTCCAGGTCCTGATCGCTCAGGTTTAGCTTTGCAAACAAATCCGGCCTTCTTTCGCGGGTCCTTTTTAAAGCCTCTCTACGCCTGAATAGCTCTATTTCTTTATGATTTCCGGAAAGGAGTACTTTGGGCACCCTCAAATCCCTGTAAACTTCAGGTCGGGTATACTGCGGATATTCCAGCAAACCTTCGCAAAAAGATTCGTTTTCTGGTGACTCATGGCTGCCAAGGACTCCCGGGATAAACCTGGCAGTGGCGTCCACCACGGCAAGAGCAGGCAGTTCTCCTCCTGTGACTATAAAGTCCCCTATGGAAACCTCATCGGTTATTATGGTCTTAACCCTTTCATCAACGCCCTCATAATGGCCGCATATTAAAATGAGATGTTCTTGTTCGGAAAGGCTTCGGGCCATCTGGTTGTTAAATAGTTTCCCCTGGGGCGACATAAGGATTATGCGCCTTTTGTCAGTTTTAAAGTCTTCCATGGCATATTCCACTGCCTCGAAAATGGGCTCGGGCTTCATCACCATACCGCATCCTCCGCCATAGGGGTAGTCGTCTACCTTTTTATGCTTGTCATGGGAAAAATCCCTTATATTTACCAGCTTTATTCTTATGAGGTCTTTTTCCCTGGCCCTCTTCAATATGCTGACATCTAAAGGCCCTGTGAAAAATTCGGGAAAAAGAGTGAGGATATGGATCTGAAACACTATGCCATTCCCTCCATAAGCCTGACTATCATTTTATTGTTTTCTAAATCTATTTGTTTAACCACTTCTTTAATGGCAGGAAGAAGTATTTGATTTCCTGCTTTTCCATTAACCACATAAACATCGTTGGCCCCGGTCGGCAAAACATCCACTATTTTCCCGAGAAACTCACCGCTCTCCGTAAAGACGCGAAGCCCGACTATATCACAGATGAAATACCTTCCTTCGGGCAATTTGACCGCATCTTCCCTGGAAATTTTCAAATAAACTCCCCTGAACTTTTCGGCCTGTTCCGGTGAATCAATATTTTTTAGCTTTAAAACCACAAAAGCATTTTTTAAATATAATACCGATTCCACATCATAACGGGCTGGCAAATCATCGGTGCCAATAAACACCTTTTTAAGTTTATCAAACCTCTTGATGTCATCCGTCAGGGGTTCAACCTTAATCTGACCTCGAACACCCCAGGAGGATAATATCCTCCCCACTACTATATACTGTTCCAAGAGGTATTTTCACATCCTTGTAATAAACTTACAAAAAGGGTTAGGTTCCGCCTAACCCCCTTGTAAATTATATTATCTCTACAACTACTCTTTTGCCGTCTTTTGCGGCAGCCGCTTTGACAACAGTGCGGATGGCTTTGGCAATTCTACCCTGTTTTCCTATAACCTTGCCCATATCTTCGGGATCGACTTTGAGTTCAAGAATTATGGATTGTTCGCCTTCCACCTGATTGACCGCGACATTTTCGGGGTGGTCCACCAGGGCTTTTGCAATGTATTCTACCAATTCTATCACAATAACTTCCTCCTTTTGTTCCTTCCCTGTTTAAAATTTCACAGTAAAACCCAGTTACTTTAATGGAGTTAGGCTTCGCCGATATCGGATTCGGCAACTGTTTTTGCTTTGGTGTTGCCCAGAATACCGAGGGTCTTGAATAAATGTTTTACAGTATCTGTAGGAATGGCACCCTTTTTCAACCAATCGGTAGCCTTTTCCTGGTTAATTTTTATTTCAGCAGGATCTGTCAGCGGATTATAATACCCTATTTCCTCGATAAATCTACCATCTCTGGGCATCCTGCTGTCGGCCACCACTACCCTGTAAAAGGGTTTTTTCTTGGCGCCCATTCGCCTTAATCTAATCTTAACTGCCACTGTTTCACCTCCTTTTAAAGCCCATAAAATGGAAATCTATGCTTTCCTTTTTTACGGCCCTTTTCCATATCAGTCATCTGTTTGATCATTTTTCGGGTTTGTTCATATTGTTTTAAAAGACGGTTAACATCCTGTATGGAAGTGCCGCTACCGGCAGCAATGCGTTTACGCCTGCTGCCGTTTATAATGGAAGGATTTTTTCTTTCCTCGGGTGTCATTGAATTAATTATAGCTTCCACGTGAACCAGTTCCTTTTCATCCAGTTCCAGGCCCTGCAGCTTCTGCGGAGAAAAACCCGGTATCATGCTCAATATCTGGTCCAGGGAACCAATCTTTTTAACCTGGGAAAGCTGCTCCAGAAAATCGTTGAGGTCAAAGGACTGGGTTTTAAGCTTTTGCTCCAGTTCCTGGGCCTTTTTTAAATCAAAAGACTGAGTAGCTTTTTCGATGAGGGTGAGCACATCTCCCATCCCCAGTATTCTTGAAGCCATACGTTCTGGATAAAAAGGTTCCAGGTTTTCCAGCTTTTCCCCCATACCTACAAATTTTATGGGGCATCCCGTAACTGCCTTGACGGACAGGGCGGCGCCTCCCCGGGTGTCGCCGTCCAGCTTTGTCAGGATGAGGCCGGTTAGAGCCAGGCGTTTGTTGAACTCTTCCGCCACATTCACTGCGTCCTGGCCGGTCATGCTGTCCACTACCAGCAGTATCTCACTGGGGTTTACAGCCTGCTTTATTCTTGACAGTTCGTCCATGAGCTCTTCATCTATATGCAGTCGTCCTGCTGTATCGATTATTATCACATCATTGTTGTGCTTATGGGCATATTCCACAGAGGCTCTGGCAATGTTAACCGGGTCCTGCTGGCCCATGGTAAAAACGGGCAAATCCAGCTTTTCTCCCACCACCTGGAGTTGTTTGATGGCTGCAGGGCGGTAAATATCTGCGGCTGTAAGAAGAGGCTTTTTGCCGCTTTTAGAAAGCAGTCTACCTAACTTTCCTGCAGTGGTGGTTTTACCTGAACCCTGAAGCCCGACAAGCATTATGACAGTAATTCCACCGGAAGAAAAATTTAACTTTGCTTCCTTAGATCCCATCAACTGTACCAGTTCATCATTTACGATTTTAATGACCTGCTGCCCCGGAGTGAGGCTTTCCATTACCTCCTGCCCCACGGCTCGCTCGCTTATTTTCTGGATTAGATCTTTTACAACCTTGAAATTTACATCGGCTTCCAGCAGCGCGAGCTTTACCTCTCTCATTGCCTGCTTTACATCAGCCTCGGTCAGTTTTCCCTTGCCCTTCAACTTTTTGAAAATATCATTCAACTTCTGAGTAAGCGCTTCAAAAGCCATTCTATTCACCGCCTTCCTTTAACAATGAGGCTACATCATCGCAAATCTTTCGGATTCTGATCCTATAATCTTCAGAAAGGCCCGGTTCCAGCTCTTTCAAAGATTGAAGTATCTTTTCAACCTTTTTTTCAAGACCTGCAAACCGCCTGACCATGCCCAGTTTTTCTTCATATTCGGTTAAAATATCCTGCGCCCGTTTGACAATATCATAGACCCCCTGACGGGTTACTCCATAATTTTCGGCTATTTCCCCCAGGGAAAGGTCGTTCAAAAAATGAAGTTCAAAAATCTCCCTCTGCTTTTCAGTCAGAAAATCTCCGTAAAAGTCATATAACAGATTTATTTTCGTAAGTTCATCCATAAACATCACCTGTAAAGGTCTCATCCTTTACAGGCTAATTATACAGCATGCGGTTTTTTATGTCAAGAATGATGCATCACAAAATAGCATCCACAAATTCATCAGGGTTAAAATCCTGCAGGTCATCTATTCCCTCGCCCACACCTATAAACCATACGGGGATGTTCAATTCCTGGGCGATGGCAATGGCAATGCCGCCCCTGGCGGTCCCGTCCAGTTTGGTAAGGACTATCCCGGAAATATCCACTGCCTCTTTAAATATTCTTGCTTGGGCCAGAGCATTTTGACCTGTGGTAGCATCGAGCACCATGAGGCTCAATAGTTGGGCATCGGGATATTCCTTTTGACACACCCTGTAAAGCTTTCTCAATTCTTCCATGAGGTTCTTTTTTGTATGAAGGCGCCCGGCGGTATCACATATTATTATGTCCGCCCGGCGGGATTTCCCGGCCTGGATGGCATCAAAGAGCACCGAGGCGGGGTCGGAACCTTCCTGATGCCTTATCACATCAACCCCTGACCTCTGTCCCCAGACATCCAGCTGCTCTGCCGCTGCAGCCCTGAAGGTGTCCCCTGCAGCCATGATGACTTTGTAACCCCGGTTTTTAAAATTATGGGCAAGCTTTCCAATGGACGTGGTCTTTCCCACACCGTTGACTCCCACCACAAGCAAGATGCATGGCGGTTGTAAAGACATTTTTTGCTGTGGAAAAAGCCCCTTAATTTCCTCTTTCAGAGCGGCTTTCAGGTCCTCAGTGCTTCTTATCCTCGAAGACTTTACGTGCTCTCTCAAACTCTCCATGAGCTTCTGGGTCACATTTACTCCAACATCCGCTGAAATCAATACCTCTTCCAGTTCCTCCAGCGTTTCCTCATCAACTTTTCTGGTAAACTTTAATAGGTTGTCAATTTTTTCCGTAAAATTGTTTCTGGTCTTGCTCAAACCTTGCTTTAACTTATCAAAAAAACCCAATTTCTTCACCTCTCTCATAAATTTATGCATCTACTCCAGCTTTACCGTCAGCACTTTTGATACTGCCGTCTCTTCCATGGCTATGCCGTAAAGGGCATCAGCTATGGCCATGGTGTTTTTGCGATGAGTAATAATGATAAACTGGGTGTGACCCGCAACCTTTCTCAGATATGATGCAAACCTATCGATATTGGCATCGTCCAGCGCCGCCTCTATCTCGTCGAGGATGCAAAAGGGCGTAGCCTTGATATTTAATATGGCAAAAAGAAGGGCTATGGCCGTCAGAGCCTTTTCTCCTCCCGAAAGCAGGGAAATGCTCTGAAGTTTTTTCCCCGGCGGCTGGGCGATAATGTCAATTCCTGCCTCAAGCATGCTGCAATCGCCTTCTATAATCAGGTCGGCTTTGCCGCCTCCGAAAAGTTCGGTGAAAACTTTTTTAAACTCCTCTCTGACCTTTTCAAATGAACTGAGGAACATATCTTCCATTGTTTTTGTTATTTCCTTTATCAAACTATCCAGTTTATCCTTTGCCTCTTTTAGATCATCCCTTTGAGCTTTTAAGAAATCATACCGGGACTTTAAATTGTCATAATCATCTACAGCCTGTAAATTCACAATGCCAAGGGATTCTATTTCCTGCTGAAGGGCTGTAATTTTTTCCTTCATCTCAAGAATGCTCCCAATTTCTTTTTTAAAATTCAAGGCCTGTTCAACGGTCAGTGAATATCTTTCCATCAATTTTCCCCTGACCTGGTTAAATTCCATATTAAGGGCCGTTTCATCCACTATACATTCATTTAGTTTCCTTTCAAGCTTTTTTTGCTCTTCCTCAAGACGATTAAATTTTGCTTGACTTTCTTCCAGCGCCTTTTTCAGCGATTCCCTTTGTTTTTTCAGATTATCCACTTTGGTTAACAAATCCTTTTCAAGTTCGGCATAGTTTGTCATTTGCTCAGCGTAGTTTAAAACTTTGTCTTTTGCCATGCTCATGGAACGCTCATTTTGCTCAAATTTATCCTCCAGAACCTTTAGTTCCCTCGACCAGGTTTGAAGGTTTTCCTCTTCATTCTGTATATTTTGTTCCAAACTTATTTCTTCCTGTTTGTGAGATGCAAGTTGGACCTTCAAGTCGGTAATCCGTTGTGCCAGCATTTCTCTTTTTGACCTGTCCCTGGATAATTGCTGCTGAAGGTCTTTTACCTTGCTCTGACTGGAAGTGTTTTTTATATCTATGCTCCCTATATCTTTTTGTACGGATATTATTTGTGCATCTATATCCACAGTCTGGGTTTTTATATCGTCAATTTCGGATTCAAGCTGGCTCTTTTTATGTTCCCTTTCATTGAAAACCGTTTGCTTTTCCTTAAGTTCCCTTTCCAGAGCGGCAATTTCGGATTTTAAATTAAAAACGGCATTTTTACAGGAATCAACCATTTTCAAGTATTCCTGATAATCCCCTTCAATCCTTGTACACTCCTGTCTGATAATGGCCAGGTCTTTTTCCGATCTCGCTATTTTTTCTTCAAACTCCTGAAGTTCTCTTTTCCTCGATAGAATAAGACTTGATTTTTTTTGACTCCCTCCTGTTATGGAACCGCCAGGGTTAAACAGTTCTCCGTCAAGGGTTACGATCTTTAAACTGAATCGGCACCTTCTGGCTATGGCTATGGCATTATCCATTTTGTCCACCACTATAACCCTTCCCAGCAGATGGCCAATTACCGGTAAGAACTTTTTGCCGCAGGTGGTTAGATGGTCGGCCGTATCTATACAGCCCTTCATGGATAATATTTTTATTTCTTCAGCGTCAAGCCCTCTGGGTTTTATGGTATTGAGGGGTAAAAATGTCACCCTGCCGAGGTCATGCCTTTTCAAATATTCTATAGCTCTTTTTGCATGTTCTTCTGTATCGCAAACAATATTCTGAAGAGCCCCTCCCAGTGCGGTTTCAATAGCCACCTCATAGGTCCTGTCTACGGAAATAATATCGGCCAACGCGCCATAAAGGCCTTCCCCATTTAGTTTATTATTTTTTATGGAAGACAGGAGGTTCCTCACTCCATATTGATAGCCTTCAAAACTCTCATTGACCTCTTTGAGAGCTTTAAACCTTGAAGCCAGAGCCGACAATTCCTCCCCTTTTTTTATACTCAAAACCCTTTTTTCTTCCAGGGTTGAACCTAATTTCAGGATGTAGTCCTGCGTATCCTGGATCTGCTTTTGCTTTTGTTCACACTGAAGAGTTAGATTTTCTATCATTCCTTTTATATTCTCTATCTCGGCTCTGGTTTTATTATTTGACTCATCCAGCAGGCATATCTCTTTTCGAATCTGTTTCAAACGGTTTTCCAGATTGGTCTTCATGGCTGTAAGGCTAGTTATCATGTTCCTCTTTTCCGAAGCGAAATTTAACAGGTCGATGACATCACCCTTTAGACTTTCAATAAGATTTTCCTTTTTTTTAATGGAGTCGTCCACACAAACAAGTTCCTTTTCCCCTTCGGTTATTTTAAGTTCCAGACCATTAATATCTTTTATTTTCTGTTCCAGAACCTTTATTTTTTGGCCCAGGCCATTTTTAACCTCGGAGATCTTACGCCTTAAATTTTCTATATTGCCGCTCAACTCCTGTTGTTCAAGCCAAAGCCTTTTTTCCTCATCTTTCGTCCACTGCAAATCTTTTTCCAGGTCCTTCCTCTTTGTACCGGCATCAAAGGCCTTCTGCTGATAAATTTCATAGTCTTTCTCAAGAAGTTCAAGCTGAGCACTGTCATTCATCATTCCTTGATGCAGCAGGGCCCTTTCGTTTATGATTTTTTGCAGGGAAGTCTGGTTTTCTTCAATAGAATTTTTTATATGAGATGCCTTTTTTTCAATTCTCGATATTTCGGCTAGCAGCAGGTTGATATCCAGTTGTTTCAATTGTTCCAAAAGCCTCTTGTACTCCAGGGCTTTTTCCTTCTGTAATTTTAATGGTTCCAGTTGATTCTGGATTTCGGCCAGAATGTCATCTATCCTTACCATATTACCTACGGTTTCTTCCATGCGCTTTTCAGCCTCTTTTTTTCTGGCCTTATGTTTCATTATACCGGCGGTTTCCTCGAGAATAGCCCGCCTTTCTTCCGAACGTCCGGTAAGGATCTCATCTACCTGGCCCTGGCCTATAATTGAGTAACCATCCTTGCCTATACCGGTATCCATCAATATTTCCTGAATATCCTTCAATCTGCACGGGGTCTTGTTCAGGAAAAATTCGCTTTCCCCGGAGCGAAACACCCTTCGGGTGAAACAAACTTCCGAATAATCTAGCGGCAGCAGTTTGTCTGAATTATCCAGCGTGATGGAAACCTCCGCCATGCCCATGGGCTTTTTTGTATTGCTGCCCGCAAAAATAACATCTTCCAGCTTAGAGCCCCTCAGATTCCTCACGCTCTGTTCACCGAGCACCCACCTTATGGCATCCGTGATATTGCTTTTTCCACTGCCGTTAGGACCCACGATGGCATTTATGCCGGGCCCAAATTCAATCTCGATCCTGTCTGCAAAGGATTTGAACCCGTGCAACTCCACTCTTTTAAGGTACAAAGGCATCCCTCCACTTTTTAAATTCTATCACATATTTATAATAATAAAAATACCTGTCCTTTCAACAGGACAGGTATAAATTCCAAATTAATTTTAACGGGGTTCAACAATAAATTTTATGGCTGTCCTTTCTTCTCCGTCAATGTCAATCTCAGCAAAAGCGGGAACAGTTACCAGATCGATACCGTTGGGCGCTACGAAACCTCTTGTGATTGCAATAGCCTTAACCGCTTGATTTACGGCCCCGGCACCCACCGCCTGAAGTTCAGCCACGCCTTTTTCCCTTAAGACGGCTGCCAGAGCTCCTGCAACAGATTTGGGTTTTGATTGAGCTGATACTTTTAGTACTTCCATTCGATAAATCCCCCTTAAAAATATTTATTATTTCTTGAGTTATATATTCTATGAGGGAAATAAAATTCCTTCTTTTTTAAATATTATATTTTCCATTGCTTTAAATTGTTAAGGGCTTGTTTTGCAGCAAGCTGTTCGGCTTCCTTTTTGCTTTTTCCGGAACCCCTACCCATTACTTCGCCTTTCCATAAAACCTCTACATAAAAAACCTTGGCATGGTCGGGGCCCTCCTCTTTTATGACCTCATAGCAAACCCTGTCCGGTGATGATTTCTGCAATATTTCCTGAAGCAAGGTTTTATAATCCCGGGCTTCTTCTCCTTCCACAGCCTTTTGAATGGCATCTTCGAGATTTTTTATAATAAAATCCCTTACAGTATCTAAATTTTTATCAAGATAAATTGCACCAATAAGTGATTCAAAGGTATCTGCCAGAATGGATGGTTTTTCGCGTCCCCCGGTGTTTTCTTCTCCCTTGCCAAGCACAAGGTAATCTCCCAATAGCAAGTTTTTAGCCGCCAGAGCAAGACTGTGCTCACATACGGTATAAGCTCTGACTTTTGTCATCTGGCCTTCAGACATCTCAGGATATTTTTCATAAAGGTAATGGCTTATCACCAGTTCCAGAACCGCATCTCCAAGGAATTCCAGCCTCTGGTTGTTCTCTATCGATATGCTATTTTGCTCGTTGGTATAAGAAGGATGTATAAAGGCATTATTCAAAATCTGAAAGCTGTTAAATGTAATTCCTATGATTTCCTGTAATCTTTCAAGTTCCCGAAGCCTATTTGGATCAAGTTGCATTCTTTATAACCTCTTTTTAATATTGATATAGGTGTAAAAACTCCGGCGTTTGTGGTTCGTGACGGCCAAAGGCACCGTAGAGTGAAGCCAAAGACGTTCTTAAGCTCGAAACGAGCGGAGCAGGGGCGGCATGCACGGATGCATGCCGGCCGGCATTGAGGCAGGACGCCGAATTGCCGGCGTAACCCTGCGAAGCGAAGGAGCAAGCTTTAGAACGTCTGGCTGAACGGTCAGGAGCCAGGCCGTCACAATCACCTAAAACGACTTTTTACACCCAAATCAATATTTTTTTACAATCACGCAGGCATTGTGGCCACCAAAACCCATGGAGTTGGACATGGCAATGGATATATCCTTTTTTACGGATTTGTTGGGCACATAATTCAAATCACATTCCGGGTCAGCACAATCGTAGTTGATGGTGGGGGGAATTTCCCCGCTGGTCACAGTAAATACCGTTGCTATCATTTCCACTGCCCCGGCAGCTCCGAGGAGGTGTCCAGTCATGGACTTTGTAGAACTTATGGCCAGATTGTATGCATGTTCACCAAAAGCGTTTTTAATAGCCAGTGTTTCGAACTTGTCGTTTAGCGGTGTAGAAGTTCCGTGAGCATTAATATAATCCACCTGTCCGGGTTTTATCCCCGCATCGTCAATGGCAGCTTTCATGGCTCTTGCCGCCCCTTCGCCTTCGGGTGCAGGTTGAGTCAGGTGGTATGCGTCGGCGGTGGTGCCGTATCCTATAACTTCAGCGTATATGTGGGCATTTCTCTTCAAAGCATGGTCCAGTGTTTCCAGTATCATGACTCCCGCGCCTTCTCCCATGACAAAACCATCCCTATCTTTATCAAAAGGCCTGCTGGCTTTATGAGGTTCGTCATTGCGAGTAGATAGGGCTTTCATGGATGAAAAGCCTGCCAGGGAGAGTGGAGTAATGGGTGCTTCAGTACCCCCGGCCACCATGATATCCGCATCATTTCTCTGGAGAATGCGGAAAGCCTCGCCTATGGCATTGGTCCCGGAGGCGCAGGCCGTAACCACTGTAAAGTTAGGCCCCTTGAGATTGAAGGCCATGGATACCTGCCCCGAGGCCATATTGGCAATCATCATGGGGATGAAAAAAGGACTTACTCTTTTCGGCCCCTTTTCGATCAGGGTATTATGCTGCTCTTCCCATGTCTCGCTTCCGCCTATGCCAGATCCCATGACAACTCCGACCCTGTCGTTGTCTATAGAGGAAAGATTTAATCTTGAATCTTCAAGGGCCATTTTAGTAGCAGCTATGGCAAACTGTGTAAACCTGTCCAGCCGCTTTAATTCCTTTTTTTCGATATAATCTTCAGGATTGAAATCCTTCACTTCCCCTGCGATCTTTGTGGGAAAATCATCACAATTGAACCTTGTAATCAAATCTATGCCGGATTTCCCCTGTATCAGGGAATCCCAGAATTTTTCCTTTCCTGTTCCTACAGGAGAGATAACTCCTATCCCTGTAATAACCACTCGTTTCTTTTCCATAAGTTTCCTCCCGGTAAAGTATTATATCTATATCTACGGTTAAAGGGGCCTGGCCCCTGGACTTTCTAAAGTAAAGTCCCGTAATTGATACGGGACTTTTTGAGGCTATGCGGTGTGATTCTTTATGTAATCTATTACATTTTGAACCGTTTTTATCTTCTCCGCATCTTCATCGGGGATTTCCAGATCAAACTCCTCTTCAAAAGCCATAATCAATTCCACAATGTCAAGAGAATCGGCTCCCAGATCATCGATGAAAGAAGCTTCCGGTACCACCTCATCCTCATCAATACCCAGTTGTTCGGCTATAATTCTTTTTATTTTATCCAGTACTTCCACTTTCTTCACCCCCCTTCTCCAGTAGCATATTATGATTACTTTTATATATTTTATTCCAATTTAAAGATATTATAAAGTAAGCCCCCCGTCAATAGCTATTATTTGGCCGGTAATATATTCCGCTTTGGAAGATGACAGGAAAACCGCCAGATGTGCCACATCTTCGGGGGTCCCCAGCCTTTTTAAAGGAATTTTTTCCTCTATCCCTGCGCTTTTTTCAATTATGGAAGAAGTCATATCTGTCTTAATAAATCCGGGGGCAATGGCATTGACGGTGATACTCCTGCTTCCCAGTTCTTTTGCCAGGGCTCTGGTAAAACCAATAATCCCCGCTTTTGCTGCGGCATAATTAACCTGGCCGGTATTGCCATAAATGCCGACAATGGATGAGATATTGATGATTCTTCCCTGCTTTTGCTTGACCATGTATCTCACAACACCCTTTGTTGTGTTGTAAACGCCTGTCAAATTTGTTGTAACTACATCATTCCAATCTTTTTCACTCATCCTGAGCAATAATGCATCTCTTGTAATACCGGCATTGTTCACCAGTATATCTATATGTCCGAATTTGCTATGGATTTCGTCTATCATTTTTACCGCCTGCCCAAAGTCGGAAATATCGGCTTTGTGGGCATAAGCCTCCTGACCAAGGTTCTCTATTTCTGATACTACCTCCATGGCCGCCTTTTCGTTGGAGCAGTAATTTACTATTACGGTAGCCCCGGCCCTGGCCATTTCGATACAAATGGCACGCCCTATTCCCCGGGAACCCCCGGTTACTATACATACTTTGTCGGAAAGTTCCATTAAATCTTACCTCCAAAATAACTCAAGGTATTTTTTAGGGATTGGGTATCTTCCACATTTAAGGTGACCAGATTTTTATCCACCTTTTTTACAAATCCTGTCAACGCTTTACCCGGTCCGAGTTCTACAAAGGTGTCTACACCGCTCTCAATCATTTTTCTTATGCTGTCTTCCCATAACACCGGTGAACTTACCTGTTTTATCAGCAGTTTTTTTATGTCGGAAGCTTCGTGTATAAAGTCCGCATTTACATTAGAAACAACAGGTATCTTTGTATTTTTTATTTCCACTTTATCCAGCTCTTTTGCAAGCTTTTCCTCTGCAGGCTTCAGCAGGCTGCAGTGGAAAGGAGCGCTTACCGCCAGGATCATGGCCCTTTTTGCTCCACGCTGCTTTGCAAGTTCCACAGCCCTGTCCACGGCTTTTACCTCACCGGCGATTACGATTTGGCCCGGACAGTTAAAGTTTGCGGCTTCCACCTTGCCTACCCCGGACGCCTGCTGACATATTTCCATAATAGCCTCTTTGTCAAGGCCCAGGATTGCAGCCATGGTGCCAGACCCTAGGGGTACGGCCTCCTGCATGAATTTCCCCCTCTTTTGGACCAATGGAACTGCCTGCTCAAAATTTATAGATTCTGCCGCCACCAGGGCAGAATACTCTCCAAGGCTGAGGCCAGCCACTACATCTGGAAGGATGCCTTCTTCTTTAAGTATCGAAAAACATGCCATGCTGTGCGTCAATATGGCAGGTTGGGTATTGACCGTTTCTTTTAATTTATCTTCGGGACCTTCGAAACATACACTGGAAATCTTAAAATTTAATGAATTATCCGCCTGCTCGAAGACCCTTTTCGCCACAGGAAAATTATCATACAGATCCTTGCCCATACCCACATACTGAGCTCCCTGTCCCGAAAATAAAAATGCTATTTTCGCCATAGACACTACCTCCATCCCGGATTGTTTGCCATATTATCTAAAACCTGTTTTGCTTCGTTCACTAAACCCTCTATTATTTCCGCCGCAGGCTTAACATCGTTTACCATGCCGGCTATCTGGCCCGCCATGACTGAACCGTTATCCACATCTCCATCTACCACGGCAGCCCTTAGCCTCCCCGTTCCCAGAGCCTCAAGTTCCTTAATGTCTGCTCCCTGGCTTTCAAGGGTTTCAAACTGGTGGGACAGTTTGTTCTTCAATACTCTAACAGGGTGGCCTGTAGGCCTTCCCGTCACTACTGTACTTCTATCTTTAGCCTTTAATATTGCATTTTTGTAATTGTCATGAACGGTACATTCAGTTGCACATACAAATCTGGTACCCATCTGGATTCCTTTGGCTCCGAGGGATAAGGCAGCTATAAATCCTCTGCCGTCGGCGATGCCTCCAGCAGCTATTACGGGAATATGAACCGCATCCACCACCTGGGGAACCAGAGCCATGGTGGTTAGTTCCCCAATATGGCCGCCGCACTCCATTCCCTCGGCAATAAGGGCATCTACTCCGATTTTTTCAAGCCTCTGAGCCAGGGCTACAGAAGCTATTACCGGGATCACTTTTATATTGGCTTCTTTCAGTCGCGGTATATACTTTCCTGGGTTACCGGCGCCCGTGGTTACCACGGCAACTTTTTCTTCAATGATGGTATTCATCACATCATCTACAAAGGGCGACATAAAGTAGACATTTACTCCAAAAGGTTTATCCGTCAGGGCTTTTGCCTTTCTTATCTGGTCCCTAACCACATCGGCCGGAGCATTTCCAGCACCTATTATACCGAGACCGCCGCCGTTGGATACTGCAGCGGCTAGTTCGGCAGTAGCCACCCATGCCATCCCCCCCTGGATTATTGGATACTTTATTCCAAGAAGGTCGCAGACTTCAGTATGAAACATATGAATCCTCCCTAATTAATTAATAATAGATAATTCCTATGGTCCCGGGGCCGGTATAGGTTCCAATGACCGCCCCAATGGTGGAGATGGTTAGTTCCTTGAAATTGAAGTGTTTCTCAAATATTTCTTTGTATCTTTCAGCTTCATCTTTACAGCTTGCATGGATGACAGTGCCAGTTAAGGGAACATTACTTGCATCCATGGATACTTTTTCTAAAAGCTTATCCAACACCCTGGCTTTGCCGCGAATTTTTTCTACCGGAGCTACCAGACCGTCTTTTATGGTTAGCATGGGTTTTATGTTAAGAAGGTTGCCAAGAAAAGCCGATGCCTTTCCGATGCGGCCGCCTTTTTGGAGATAGTCAAGAGTATCTACTACAAAGTAAACCTTTATTTTTCTTATCATGTCATCAATAAGGTGCAGGATACTTTGCCGGTCCCTCCCCTCTTTTGCAGCTTTGGCCGCTTCCAGTACCGTGAAACCGATCATCATGGACGCCCCTTTTGAGTCTATGACATCCACCGGTACCTTTACCATATCTTTTGCCAGGACCGCCGATTGGTACGTGCCGCTTAATTTGCTTGAAAGATGTATTGAAATAATATGGTCGGCTTTTTGAGAGAGTTTTTCATAACACGCAGCAAATTCGGCCGGGGAAGGCTGAGAAGTTCTTGGATGATGAGGTGATGTCCGCAGTTTGTCATAAAATTGGGCCGGAGTAATATCCACTCCTTCATGAAATTCTTCATCTCCAAAAAAAATCTTTAGAGGTACCACAGTAATGTTATATTTCTCCAAAAGTTCCGGGGAAAGATCTGCGGTGCTGTCAGTGACAATACTAATATTGCCCATAGACTCCCTCCTAATCTTCCAGATTCCATTCCAGTAGATTGGCTCCCCAGGTTAGACCCGCTCCAAACCCCACCAGAATCAATTTATCGCCCTTTTTTATTTTTTTATCCCTATATGCTTCATCCAGAGCTACAGGTATGGAAGCCGATGACATATTTCCATATTTGTCTAGATTTACCACCACCTGCTCTCGGGGGAATTTAAGCCGCTTTATAGCAGCATCTATGATTCTGATGTTGGCCTGGTGCGGAATGATAAAATCCACATCTTCTATGGTCAGGTTTGCTTTTTCCGCCGCTTTCCTTGCGGCCTCTTCCAGTATCCGGACTGCAAATTTAAAAACCTCATTGCCGTTCATATTGATATAATGCCTGCGGTTTGTTATGGTATCCGGATTTGCAGGCTCTTTTGAACCTCCTGCCGGAAGTGCTAACAAATCAGCCCCGGTACCATCAGCCCCCAGAACGCTTGAGAGGATACCGCCTTCCTCAACTTCACTCACAACAGCAGCTCCGGCACCATCTCCAAACAGAACACATGTGTTTCTGTCTTTCCAGTCGGTTATCCTGGAAAGCATTTCCGCACCGATTACCAGGATGTTTTTATATAATCCCGTGCCGATAAATTGAACCGCTGAGGTCAGTGCATATACAAATCCGGTACACCCCGCCTGAATATCAAAAGCAGCAGCATTGACGGCACCTATTTTACTCTGTATAATGCAGGCGGTAGAGGGGAATATCATGTCAGGACTGGCTGAAGCTACTATAATCAAATCAACATCTTCAGGAGAAAGTTTTGCATTTTCCAGTGCCCTTTTTGCGGCTTCGACTCCCAGGTCTGATGTACACGCATTTTCCGGTCCGATTCTCCTGAAGGAAATACCTGTTCTTGTTTTGATCCATTCGTCTGATGTATCTACCATCTTTTCAAGATCAAAATTAGAAAGAACCTTATCAGGAACATATGAGCCAATGCCGATTATGCCTGCTTTTTTCAAGTCAAATCTTCCCTTCTGTGTTTATTTCAAGACTTTTTTTCAATTTATTATTGATATTAGCTTCCGCATATCTTTTTGCCGCTTTTATTCCATTATAAATAGCTTTTCTATCTGAAGAGCCATGGCATTTTATGAGGACCCCATTGAGACCCAAAAACATCGCACCTCCATACTCCGAATAGTCCAGGCTGGATTTTACTGCTTTCATGGCCGGCATGAGCAATAAAGCTCCCAGTGAATATGTAATGTTTTTCTTGATTTCCTGTTTTAACCTGTCAAAAATAAACATTCCGAAACCTTCCACGGTCTTTAAAAATATATTTCCTGTAAAACCATCACAAATAACCACATCAGCGTTTTGATTAAAAAAATCCCTGGCTTCTATATTCCCTGCAAAATTTATGTCTTTAATCATTTTTAGTGAAGAGTACGCCGATTTAATAACTGAACTGCCCTTTTCCTCTTCCACGCCTATATTTAATAGGCCTACCCTGGGATCTTTTCTTTTCAACACTTCTCTGGCGTAAATGCTGCCCATTAATGCAAACTGAACAAGGTTATTGGGCTTTACCTCACTATTGGCACCTATATCTAAAAGCAGTACCGGATCTTTTTTTGAGGGAATCACAACTGCGATGGCAGGACGGTCGACCCCCTCAAAGCGTCCAAGGATAAATAAACCACCGGCCATCAAAGCTCCGGTGCTGCCCGCCGATACCATGGCATCGGCCTTTTTTTCCTTTAATAAGCCAAGGCCTTTTACTATGGACGACTCTTTTTTCCTTCTGATGGCGGTAACGGGTGATTCCTCATTAGTTATAACTTCCTGGGCATCTACCACTTCAATATTTTTGCTGTTTTTCTCATTGAGAAGGGGCTCGATTTCTTGACTTCTTCCTATCAGAATAATCTTTATACCTGTTTCCTCACAGGCTTTAACAGCCCCCAGCACCGTTTCCCTAGGAGCATTGTCCCCGCCCATGGCATCTACTATGATTTTCATTGTTTCACCTCATCATCAAGTGATACCAGTATAAATTTGCCTCTAAAAACTTCCTTCTGCTTTACAAAGATCCTGACAAAAACGAATTTTTTATTTCCCCTGACCCTGGTCACTTCAGCTTTAGCCACCAGCTTTTGCCCCGCATATACCGGCAGCTTGTATTTTATGTTAGCCACTCCCGTCAAAGCCACATTGGCGTCGATTACTGCTATAGCCAGGGAATTGGCCTGGGCAAAAATTATATCTCCACGTATAACTCTTGTTTTACCAAAAGTCATATCCTGAGTTGTTTCCAGGATGGATATTCCTCTTTTATCAAGTTCCAGGTCCACAAGTTCGCCTATTATTTCCTTTACATCAATAGAACGAACTTTGGAATAGTTTTGCCTGGCCACGCTTCTAATCCTCTCTCTAAGTTCGGGCAGTTTGAGTTCCATCCTATCCAGTCTTATAGTCTGTATGCTGACCTGAAACTTTTCAGCCAGTTCTTCATCGTTTAAAAAAGGGTCATCGCTGAGGATTTGCTTAAGGCGCTCCTGTCTTTCTTTTTTTGATAACCCTTTTTTCGTCAATATAATCACCCCAAAACAATACTTGCTTTTAAGAGCAGCTATTAAAAGTATATAATACTTTTACCATAAAATCAATATTTCACCAGAAGTTTTTTAAATGCACCGGGTTTAAAAATCAAAACCCCTGCTTTCATTCAAGCAGGGGTTTAAAATTTATTCGGCTTCGACTTTCAATACCTCGCGATTTTTGTAATAACCACAGTTGGGGCATACCCGATGGGGCAGCTTAGGCTGGTGGCACTGGGGACACTCCGCAAAAGCCGGAGCGGCCAACTTCCATTGGCTTCTTCTCATATCCCTTCTGGATTTGGATGTCCTGTGTTTTGGATTGGCCATTCTTGCACCTCCTCGATTCTAGTCCCTTTCCAGAAATTGTTTTAAGACCGACAAACGGGGATCTATCTCCTCATCCTTACAGTGGCACGCGGTTATGTTCAAATTGGCGCCGCAGTGAGGACATATTCCCTTACAATCGGGTTTGCAGAGTATTTGACCCGGCCAGTTAAGTATAATCTCATTTAATATATATGGCCGAAGTTCAATTTCATCTCCTGAAAATGGGATTATTTCCTCTTCGTCGAATTCAATGGGAACATCACTAAATTTAAAACAAAAACTTATGTTTAGATTCACCCGGATTTTTGCAAGGCATCTATAGCAAGAATCTTCCACAGAAGTTTTTATCGAACCCTGGACCTCTAAAATCCTATCTCCGATATTCTCCACTCTGCCTTCCACCCTTACCGGTTCGGCAAAGTTCAAATCTTCTTGCTTAACCTTGATCTGCCTGATATTTTCCTCAAACTTGAAATCCAGGACATTGCCCTCGGATTGTTTTACTCTTGCTAGAGATAGCCTCACTTGGATTCACCTCAAAACACTAACAATTATTATATAGACACATTTTCTTTATGTCAAGAAAATTATATAAGAGAAACCGTATCAAGGGCTATCATCAATTCTTCATTGGTGGGAATGACGAGAACACGGGTTTTGCTACCATCCGCAGAAATATCAGCCTCTTTTCCTCTTACATTGTTTTTGGCATCATCAATTTTTATACCAAAATAGTCCATTTCATCACAAATCATCCTGCGTATGCTTATGGAATTTTCACCGATGCCTCCGGTAAACACAATGGCATCCAGTCCATTCATGGCTGCGGCATAGGAACCGATATATTTTTTAGCCTGATATGCGAATACGTCCAGGGCCAATTTCGCTCTGGTATTTCCCGCAGCCGCTGCATCCTCTAAATCCCTAAAGTCGCTGCTGACGCCCGAAATCCCCAGCACTCCGCACTTCTTATTTAAATAATCATTTATCTTATCCAGAGATATTCCTTCCTTTTCCATAAGGAAAAACACTATAGAAGGGTCTATGCTCCCACAACGGGTACCCATAACTATCCCTTCTAACGGAGTAAAGCCCATGCTGTTTTCTATAGACTTGCCGTTTTTTACGGCAGATATACTTGATCCATTCCCCAAGTGAAGGGTAACAATTTTCAAGTCTTCTATAGGTTTCCCCAAAAATCGTGCGACTTGCATAGAAACGTATCGATGGGATGTACCATGAAAACCGTATCTTCTTATTGAATATTTCTTATATAACTCATAAGGAATTCCATATATATAAGCATGTTCCGGAATTGTTTGATGAAATGCCGTATCAAATATTGCCGCCATCGGCGTTTCCGGCAGTATCTGACGTACCGCTTCTATACCCAGTACATTGGCCGGGTTATGAAGAGGTGCTAATGGAATACATTCCTTTAATCCTTCAAGTATCGCATCATTTATCAATACCGGTCTTGCAAATTTTTCACCCCCATGAGCAACCCTGTGTCCTACCGCCGATATTTCCGATATATTTTCCAGAACCCCGTGTTTTTTGTCCAGCAGGGCATCCAGCATCATTTTGACCGCGACTTTGTGATTGGGAATATTTTCGGATATCTCCACTTTGTCTTTATTGGCAGGCTGATGCTTGAGCATGCCACCTTCCAGGCCTATTCTTTCTACAATGCCCTTTGCCAGCACCGATTGATTTTCCATATTGAATAACTGGTATTTCAGTGATGAACTGCCGCAATTTATAACCAGAACTTTCAAGTGAAAACCTCCCTTTTTATATTTTATAATATTTTATAATTGATTACATATTGCTTGCCTGCAGCGCTGTAATTGCAACCACATTCACGATATCTTCAGCACTGCATCCGCGGGACAGGTCATTTATGGGCATGGCCAAACCCTGGCTGATGGGACCTACCGCTTCAGCTTTGGCCAGGCGCTGCACCAGTTTATATCCGATATTTCCCGCTTCCAATTCAGGGAATATCATGATGTTAGCATGGCCTGCTATTTTGCTATCGGGAGCCTTGGTTTTAGCCACTTTAGGAACCAGAGCCGCATCCGCCTGAAGTTCACCGTCCACCATTAAATCGGGGGCCTTTTCTTTAACGATGCGTGTGGCTTCTATCACCTTGTCCACCATTTCATGCTGGGCACTGCCCTTTGTTGAAAATGAGAGCATAGCTATTCTGGGGTCATCGTCCATCAAGGCTTTCCATGTCTTTGCCGAAGAAATAGCGATTTCGGCAAGCTGCTGTGCATTCGGGTTGGGATTAATGGCACAGTCGGCAAAGAGCATTATGCCATTGGAGCCATATTCACAGTCCGGCACTATCATGATAAACGCGCTGGACACCACGCCTATTCCCGGAGCTGTCTTGATGATTTGAAAAGCCGGTCTAAAGAGGTCTGCAGTGGCTGTTATGGCACCTGCCACCATGCCATCCACATCCTTGCTCTTAACCATCAGTGTTCCATACCATATGGGATCCCTGGCCAATTCGGTCGCTTTTTCAATTGTCATACCCTTTTGCTTTCTTAGTTCATATAAAAGGGATGCATATTCCTGGGTTTTGGGAGATGTTTGAGGGTCAATAATTTCAATGCCCGAAATATCATATTTTCCTTCTGCCTGCTCTTTAATCTTTTTTTCGTTTCCCAGCAGAATGGTCTTTGCTATATTCTCCTTTTTAATAACCTCAGCCGCTTTAAGGGTTCGCTCATCGATGCCTTCGGCAAGAACAATGGTCTTATTGGTGCCCCTGGCACGCTGCCTGATTTTTTCAATCAAATCCATGTTTAATCTCCTCTCTTTAAATAAATTTATTTTTTTACGTTCTTTTGTTAGTTTTTGTTCCACAATTTTATTTATGCGATACAAAATACCCCCAAAAAACCAGCGCGTATAACACAAAAAGAGAATTTCGATATAAAATACAAATTTCCTTCTTAATAAAAATTTTTTTTTGTTATATAATAGATTAAATTTAAAGTTTGGAGGATAGTGTATGAATATTGTTGGAGTAATCGCTGAATATAACCCCCTGCACAACGGGCATTTATACCATCTTAATCAAATAAAATCGCAGTTAAAGCCGGATGGTGTTGTGTGTGTTATGAGTGGAAATTTTGTCCAGAGAGGCGAGCCTGCCATCTTTGACAAATGGGCCAGGGCTGAAATGGCATTAAATGCCGGTGCGGACCTTGTTATAGAACTGCCTGTATGCTTCTCTACAGCCACTGCGGAAATTTTTGCAGAAAGTGCCGTAAGGCTTCTTTATCAAACGAGAGTGGTCAATATACTCAGTTTCGGTATAGAGCAGTACCACGAAAGGGAATTTTTTGCCCTCGGTAAGCTCCTGGCCCAGGAACCTGTTCTTCTAAAAGAGATGATTAAAAAAAATCTTAAGCAAGGTATATCTTTTCCTCTAGCCAGGCAAAAAGCAATAGAAGAATTTTTAACATCACACAGCTGCGGGTATGACATGGAAGCTATATCTAAGATGCTAAAAATGCCCAATTCCATACTTGCCCTGGAGTACATAAAAGCTATTATTAAAATAAAAGCAGACTTTTCCCTCTTTCCTGTCATAAGAAAAGGTGGAGGTTACAATGAACAAAATCTGACCGGGTTTTATTCTAGCGCATCTGCTATTAGGAAAGCCTTCCGGGACAATAAACCACAACAGTGGGATACGCTTGCAAAAAATATGCCTGATTTTTGTTTTAGAACCATAAGGAAAGAAATTGACTCAGGCCGAGGCCCTGTGTTCTTGAAAGACTTTGAAACAATGATTCTTTATGTTCTGCGCCGCATGCCAAAACAGGATTTGAGTGCTTTTTTCGATATTAGCGAGGGTTTAGAAAATAGACTAATAGCAGCCGCAAAAAACAGCGAAAATATAGAACAGCTCATACTTCAAACAAAAACCAGGCGGTATCCCGAAACCAAAATCAACAGAATCCTGATTCACATTTTGCTGAATATAAAAAAGGATATTGTTTCCACCAGAAATCCCCTGTATTTTAGAATTCTCGGATTTACTTCTAAGGGTTCATATATTTTGAAACAAATAAAAACCAGGTCTTCAAACCCGATTATAACCAGAGCTTCGGAATATAAAGACCTGGAGTACTATGCACGGCAAATGTTTGAGATAGACCTTCTTTCATCGGACATATATGCCCTTGCCTTTAAAAACCAGTCCCTCAGAAAAGGCGGCTCGGATTTTACCCGAAGGGTTATTTCATTTTAATTTTGAAAGATAATCCAGGATATCATCAAGCTTTTTTACAGAAACCACCTTTATACCAAGTTTTTTGGCTGCTTCCATCGCATCTTTTGCATTTTTTTCCGGGGCAAAAAATATCTCGGCTCCATCCCGGTGGGCAGCCACAACTTTTTGCTGTATACCACCTATCTCCCCTATATCCCCGTTGAGACTGATGGTCCCTGTGCCTGCAATCTTTTTGCCTTTTGTAAGGTCTTCAGGGGAGAGCTGGTTTAATATCTCCAGCGCAAACATGCTTCCAGCTGAAGGACCGCCAATTTCTCCGGTATCAATCTTGATATTTAGGGGCAGGATGGGTTTCCAGTTCAGAGTGGTTATATATACTCCAATAACGGCTTTGCCTTTTTCACTGCCGCTTTCCATGGTCGGCACCGTTATTTCGAGAATTTTACCCTTTCTTTCAACTTCAAGAGCTACATTTTCACCAATTTTATGAGCCGTTACTTTTTTTACCATTTCATCCGCCAGGTTGACTTTTTCACCATCAACTTTTTTAATGATGTCTCCCGGAAAAATCTTATTTTTAGCGGGGCTTTCGGGCATAATTTCCACCACCTGGGCCCCGTCTCCCCGGATTTCAGGGCTGTAGCCCGCCTTTTTCAGCGCCACTACCTCTGCGATTTTCTGGCTTTCTTCCATCCATCTCTTCATGTATTCCATATATTTTTTCATGTCCCAGCCGGGTGGTATCATCTGTTCTTTTTTTTCAATATTTATATATGGATCCACCGCAGCAATAATTAAAAGAGGTAAATCTAATGACCTGCTGGATACCGTCGTTAAAAAAAAAGAACCCTTTTCATTTTTTGAACCGTTTTCCACCGTAATAATATTTTTCAAATCCACCGTTATACCGGGGGCGATTATAGTATAATTTTTACTCAAATAGTAATTTAATGCTACAAGTGCTATAGCTATGATAATGATTGTACGCAAATACCGTTTTAAAAAACTACTTTTCAAGGGCGCCAACCTTCTTTCTCAAATATTTCAAAATCTGGGGGAGGGCTTTTTCTGCAGCCTTACGGCCTTCACAAATACATTTTTCAACCTGGTTAAAAGCAAGGCCGTCCACATCGGAAAGTTCAGGGGTAATCAAAACGTCGCAATCATATTGTTTCAATGTCTGTATTTCCCTTCCCATCACATCAAAAGTTTGAATGAGTATATCATAAATATTTTTTGGGGGTGAATAGTTACCAAAACCCAGTTCAACTCCTATCACAAGTTCAGCCCCCATCATTCTGGCCTGGCTTCCTGGAACCCTTTCCAGCACTCCTCCATCCACCAGGATTTTACCCCCTACCTCCACAGGGCAGAATATTCCCGGTATAGCTATACTGGCCTTCACCGCCGATGCTACATTGCCCTCCTTTATTAATATACTTTTTTTGGAGCAAAGATCTGTGGCCATTACTCCAAGCGGAATCTTAAGCTGTTCAAAATCCATATTCTTTGTGAGTAATTTTAAAATTGTTTCGATCTTATTGCCGGCAATAAGGCCCTTTTTGGGAACGGAAATGTCCACCCAATGCCTCCTTCGTATCTGATAGGCCAGACGTTCCAGCAAAACAGGATTTATGCCTGACGCATAAAGAGCCCCTATCAAGCTTCCTATACTTGAACCCACTATCAGATCCACCGGTATTTTCTCCCGCTCAAACACCTGTAACACCCCGATATGGGCATAACCTTTTGCTGCACCGGAGCCAAGCGCCAAACCTACCACCGGTCTTTGCATCGGGACACTCACCTCATAAGAATATTAAGTCCTTCTCAGCAATATATATTATATATAAAAATAAAAGAAAATTACACTTGGGAGGCCTAAAATATGAGCTTAAAAATATCCGGAAAAAGAATTTCTAAGTTATATCAGCTACTTCTGCCGGCAGTTGCGGTAATCATTACCGTTTCAATTGTCAGATATCCGGACGATGCCTTCGATGCTGCCGTTGAGGGGCTTGATGTCTGGTTCAATGTGGTTCTCCCGGCTTTGCTGCCTTTTTTTATAGGTTCACAGCTTTTGATGGGCCTGGGTGTGGTTCATTTTATGGGAGTCTTGCTGGAGCCATTTATGCGGCCTCTCTTTAATGTACCGGGAGTCGGTTCCTTTGTTATGGCTATGGGCCTGGCCAGCGGGTATCCGGTGGGTGCAATGCTAACAGGTAAACTGGTAAAAAGAAAACTATGTAATGCCCGGGAAGCCGAACGCCTTATGTCGTTTACAAACACCGCCGATCCTCTTTTCATGGTGGGAGCAGTGGCGGTGGGAATGTTCAATGACGTGAGGCTGGGTTCTATAATTGCCATTTCACATTATATCTCGGCCGTTTTGCTGGGTATTATCATGCGATTTTATGCTCCAAAGGCCGAGATAACTCCAACGGTGGCTTTCATAAATAAACGCGAGAGTATTTTTTTAAAGGCTACCCGTGAACTTTTAAGGGCACGAAAAGAAGATAACAGGCCTTTTGGCCAATTACTGGGGGATTGTATAAAAGACTCCATAAACTCCATGCTCCTTATCCTGGGATTTATCATACTTTTTTCTGTTTTAATCAGAATAGTCACCGTAGCAGGATTTATAAGCATGATATGCCCTGTTATAAACATTATGCTAAACATTTTAGGATTGGATGTAAGTCTTTCTCCTGCCATACTCAGCGGTATCTTCGAAATCACTCTTGGTACAAAATTGGCCAGTGCCGCCACAGCTCCTCTGGTGCAGAGAGTTATTATAGCCAGTAGCATAATTGCCTGGAGCGGATTGTCTGTTCATTTCCAGGTCATAAGCATGGTAAGCGATACCGATATTCGAATAGCCCCTTATATTATTGCCAGGGTTTTACATGCCGTTCTTGCGGGAATAGTAACTTATCTTTTAATGGTTGTTCCTATAAATAGTTATAATTCACTTGTGATGCCCGTTTTTGCCGCCGTTCCCCAGCCTAATTCAGAAAGCTGGATTTCCATTTTCAAGATTTCTACAGAAGTTTTCATATTGTTGTTCATTCTGGTTTTATTTATTTCGGTTATTGTCCATCTATTAAAGGGGTTCGAGGTAGTAGGCTTTAAAGTGATAAAAAAATAGTTATCTTTTTTGATTCAATTCTTCCCTTCCTTTTCTCACGGTTTCAAGCACCTTTTCCAGGTGCTGTTCTAACTGGCTCAGGACTTCATCGGCATAGTCGTTGGCTCCTGCCCGTATCTCCCGGGCAGTTTGTTTTGCATATGAAAGTATCTGTTCAGATTTTTCCTTGGCCAGTTTGATTATTTCTTCCTGATTTACCATTTTTTCAATGTGATTCTTAGCCTCTTTAATTATCATTTCGCCTTCTTTTTGTGCTTCTATTAAAATCTGCTGGCGTTCTTCAATTATCCGCTGGGCTTTCTTCAAATCATCGGGCAGTAATCTCAAAAGCTCATCAATTAAATCCAGTATTTGTGCCTGGTCAATGACAACCTTGTTGGAAAAAGGAATCTTAGAACTCGAATTTATGATTTCCTGAATTTGCTCAATTATTTTATAGCATTCCATTGAAAAACCCCCAATACTATTTAGTAGATTTTGATTCTAACGAAATCAATTTTTGTTTCAAATGATTTTCCACCACAGGGGGTACAAGATTACGGATACACCCCCCGAATCTTGCCACCTCTTTAACTACACTGGAAGAAAGATACGAGTATTTTGCACTGGTCATCATAAAAAAGGTTTCAATATCATCATCAAGCTTTTTATTCATAAGAGCCATTTGAAGTTCATATTCAAAATCTGATACCGCCCTGAGCCCTTTGATTATAATTCTTGCCTTTTTTAGTCTTGCAAAATCTACCAGAAGGCCCTGAAAATTTTCCACTTCCACATTGGAAATGTGTTTTACAGAATCTCGAATCATTTCAACCCTTTCTTCAGCGGTGAAAAGAGGTTGTTTTTGCGGATTTGATAAAACTGCGACAATCAACCTATCAAAAAACCTTGCACTCCTTTCTATAATGTCTAAATGGCCATAAGTTATTGGATCAAAACTTCCGGGGTATATAGCTGTACTCACGATTTTTCCTCCTTAATCAAAAAAGACAGAATTGTCTTACCATATTTTTTTTGTTTTATATACACAAAACCGTCGTATTCAAGAGAAATATCCCATGCATGCTGAATAACAATAACGGATTCCGGTTTTAAAATTCTAGAATAGCGTAAATATTCAAGGCATGGATTGATTTCGTTTTTATAATAGGGCGGGTCTAAAAAAATTATATCAAAAGATTCATCTTTTTTCTCCAGTTTTTTCATGCTTTCCATAGCATCGTAACATAAAACCTCGGCTTTACTGAGCAAATTTAGATTTTTGAGATTCTCAAAAATCACTTTACAGGCCACGTGGTCTTGTTCTATAAAAGCCGCAAAATCCGCCCCCCTGCTCAAAGCCTCAAGGCCCACCGCACCCGTTCCCGCAAAGATGTCCAGAAAGCGGCATTGCACTACTTTCTGGTTTAATATATTGAACAGTGCTTCCCTGACCATATCCGGAGTGGGCCTGGTGGTCCTTCCCCGGGGAGATTTTATTTTTCTGCCACGATGAATTCCACCTACAATCCTCATAACAGGCACCATCCATTGTTATGTCTAGGATATATTCTAACATATTACACAACTCTTTAAAACGAATAAAAAAAAATTTATTTTTTTGGGTTTAATTGTATAATTATCTTTATATTTGTAGATAATATTAACGTAACAAACTTTCCCCATAAGCTCTTCCTCCGGTTTCTCCTCTCCCAATGTCGGCAGCATGGCTGCCGACATTTAATTTTACAAAACTAGCCGCATGATAAAAAAGAACAGACTCAATCCTGAGTCTGTTCTTTTTATAAATTTCTATTTTATTGAGTTGTGCCTCCACCACTCAAACGTCTTTCGTAGTCCTCGATCATTCTTCTTACCATGTGGCCTCCAACAGCGCCACAATCCCTCGATGAATAGTTGCCCCAATAGCCGTCAGCAGGAGCGGTGATACCAACTTCCCTGGCAACTTCTGTTTTGAACTGCTCCATAGCCTTGTTGGCCTCAGGGATTACGAGTTTATTTCTCTTTTGTCCTAATGCCATTTTTGTCACCTCCTTTACTATCGTACTTATAATATAACCCGTGTAAAAGTCTATATACTAGAACAATATACCTTTCAAGCCAATCAGTGCATTTAGAATTTTTTAAATTTTCATTTTTTCTTTAAGAACCTTAGCAAGGTCCTTATACTCTGGAAGTAACAGGTAGCCTTTTTCTACTATATCTGAGGCAAGCAATTTTATACTTTCGAGCAGCCTGACATCCCTTATAAGATTTGCAAGCTTGAACTCAAAAAAGCCATGCTGTTTGACCCCGAGAAATTCTCCCGGGCCTCTCATTTCAAGGTCTATCTGAGATATTTCAAAACCGTCATGGCTTTTCATCATATACTTCAGACGAGACCTGGCGGTTTCTTCTTTTGAATCGGATATCAAAATACAGTAGGATTTTAAATGGCTCCTGCCAACCCGACCCCTTAGTTGGTGCAGTTGTGCCATACCGAACCTTTCAGCATTTTCCACTATCATTAGTGTGGCCCACGGCACATCCACTCCCACTTCAACCACGGTAGTGGAGACCAGCACCTGAATTTTTTTTAAAAGGAAATCTTTTAAAATTCTATCTTTATCGTCATTTTTCATTTTCCCATGTAATACCTGGATTTTCAAAGCCGGGTATTCTTTTTTTAAGCGTGCGCCCAGGTCTTCCACGTTTGAAACATTCAGATCGTTTTCTTCCACGGCAGGACAGACCACAAACACCTGATGGCCTTTCTCAACTTCCCGGGCCATAAAATCATAAACTCTTTTCCTCATATCGTTTCCCACTACATATGTATCAACTTCCTGTCGTCCCGAAGGAACGGTATCTATGACAGAAATATCAAGGTCGCTGTACAATACCAGTGCCAGAGTCCTGGGAATGGGTGTGGCGCTCATTACAAGTATATCGGGGTAATACCCCTTTTTAACCAGTTCTTGCCTCTGTTTCACACCAAACCTGTGCTGTTCATCGGTTATCACCATTCCAAGTTTAAAAAACTCCACATCCTGCTGAATTATAGCATGGGTTCCAACAATCACATCGGTACTGCCTTTTTTTAAATTCTCAAGAATACGGTCTTTTTCGGCTCTGGATATCCCACCTTTTAATATGTCCACTTTTATTCTATGGGGACTCAAGAATTTTTCCAAGGTTAGAAAATGCTGTTCTGCCAGGATTTCCGTGGGAGCCATAAAAGCGCCCTGCAGACCATTTTTCACGGCCAAATACAGCGCAATGCTGGCAATTACAGTCTTACCGGAACCCACATCGCCCTGTATAAGCCTGTTCATATTTTGCTCACTTTTTAAATCGCTTATTATATCCCCGATAACCTTTTCCTGACCGGGAGTCAGTGTAAACGGAAGTGTGGACAAAAAAGGGGTTATATCAAAATTGGTATATACATTTTTTCTTTTATCACCGACAAACTCTCGCCGGGTTTGTGCCATAGCCAATTGAAACAGGAGAAGTTCCTCAAAAATAAACCTGACACGGGCTCTTTCCAGCATTTCAAAACTTATAGGAAAATGTATATTTTTTAGAGCTTCTTTTCTGGAAATCAAATTGAATTTTTTAATAATATCTTCAGGTAAGATTTCCTGTATTTCGGAAATTTCTTTTAGCGCACTTTTCATAATCTGTCTCAATATTTTTTGAGAAAGCCCCTTGGTGAGAGGATATATGGGGCTGATTCTGTCCAGTGTAATGGGATTATTTTTATCAAATTTTTGCCACTCAGGGCTTATTATCTCGTATTCCCCATAGTTTTTTCTGACTTTCCCTATCAACAAAAGTCTGTCGCCGCGGCGAAAATTCCTGTTTATGTACGGTTGGTTAAAAAAAACCGCATGGCCTTTATTTTTTCCATCAGATACCGGCACCAGTGTAAGTCGGATTCCCGATTTTGCCTTTTTTTCTATGGCCGAGTCTTTTACTATGCACGGAAAGGCGCCGGTTTTTTCCTCACTGCCCTGCGAAAATTTCAAAGGCATCAGATCGATATAGTCTCTTGGGAAAAAAAATAAAGCATCCTCGACAGTTTTTATCCCCAGTCTATTTAATAATTTAGCTCTTGTAGGCCCTACACCCTTTATATTTTTTATTTCGGATGACAACTCCAAAAGGACCACCTCGCCTATCTACTCCACAGAAACAATATAATAATACAGGCTCTGGCCTCCGTTATAATATTCAATGTCAAAATTAGCATATTTTGCCGAAAGCTCATCACTTATGTTTTGTATGGATGAAGCATCGACATTCTGTCCGTAATATATAGTAATTATTCCGTACTCCTTACCCCGGACCATTTCATCTATCAAAGCCAGCAATACTTTCTCCTTATCCCTTTCCACCACGATTAGCTGGCCATCCTTTATGCCGATTACATCTCCCTGTTTTATTTTAGTCCCGTTCCACTGGGAATCCCTCACGGCATAAGTGACTTCACCTGTCACAACATTTTTAATGTTTTGACTCATGCCGGCCAGATTATCATCTATAGAAAGCATTGGATTAAAAGCCAGCAGGGCCGCTATTCCCTGAGGCACCGACCTTGTGGGCAGCACATAAATATTTTTTTTACTTATGAGTTTTACCTGCTCGGCAGTCATTATAATATTTTTATTGTTTGGAAGAATTATGACATTTTCGAAAGGCTCTTTTTCGATGGCTGACAATATGTTTTCGGTACTGGGGTTCATGGTCTGCCCGCCTTCAATCACATCATCGGCACCGAGACTTATGAAAATGTCTTTCAACCCCTGGCCCTGGGAAACCGCAACAATACCTGTTTTCTTTTCGGTTTTTTGGGGTTGGTGCATATCCTCAACATCATGCGAAACGTCTGTTTCCTGTTTTTTAATCAGTTCCCTGTGCTGGATTTTCATGTTGTCTACCTTGATATTGGATAGTTCTCCCCACTTTAAGGCCGTTTCCATAACCTCTCCGGGATGATTGGAATGAATATGTATCTTTGCAACACCCTCCATGCCCGTAACAATAATGGAGTCGCCGAGGTCGGAAAGCTCCTGTTTAAGTAAATCCAGATCGATATCCCTTCCCCTGATAAAAAGTTCGGTACAGTAAGTAAATTTGATTGTATCTTCAGCATCTCTGAATTCAAATGCATCGGTCTTTTCCGCTTTTTGTTCCAAAGCACTTTCCGTTAAATCAGGATTTTCAAGAGCCTCCAGAAATCCCTGCATTAAAAAAATTAGGCCTTTTCCACCTGCATCCACCACTTTTGCTTCTTTTAATACTTTCAGCATTTCGGGAGTTTTGGCCAGAATTTTTTCACCGTAACTCAATGCATTGGCAAAAATTTTTTCCATATCATCGATTTTTCTGGAATCTGCCAGCATTTTATCAGCCATTTCCCTGGCCACCGTCAGTATTGTCCCTTCAACGGGACGGATAACCGCTCTGTAAGCCGAATCTACCCCACTTTTAAAAGCCTGGGCGAATTCCAGGGGAGATATGCTTTGTTTATTGGAAGATATACTTTGAGAAAAACCTCTGAAAAGCTGTGAAAGTATGACTCCGGAGTTACCCCTGGCTCCCATCAACGAACCCCAGGCCGCTGTATCCACAACTTTTTTTAACTCATCCGACTGAAGTTTTTGCAGTTCACCCGCAGCCTGGTCCATTGTGAGGGACATATTTGTTCCGGTGTCTCCATCGGGTACGGGAAACACATTTAACGCATCCACCACTTTTTTATTCTGTCTTAAAACGTAAGCCGCATGTATAATTGCTTTTTTTAATAGGTGCCCATTGATTCTGTTGTAACTCAAAACCAAAAACCTCCCAATTTACTTTATCCTTATTCCCTGAACTACCACATTTATTTTGTCGGGATCAAAACCCAGTATGTTTTTAAGGTTAAAATGCACCTTTTCAATGACATTGCTGGCAACTTCATTTATTTTGGTACCGTATTGAACTATTATGTATAAATCAATTACTAGCTTGTCATCGGTTAACTGGACTTCCACTCCCTTACCCAGATTTTCCCTCCCCAGGAGTTCGGTTATACCGTCGCTCATTTTACGGGAAACCATGCCAACCAGACCGTAACATTCCATGGCCGCATTGCCTGCTAGAAGCGCTATTACTTCCCTAGATATTTCGATTTCTCCCAGGCTATTCTTTATAATATTTTTCAAGGTGGTACCTCCCTTCCTTTTTTTAAAGAAACACCGTGCTTCTAAATCTATTATAATACATTTTTAACTTTTTTTTAACAACTTAGATTCATTTATTGCAGAGCCTTCATTTATGTGGTAAAATAGCTTTGTATGTAAAGGAGGTGCAAAAGTGGCAAAGTGCGAGATCTGTGGTAAACTTCCCAGAAAAGGTATTCAGCTCAGCCATTCCCATATAAGGTCTAAGAGAGTGTGGGCCCCGAATATCCGCCGTGTAAAGGTAAATGTCAACGGTACCATTAAAAGAATAAGCATCTGTACGAGATGCCTTCGTTCAGGAAAGGTCCAGAGAGCCCAATAAAATTAGCGTGCATTTCCAGCACGCTTTTATTTTTACTCATTCTTATGCCCGAACAACCCCAGTATCTTTTTAACAATCCGGCCTATGCCTTTGGGTAATTTCAAAACATAGATACGCATATACCTTCCCCCTTTACCGATTGGTAGTAAATAATATCCACCCGAACCAGATTAAAAAACCGCCCAGAGCCATCATCCATATCCACGAAGGCATGCTTAAAATCAAGATCGCCGCTCCCGATATAGCTGCTACAATTCCCAGGATCTTCTTAAAATCCAGTCTTTTCCACACTTCGCCACCCCCCCGGTCCTGAAAATCCTCATATATTATTTATATTCATGAGCATTTGTTTCTGACACAAAAAAACCCCTTACAGGGGGTTTTTTTCTTTCATATGCCTTATTACTTTTGATGGATCAGGTGCATTATATATAGCCGAACCCGCTACCAGGATATCCGCTCCGGCTTCTATGATCTCTTTCGCATTTTTCTCGTTTATTCCTCCATCCACTTCTATGGGAATGTCAAGACTCATGGAATTCAACATGGCCTTCAGGGCTTTAATTTTGTCTTTTATTTGAGGAATAAACGTTTGTCCTCCAAACCCCGGGTTGACACTCATTATCAGTATCATACCAGCCTGGTCTAGAATATATTCGAGGTCCGCCAGGGGTGTACCCGGATTTAATGCAACGCCGGGGGTCACTCCCTTGCTTTTAATATAGCCCAGCAACCTGTGAATATGAACGCTGGCCTCTATATGGACAGTCAGTATTTGAGCCCCAGCGTTTATATAGTCATCCACATATTTTTCCGGATTTTCAATCATCAAATGCACATCAAAAGGTAGAGAGGTCCTGCCTTTCAGGCACGATATGACAGGAGGCCCGATGGTAAGATTCGGGACAAAATGACCATCCATAACATCAATGTGCAGAAGATCGGCTCCGGCATCTTCTACTTTTTTAACCTCTTCCCCTAAACAAGCAAAATCCGCTGATAATATAGAAGGAGCAATTTTAATCATGGCAAACCTCTCCCTTAAAAAATATCGAATCAATAGGATTCTTTTAGAAGTAGTGTATTGTCAAGCCATACTTCCACATTCATAACCCCTGCCCCTTCAATGGGAATAATTAAGGGGCTGTCCTGGGGAGTATGCCTTTTATTATATACCAGCCGGTTTTCGTCGAGGTCATCCGATACAATAACCTTGATGGCAAACTCTGAGGGTTTTGAAGGCAAAGGTATGCTTAAATTTAATTTTTTTATTTTTAGCGGACCGCTGCTTACAACAAGGTCTACGGTTCCTTCCGGACCTATGGGGTCACCGGGTCTGGGGCTTTGATCCATAACTGTGTTTTCCGGAACGGCATCACTGGATTTTTTGGTGATGGTACCTATCTGTAATTTCTGTTCTTCCAGTAGTTTTTTTGCATCATCCAGTGTCTTGCCTATTAATACAGGTGTATTTGACTGTTTTATTTCAGGGCCAAGGCTCACGGTGAAATTTATGGCAGTTCCTTCAGGAAGTGATAGGTCCGCCCTGGGGTTCTGATCGAGGATTACACCCTCGGGAAATTCATCGGAATATTCCCTGGAGATACTGCCCACTGCAAAACCGTTATTAGTCAGCATAGCAATACCATCCTGTTCGCTCGAGCCGACAATCCTGGGAACCTTGCTGGTTTTCGGCCCCTTGCTGATGACAAGGCTTATAGGAGGATGATTCACCTTGACAGTTTCTCCTCCCTTTGGGTCCTGATCAATTACCTGTCCGTCAGGCGCTTTGTCAAAAACTCTATCGGCAGTATATTTAAGATTCTTTTGGGCAAGTTCGGCTGATGCTTCTTCTTCGGATTTACCTATGACATTTGGAACGCTGACTTCAGGCACCTCAAAATATTTTCGGGCCCAGACGGCGCCAAGGTACGAAAACGCGCTAAACAATGCTATTACTAATAAAACTATGGCTATATTTCTAAAGATTGATGACTTCCTGGCTTTTCGGGAAACGGAGTTCTGGATTTTCGGAGAAGTTTTTGAAAATTGCTCTTTTTGAGTATTGTTCAGAACCAATGTATGCTCCAGTTCCGATGGCTTAAAGTTTACAATATCGGAGTGCTGAGAGACTTCGTTTAACTCCCTTTTAAGTTCTGCAGCGCTCTGAAACCTTTCATCCGGTGACTTGGCCATACATTTTTCAATAATGGCCTCCAGTTCTTCAGGAAAACCCGGTATTATATTTGAAATAGGTGAGGGACTATCCTGTATTTGCTTTAATGCAATGGCCACAGGGGTTTGACCCTCGAAGGGGAGTTTGCCTGCCAGGGCTTCGTATAGCACCACTCCAAGGGAATATATATCGGAGCGTTCATCTACCATATCACTTCTTGCTTGTTCTGGAGAAAAATAATGAACAGAACCAAACACGCTGCCTGTATTTGTGATAGTTGTATCGGCGGTTGCTCTAGCAATGCCGAAATCAGCCACCTTTACCCTTCCTTCGGGAGTAATAATTATATTGTGGGATTTGATATCCCGGTGTACTATCTTGTTTTTATGGGCACATTCCAGGGCATCACAAATTTGCTTTCCTATCTCGATGACTTCCATGGGCGGCATGGGAGCTTTCAATTTTATAAGCTCTTTCAATGTCTTGCCTTCAATGTATTCCATTACAATATAGTAAAGCCCATTTTGCTGGCCTACATCATAAATGCTTACGATATTGGGATGAGAAAGGCTGGCTGCAGCCTGAGCCTCCCTTCTAAACCTCCTGACAAAATCATTATGCCCGGAAAACTCGGGGCGTAAAACCTTTATGGCTACTATCCGGTTCAGCAGGGTATCACGGGCTCTATATACTACCGCCATACCTCCGCCACCAATTTCCTCAAGAATTGTATACCGGTTTCCCAGTGTTTTTTCAATCATGTTCATCACTCCATGCTAATCTGCTCTGATTAACTCTACCGTAATATTGTCGATTCCACCATGCAGATTTGCCGCATGTATCAACATTTCGGCTGCCGTTTCGAGTTCTTGACCGCAAACAATATTTTTAATCTCATCGTCTTCCAGCATGTTTGTAAGTCCATCGCTGCACAGAACAATTATATCATTCTTTTCCAGGTCGTATTCTAAAAAGTCAGGCTCCAGCACTCTATCGGTGCCCAGGGCTCTTGTAATGATATTTTTCATTGGATGAGTCCTGGTCTCATCCAGGGTAAGTCTTCCCTCTTCCATAAGCTGCCACACCAGTGAATGATCTCTTGTCAGTTGTGTAATGGTATTGTTCCTTATCATGTATGCCCTGCTGTCACCTACATGGCCAATGAATATTTTTTTCCCAAGGAAGAGAACCATGGTAAGCGTTGTGCCCATGCCTGCCCATTCTTCATGGTCCATTGCCGCCATCAATATTTTTCTATTTGCCTCCATTATGGAATCATTTATCATAGCTTTTATCAGGTCCTCATTGAAATCCTTCGAAAAACGGGCATTTATATAATCCGATACCTCTTTAACCGCCATTTGGCTTGCTACTTCGCCACCGCGGTGCCCCCCCATGCCATCGGCCACCATAAAAAGTTCAGGGTAATTCCCATTTTTCGGGGGAACATAAAAAGCGTCTTCATTGTTGGATCTTACTCTACCAACACAGGTTTTTGCAGAAAATATCATCATTTCACCTCGTCTAAAATACTTCTTCTGAGTTGACCGCAGGCGGCTTCAATATCTGCACCCATTTCTCTTCTTACTGTATTGGAAATCCCGCTATTTGATAGTATGTTTTTAAAAGCGGCAACCTGATCAGGCTTACTCTTTTCAAAACCCTTTCCCCTAACTGCGTTTAGCGGTATCAGGTTTACATGGCACAACATTCCCTTTAAGAGCCTTGAAAGCTTTTGTGCGCATTCTATGGTGTCATTTACCTGTGATATGAGAGCATATTCAAAAGTTATGCGGCGTTTTGTCTTTATTATATAATATTTACACGCATCTAACAATTGTAAAATTGGGTAATTACGATTTACAGGCATGAGCTTGTTGCGCAGGCTGTCATCGGGGGCATGAAGGGAAACCGCCAGGGTTACCGGAATCCCCTCATCGGCCAGCCGGATTATTTCCGGCACGATGCCGCAGGTAGATATGGTTATTCTCCTGAAACTGATGTTGAAAGCCAGAGGAGAATTTAGCAAATTTAAAAATTTGATCAGTTCATCATAATTTAAAAGAGGCTCTCCGCTGCCCATTACCACCACCCTACCCACTTTTTTCCCGGTGTCTTTTTCGATGGCCAGAACTTCATCAGCCATTTCACCGGCTGTGAGGTTTCTGACCATCCCCCCAATGGCAGAAGCACAGAAGGCACAACCCATGCGGCATCCTACCTGGCTTGAAACACAGGCGCTCATACCGAAGGAATACTCCATTTTTACGCCTTCCACCATATTGCCATCTTCCAGTAAAAAAACATATTTGATAGTCTGGTCCAAAGAAGATTCAATCTTCCTGTATATTTCTATCATGCTTATGCGGGCTTTATCGTTTAATTTTTGCATAAGGTTTTTTGGCAAATCGGTCATCAATTCAAACCGGGTTACGCCCTTATAAATCCATTTAAAAATCTGCCTGGCTCTGTATGCAGGTTCTCCCAGCGCCGCCATAAATTCTTCCAGTTCCTGCAGCGTCAAACCCTTGAGATTTCTCTTCTCCATTTATTTACCCACCCTCTTTAATCTGGCAACGAAAAATCCATCGACTTTATGGATGTTGGGATAAAGTTGGATCCATCCATAGGGTTCTTTAAGCTCCATCGCAAGTTTTTCGGGAAGATACGGCCTCATATCATCATATACAAAATTGCCGTTGTTTTCAAGAAATGCTTCCACAATCTGCTGGTTTTCCTCGGGCTCAATGCTGCAAGTGCTGTAAACTAAAATCCCGTTGAGTTTAACATATTGTGAACATACCTCCAATATTCTCTGTTGCTCGGTAGTTAAGACCGATATGTCCTCGGGTTTTTTTGACCATTTAATGTCAGGCTTTCTGCGGATCACACCCAGGCCGGAACATGGGGCGTCCACCAGCACTTTATCAAATTTATTGTGCATATCTTTATCCTTCAGCCGAGAATCCCTTACCTGAGCATCCACAATGGTGGTACCCAGGCGCCTGCAGGTTTCTTTAATGAGCTCCACACGGTGGGGATGAATATCCCATGCGGTTATGCTGCCTTTATTCGCCATAATCTGGGCAATATGGGTGGTCTTACCTCCCGGTGCGGCCGCCACATCCAGCACCATATCTCCGCTCCGGACCCCAAGAGCTCTGGCGGCAATCATGGAGCTTTCATCCTGGGGTTGAAAAAGCCCGTCATGAAAGCTTTTCAACTGTTTAAGCTGAGGAATGTCTTCTATATAAAAGGCTTCTTCAAACATTACACCGGGTATTACTTTAACGCCTTCACTTTCAAGGGTTGACTTTAGCTTTTCTTTATTTGTTTTCAAGGTATTGATCCGGATGCATACCCGTGGTTTCTGGTTAAAAGCCTCGCATAAATCTCTTGTAAAATCGAAACCGTACAATTTTATCCATCTTTCCACCATCCATTTGGGAAAGGAATAATATATCGAAAGGAATTCTTGGGGATGCCTTACAGGGTCCGGATAGGTGATGACATTTTTATTTCTGACTATGTTTCTGAGCACTGCGTTTACAAATCTTGCCGCCCCGGGATTTTCCATTTTTTTTGCCAGATTAACCGACTCGTTGACCGCTGCAAAAACCGGGACCTTATCCAGAAACATCAACTGGTAAATTCCGATTCTGAGGGTGTTCAGCACAGGCCAGGACATCTTTGAAAGTTCTATTTTTGAAAATTGGGATATTATATAGTCCAGCTTCATCCTGTACTTCAGCACGCCGTATACCAGTTCGGTCACAAAAGCCCTATCTATCGCGGGGATGTCTTGAGTTAAATATTTATTCAAGGCAAGATTGCTGTACGAACCCTGCTGGGAATCTATGAGTATTTCAATGGCCAATTCTCTGGCATTTTTCAAATTTCTCAAGGCTCCTTCCTATTTCCCGACTGGTTTTTCCACTTAAGAAAAAATCCACTGCTTCGGAAACTCTGTCCACATCCACGCATGTATTTTTACATGGTCCCTCGGGTCTTATATTCAATACACCGATCACGGGCAGGGGATTTGTATCCAGGATGCCTTCGGTCAAATCCCTCTCACATGCGATAGCTACAATGGCCCTGGGTTTATGTTCAACCACCATTTTGCGGGCAAGAGTTCCACCGGTGACCACCGCAAGATTTACACCTTTTTGTTTGCTCAGCTTCCAGAGCCTGTCAATATCACACCGTCCGCAGTGATGGCAATTTGAAACATCAGCAGTTACTTTATAAGGACAATCCCATTTTTGAAGGCAGTGCGGTGCCAGTATCAAAATCCTGGCAGGGTCTATATTAAAAACCCTGCTCTGGGTGAGCTTATTGTTGACCTCTATGTATGAACTTTTTATAATATCCCTGGGTATGTGAAGCATTTCTCCAAGAGCCAGCGCTATAGGAAACAATATATTTATAGACACATTCATTAAATCCTGCAGCCCGAAAAAAGTCTTTACATGCCAGAGGGTCATAACCACCCCGGTCAGGCCTATACTGACAATAAAGATGAAAATACTTAAAAAAGCTACTATCAACAGGAGTATATACCTGTACCAGTTTCCAAATTTATTTAAATATATAAATATACCGGTCAGAAGCATTAAAACAATAAGGGCTATGCTGGCGGTAAGCAGCCCTATAAATATCCTTTTTTTAATTCTCACGTTCCCTTCTGCGGGTTTAGGCATCTGCAAAATTATCTCCCTCACTCATGGGGTGCCCTGCCATATACTCCATAGCAGTCATTCTCTTTCTTCCCGCTTCCTGTAGTTCCTTTACAAGGAGGCAGCCTTCCGAGCAGCCAATAAGGAACCCTTTACCCCTGACCGTGCCGTAAAATTTGCCCGGAGAAACTTTCCTTTCTTGTGGAATTGCTTCAGCTTCCCATATCTTTATTTCCTGGCCGTTTCTCAAAGTATAGGCCCCCGGCCATGGATAAAGTCCCCTTATGAGATTATATATATCCACAGCACTTTTATTCCAGTCTATTCTGCCGTGCTCCTTTTTGAGCATGGGGGCATAGGTAGCTTTTTCAGGGTCCTGGGGTACATGTATAAGATTTCCTGATTTTATCATCTCTATGGATTTCTTCAGCACTTTACCGCCCAGAAGCGACATTTCCCTGGCCAGGTCCTCATAAGTCCATTCCTTTTTTATCTCCAGTTGTTCCTGAAGAAATATATCTCCGGTATCGAGACCCTCGTCCATCCACATGATAGTAATACCGGTAACTTGCTCACCATTTATGATAGACCACTGTATGGGGGCCGCCCCGCGGTATTTCGGCAGCAGAGATGCATGCACATTTATGCAGCCGATAGAAGGAACTTTAAGGACTTGTCTTGGAAGTATCTGGCCGAAAGCCGCTACCACTATCAAATCCGGTTTAAATGATGAAAGGACCTTTATAAACTGCTCATCCCTCACCTTTTCAGGTTGAAACACCTGAAGCCCATTTTCAACGGCTATCTTTTTAACCGGTGGAGGAGTGATTATTCTCTTTCTTCCCACGGGCCTGTCAGGCTGGGTAACCACCGCCTGGACATTGACCGTATCCAGGAGTGTTTTCAGTGAGGGCACCGCAAACTCCGGGGTTCCCATGAAAATTACATTCATTTTTATCCCTCACTATCAGGTTTTACAAATTTTATTACCTTATCCACAAATAGAATACCATTGAGATGGTCTATCTCATGGCATAATGCTCGGGCCAGCAAATCTTCACCTTCAATTTCAATCTTTTTTCCATTTCTATCCAGGGCCTTAACTTTGACTTTTTGAGGCCGTGCAACTTCGCCGTTAACTCCCGGAATACTCAGGCACCCTTCAACTTCTACAACTTCGCCTTCCTCAAAAACTATTTCAGGATTGATAAGTTCTATCAAACCATTGCCCACATCAATTACCACCACTTTTTTTAATATACCGACCTGGGGTGCCGCAAGACCAACCCCGTTGGCATCTTTCATGGTTTCTGCCATATCCTCCAGCAGCGTTTTTAAATTGTCATCAAAAACTGTCACATCCCGGGCTTTTTTTCTCAAAATCTCGTCTCCATATTTACGTATGTTTCGTATTGCCATTAACTTTTTCTCCCTTTCTGCAGTTTTAAACATCAGAGGAAACTGCGGAGCAGTTTCAACACATCGTTGCAACGAGGCGTGAGATTATGACCCGTCGCCTGAAAAACAAATTGGCACCCGCCACCTGCAGAGGTGGGGGACATCTTTTCGCCTCGTTATAATAAATCTTGCGGGTCCATATCCCACGCGATTTTGATGTCTCGCTGTTTTTTCATGGCTTTCAAAGATTCCTCAACTTTAATTAATGTTTCCACTTTCTTGCTCTTTAATAGTACATGATAGCGGTAATTGTCTTTTACGCGGTATCGCGGAGCCGGAGCAGGGCCATATATCTCCAGGCCACCTTCCGTAATTTCACACAACATATTTTTAACTTCCGTAGCGTTTTTCTCCACCATATCCTGTTTAGAACCGGTTAATGTTATATTTAACAGGTGACAAAAGGGTGGATAGTTGGATTTTTGTCTGTTTTTTAATTCTTCCCGGTAAAATTTTGTAATGCCCTTTTCACATGCTGCTTTTATGGCAAAAGACTCGGGGCAGTATGTTTGGACCAGAACTTTTCCGGGAAAATCCGCCCTTCCCGCCCTGCCTGCCACCTGGGTAATCAGTTGAAAAGTCCTCTCCCCGGCCCTGAAATCAGGCATATTAAGAGCTGTGTCGGCAGTTATAACACTTACAAGGGATACTTTCGGGAAATCAAGACCCTTGGCTACGGTTTGGGTGCCTATTAAAATCTGGGCATCTCCCTTCCTGAAGCTGGATAATATACGCTCCAGAGACCCTTTTTTTGAAATCGTGTCCGCATCTATGCGTAGAGCTTTCACTCCCGGAAAAAGCCGGCACACCTCCTGTTCCACCTTTTCTGTCCCGGCGCCAAAATAACGTATATGGCTGCTGCCGCAAACGGGGCAGATATCCGGGGCTTTTACACGGTATCCGCAATAATGACATTTTACACTTTTATCATCAAAATGATATGTAAGCGAAATATCGCAGTGAGGACATTTCAATACAAACCCGCAATCGCGGCATATCACAAAAGTCGAATGTCCTCGCCGGTTCAAAAAAAGTATCGCCTGCCGGTTGCAAGACAAAGTTTGTTTTATGCTTGAAACAAGTTTTCGGCTAAATATGTGGCGGTTTCCGGCCTTTAGTTCCTCCCTCATATCCACAACTTCCAGTTCGGGAAGCGGCATACCGGATGCTCTCTTTGTCATTTTTACAAGCAGGTATTCGCCAGTAACCACTTTGTAGTAGGATTCCACCGAAGGGGTGGCACTTCCAAATATAAGGGCCGCATTCTGCATCCGGGCCCTGAAAATAGCCGCAGCCCGGGCATCATAATAGGGATGTTCCGCCTGTTTATAAGATGACTCATGCTCTTCATCCACTATAATCAGACCCAGGTTTTTTATTGGTGCAAAGATGGCGGACCGAGCTCCTATGACCACATCCGCCTGACCGTTATATATCATATGCCATTCATCAAATCTTTCCCCGGCGGACAGCCTGCTGTGAATAACGGCTACCCTTCCGGGAAATCTTGTCTGAAAGATAGCCAGCATCTGAGGTGTTAGGGAAATTTCGGGAACCAGCACAATGGCTTTTTGCCCCTGATTTAGGACCTTTTCTATGGTTCTGATATATATTTCTGTTTTGCCGCTGCCAGTTACACCGTACAAAAGTATGGTTTTTCTTTGATTTTCAAGATTGGCAAATATCTTTTTCAAAGCCAATACCTGGTCCTGCGTAAGGTTTAGCGGTGTCATACGCCTTTCTCCTGCAGGTATCTTCGGTTTTCGGTCTATAACCCGGTAACTTTTACTGAGTATATTTTTTTTAATAAGCGCCGTTAAGGCAGCCTGCACCGAAGAAACAGGCAGCCCGGTTCTTTGAGATATTTCCCGGGCCGAAAGCCCTCCTGAGGTTGAAACAAGTTCCCATACCCTTTTTTGATTGACAGCTTTATCAGGCAAGTTTTCACAGGTAACCACCGCGGTGTATATAGCTTCCTGTTTTTTGTTTGCCCGGGGCGGAAGCATCAATTTTAAAAAATCTATCAATGATGAACCGTAATATTCGGCCAGTTTCCTGCAAAAACCGATAAAATCAGGAGATAGTGTTATGGATTCCTTTTTTAAGATGTATTTCATCTTTACATTTATTAAAACTTCGCTTCCATCAGATAATCCGGTAACTATACCGTTTACCCTGGAATTGTTGAAATGTACCTGGACCACATCCCCTACATTGATCATAAGTTCGTCGGGTATCAAATAACTGTATTCTTTTCTAGCGTCGGGGTGCCTGACATCAACGGCTACCTGGGCTACACCTGGCAAAAAACTCCTCCCCCTTCAAAAACAAAGGACCGTTCCCTACCGATTTCAATTTAAATACGGTAAAACACGGTCAAGGATAGCATCAGCCACGTCCCTTTTTAACATTCGGGGCAAAACTTCAATTCTTCCATCTCTGTATATAATCTTGACTATATTTGTATCTGAGCCGAAACCTGCGCCCTCCTGTGTGATATCATTCAACACAATAAAGTCCAGATTTTTTCTTTTCAACTTATCCACAGCGTTTTTCTCCGGTTCATCGGTTTCGGCGGCAAACCCCACCAACACCTGTTGCTGTTTTTTCTGTCCCAATTCCTGGAGAATATCCGGATTCTTTACCAGTTCAATTACCATCCCGCCGTCCTGCTTTTTGATTTTCCCCAGATTATATTTTTTGGGCCTGAAATCAGCTACCGCTGCCGCTTTAATTACTACCTGAGCCTGGTTAAAGTTATCCAGAACAGCTTTTTCCATTTCAAGAGCCGTTTCCACAGGTATAAATTTATAAAGCCCGACTGGAGGCTCAATATTGGTCGGGCCGGAAATTAGTACGACCTGAGCTCCTCTTAGAGTAGCTTGGCGTGCCAGAGCATACCCCATTTTGCCGGATGAGTGGTTTGATATGAACCTTACAGGGTCCAGCGGTTCCCGGGTAGGACCAGCCGTTATCAGGATTGTTCTGCCTTTCAAATCCGGTGCCTTTCCTATTAATCGGTCTACAGTATTTACGATGTCTACCGGTTCGGGGAATCTTCCCCTGCCGGAGTAACCGCAGGCTAGGAGTCCTTCGGCCGGTTCTATAACTTCAATTCCCGATTCCTTTAGACTCCGGATGTTTTTTTGAGTTATAGGATGTTCATACATGTGGACATTCATGGCCGGCACCACCACTACTCTTGCCCTGGTGGCGAGAATTGTGGCGGTAAGCATATCATCGGCGATACCGGCGGCGATTTTGGCGATAATATTGGCGGTGGCCGGTGCGACAAGAAACAGGTCCGCGCGGTCGGCCAGTGCCACATGTTCCACTTCCCAATGAGATGGTTCCCGGAACATGTCGCAAATAACCTGGTTCTGCGAGAGAACCTGGAAGGTCAGGGGTTTGATAAACTCACAGGCAGATTTTGTCATTATGACCTGGACCAAAGCTCCCCGCTTTTTCAATAATCTAACCAGTTCGACAGATTTATAGGCGGCTATGCTGCCTGTAACCCCTAAAACCACAAATTTACCTTCTAACATGAAAACACCTCATCACTTGATTCCGGCTTTAGGCCTTTCTATTCTTATTTTTTCTGCATCTAGCTCAAACAAAGCTATGGATACAGGTTTTGTAGTTTTTACATCCACAAGTTTTTGAGCCCCTTCCACCAATTGACGAGCTCTTTTTGCTGCCGCCACGGCAATGGTGTACCTGCTGTCATATTTTCTGCTAAGGGAATCTATGGATGGATACATCATAAAAACTCTTCCCTCCCATCAATAAACTCAAGCAAATTTTTATTTCTAGACACCCTGCACCTCTCGGCGCAAACTATATATTGCATTTTCAACAGCGCGCTCTCCAGGTTGTCATTGAGCACGGCATAATCATACATAAAAATCGCCTTTAACTCTTCCCTGGCGCTTTTCATGCGGAGATTAAAGGAATCTACGGTTTCACTGCCTCTCTTTATTATACGGCTCTTTAATTCTTCAAGATCCGGAGGAAGGATAAATATAAAAACAGCTTCGGGATAATTTTTTTTAACCTGGGCGGCACCCTGTATATCTATTTCCAGGATGACGTCCCTGCCATCTTCTATTTGTTTTTCCACAAATTCCCTTGGTGTGCCGTAATAATTATTGTAAACTATGGCCCATTCAAGAAACTCATTATTTCTTATTTTCCGCTGGAAATCATCGACACTGGTGAAAAAGTAATTCACTCCTTCTTTTTCACCTTCCCGAGGAAGTCTTGTTGTAACAGATACCGACAGTGTAAGGTTTCTATCCCTTTTTAACAATAAGTTGCACAATGTTCCCTTTCCCGCACCGGATGGTCCAGAGACAACGATCAACATACCCTGACGTTTCATAAAAAACCTTCCTATTCCTCTACAAATTCTTCCTCGGTTTCGCTATCCCTTTCAAGTTCATCACGATCAGACTCATCCAGCCTGTGCGCCACTGTTTCGGGCTGCACTGCCGACAGAATAACATGATCACTGTCGGTTATAATTACAGCGCGAGTCCTCCTGCCATAAGTGGCATCGATGAGCATTCCCCTGTCTCTGGCTTCTTGAATAATCCGCTTTATGGGGGCTGATTCGGGGCTTACAATGGCGATTATACGGTTTGCCGAAACAATGTTGCCAAATCCGATATTTACAAGTTTTATCTCCACACAATTCCCTCCTGATTTTTTACTCTATATTCTGTACTTGTTCCCTAATTTTTTCCAGTTCACTTTTTATTTCTATTATTTCCTTGGATATGTCATAGTCCGAAGACTTTGAAGCTATTGTATTAGCCTCGCGATACATTTCCTGAATTATAAAATCCGCTTTTTTACCTACGGAATCATTGGCCTGTTCAAGGTTCTTCATCTGCCTGATATGACTCTTTAATCTTATTAACTCCTCTGTTATATTTGATCTTTCCGCAAAAAACACCACTTCAGTCTCTATCCTATCTCGTTCCAGGGTAACATCTTTCAAAACCCGCTCCACATCTTGGGCAAGCCTTTTTCTATATTCCTCAACCACCATATCGGTTCTTTCACCGATGAAATCCACCTTGCCATCGATTAAATCAAGCCTCGTGACGATATCATGCCAGAGGTTTTCTCCTTCCCTTTCTCTCATGATTATCATATTTTTTACCGCCAAATCCAGAGCAGGTTCTAACATTTCCCACAATTCCTGTTCCTGGGGCATTTCTTCTTCAATGGAAAACAGGTCCGGCATCATTGATAACAGAGAAAGCGAAACAGGCCCTTCAAACCCCGTCTCCTGTTTTATTTCCATCAATTTATTATAATAGTTCCTGACGGCGGATTTGTCAATTTTTATATTCATGGGAAAGTTTTCACAGGATAAATTCACAAAAACATCTACCCTGCCCCTTGATATTTTCCCCTTAATGAAACTTTTTATTTTTTCCTCCAGGAGAAGCCAGGTTCTCGGCAGCTTCACAAAAATTTCAAGAAACCTGTGGTTTACAGATCTAATCTCAACTACCCAGGAAATTTTTCCTGATTGTTCTCCACGGCCATAACCAGTCATGCTTCTGATCATAAAAAATCCTTTCCTTCGAATTAACTAAAAAAATGGTTTTCCGGTCTATTCATTCATGTAAACTTCATGTTTCAAGACCACCCTCGCATTTTCTTCCAAAATCGTTAAAAATATTATACCATCTAAATGGGTTTTAAACAACAAATTTATCAAGTTATTATAATCCTTCTAATTTTTTGCTGCTTTATGATATACTAATATCATAAATTTATCGGGAGGATTGGAAATGCCTTTTGATGGAATTTCAATGTATGCTGCGGTTTCCGAGCTAAAAGACAAAGTATTGGGCAGCAGAATAACAAAAATATATCAACCCTTAAAGGATGAAGTTTTAATCAATCTACGCAGGATCAGTGATGAATTAAAGCTAATTATTTCGGCAAATCCGCTAAACTGCAGGATTCACCTAACTCAAAACAACGTAGAAAACCCCGCAGCGCCCCCCATGTTTTGCATGCTTTTAAGGAAATATCTCATTGGAGGCAGAATAAGGCATATATCGCAATTTAACCTTGAACGCCTTTTGGAGATAACCATCGAGAACAATAACGAATTCATGCAGCCTGTAGAAATGAAGCTGTTTATCGAAATCATGGGGAAACACAGTAACATAATTCTAGCGGATTCCAGCGGTACCATCATCGATTGCATAAAACGTATAACTTCTGATGTGAACAGGTTCCGCCAGGTTTTACCCGGAGAAAAATATGTGATGCCACCTGTAGGAGATAAAATCAATCTGCTGTCAATTGACCGTAATATTATTATGTTAACTTTTGAGTCATCCGTAGAAAAAATTCCCTCACAAACCGTAAGTAAATGGCTTGTGGACAATTTTGCAGGGGTAAGCGGAGCCTCTGCCCATGAAATGGTATACAGGGCAGGCATGAATGAAAGTAAACCAATAAGCAAAATCACCTGTGATGAATTGGACAGTTTGGTTAAAGTTATTTTAAATCTTGCCGATGATATACGGTCACGCAACTTTGATCCGGTGGTTTATCTTGACAATAACACCAACAATCCCGAAGATTTCTGGGTTTTTCCCATGTTTCATAAAAAGGAAAAATCAACTCATATTTCGGGAGTAAATAATGCTATAGACTTTTATTATGCTAAAAAGTCAGCAGTTACGGCCCTGGAACACTTTAAAAAACATGCCCTGGGGGAAGTATCCAGGAACCTTAAAAAAGCAAATCAAAATTTGCTTCATTTAAAAAAGACCCTGGAAAAAACCGAAGAAATGGAAAAATACCGGCTCTGGGGAGAAATCCTGTATGCCAACCTTTACCGCATAAAGCCGGGGGCCAAAGAGGTGAAGCTTCCCAATTTTTACAACCCCGGAGAAGAAATAGTCATACCGCTCTATGAAAAATACACCCCGGCCCGCAATGCTCAAGTTTATTTTAACCGGTATAAAAAAATGCATTCGGCCATAACCATGTCTGAAACCAGAATGCAGGAAGCATTAAATGAAATAAATTATCTGGAAAATATCCTTGTAAACATACAGAACAGTGAAAACCTGGACGATATATATGATATCTATCAAGAACTGGAAAGTCAGGGTTACGTAAAAAATCCCGTAAAAAAAAATATGGAGAAATCCAAATCGGAACCCTTGAAGTTCAAGTCATCCGATGGGCATATTATTTACGTGGGCAAAAATAACCGTCAAAATGATATTCTGACATTGAAAAAAGCAAAACCCGGGGATATCTGGCTTCACGCCAAAGATATCCCGGGTTCCCACGTAATCATAGACTGCCACGGTAAAGATGTCACCGAAAAAACCCTTATAGAGGCCGGCACCCTGGCAGCCTATTTCAGCAAAGCAAGAAATGGAAGCAATGTCCCGGTGGACTATACCTTAAAAAAATATGTAAGAAAACCCGCGGGCGCAAAACCAGGTTTTGTCATATATGACCATCAGAAAACTGTTTATGTTACACCCGATGAAGATACTATTAAAAAGCTATCGCTTTAGAATCACAACACAGTTTTCGCCGTCCACTTCCTCAAGCTTGACCTTGACAACTTCATCACTGGATGTGGGCACATTTTTCCCCACATAGTCGGGCCTGATGGGCAGTTCACGGTGTCCCCGGTCAATCAATACCGCCAGCTGTATCATCCGGGCCCTGCCTATGTCTGCCAGCGCATCAAGAGCTGCGCGCACGGTTCTGCCCGTATATATCACATCATCCACCAGCACAACTTTTTTATCCGAGATATTAAAAGGTATTTCGGTCTTATGTACCACCGGCTGGGATGAAAGGCTTGACAGGTCATCCCGGTAAAGCGTGATATCGAGAACTCCCACGGGAATCTCAATACCCTCAATGCCTGAAATGTAAGATGCCATCCGCCTGGCCAGCGGCACTCCTCTCCTCCTTATGCCCACCAGGGCCACATCTTCCACTCCCTTGTTTTTTTCCACAATTTCATGGCTTATCCTTACCAGCGCCCTGTTTATGGCCGTCTCATCCATAATGCGTGCCTTTTCTTCCACTAATGCCTCACCCCCTCGCCCTTAATAGTTCCAGAATTGATGTAAAATCTTCAGGCATCGGTGCTGTAAACTCCATGAATCCCCCGGTCCTGGGATGAAAAAACCCCAGTTTATATGCATGCAGTGCCTGCCCTTTTATGGCAAACGGGTTTTTTCGGTTGGAATAAACTGGGTCCCCCACCACTGGATGACCGATAAATTTCATATGGACTCTTATTTGATGTGTTCTTCCAGTCTCAAGGTTTATTTCTAATAGAGTGTATTCAGAAAATCTTTCAAGCACGTTAAAATGGGTTATCGCTTCCTTCGCATTTTTGGTCGTAACCGCCATTTCCTTACGCTTTAGTGGGTGTCGCCCTATGGGGGCATTGATAGTGGCTCTATCCTCCTGAATCTGCCCCCACACCAGAGCCCGGTAGATCTTTTTCATCTGTTTATTTTTAAGCTGCTTTGCCAGTGCCATATGCGCCATGTCGTTTTTTGCCACCACCATGACTCCGGAAGTATCTTTGTCAAGACGGTGGACAATGCCCGGGCGCATTACACCCCCAATGCCCGAAAGGCCGCCGGTATGATAAAGCAGAGAATTTACCAGGGTCCCGGAATAATTGCCCGGTGCCGGGTGGACTACAAGCCCCCGGGGTTTGTCAATAACCACAATATCCTCATCTTCATATATAATCTTCAAGGGTATATCTTCCGGTTCCAGGGAAGGTTTATCCGGGGGTGGGATGGATACCGTTATCCTGTCCCGGGCCTTTATTTTGTAATTAGGTTTGACGTTTTTATCATTTACCCTTATCCAGCCTTCATCAATGCCCTTTTTTAAATAACTCCGGGAATGATTTTTTATTTTTTCCGCAAGATATACATCAATCCTTTTTTTTTCGTCGGCAGTGTCGACAGAAAAGCAAAACTCCTCTGTCAAATTGTTTACCTCCCGCTCTTTCCGTATTGCCCGGAAAATCCGGGATCGAAGGCTATCAAATATGCCAGAATTATAACTCCCACCACAATAGCCGAATCCGCAATATTGAAAACCGGCCATATCCTGAAATCAAAAAAATCCACCACATATCCGAATCTGAAGCGGTCTATTAAATTTCCCGCAGCCCCGCCCAACACCAGAGCCATAACAAACCTTAAAAGCCTTTTTTCGGGGGGAACTTTTCTTAAAAAGAAAATTATAGCTAAAATAATTGCAAGGGAAACTATGGTGAAAAAATAAGTTTTACCCTGCAGAATACTGAAGGCCGCTCCGGTATTTTGTACATATGTAATGTGAAAAATGCCTTTGATTATCGGAAGGGACTCATGGGGTTCCATGTTCGCCCGGATTATATATTTGGATAGTTGATCGGCCGCAAGTACCAAAAGCCCGTAGAATATCACATCCAAAATTCGCACCTCCATATCGGTTATTCATTTTATTATATCAGAATACTGCTGTAAAAAAAATGCCTTTTGAAGGCATTTTTATTCCCCAAGCTCGTTTTTGTCATCCTCATCGGGGTCCTCTTCATCAATAATCATATCTCCTCTTTCCACAATACCCCTTTTTTCATTTCCATCCACATAGGTCTCGGTGTAATCCACCGCTCCCGGTTCATCCTGGGGGGTATTGGCAGTTCCGTAGCGTGCCACATCCTGCCAGGCATCTTCTCCATCATACTGGTTTTGGTCGGTGTCATCCAGGAAACTTCTGCCGAAGGGGTATTTCAGAATGTCTTCTTCCAGTGGTCTTGAGCGTGGATCATCCGGTTTTTCTTCTTCTTTTTTACATTCTATGCAAAAAGTGGTATACGGGACCGCTTCCAGCCTTTCTTTATCTATGGGTTTTCCGCACCTTTCACATATTCCATATGTCCCGTCCCTGATTTTATCCAGAGCATGATTGACTTTCATCAGCAGGATTTTTGTGTTATCCTTTAAACCCAGGTCCTTCTCTCTTTCGAAGATTTCCGCCCCCAGGTCCGATGTGTGATTGTCATAACTGGAAAGTTCCCCTACAGACTCCTTTAACGGCTCTGACCCCCTCTGAATTAACACCTGCATCTCGTCTTCCAGTTGCTTTTTCAATCCTTCCAGCTTGGTTTTGAAATGTTGAAAGTCTGTCAAAGGCAAAGCCTCCTTAAGCCGCTTTTGTCCTATTGACTATTTAGTCGCCAATTCCTTTTGTACTATTCTTATAATGTCCGCAATGAAATCACCTATAAAGGGAAGCCTTAAAATAACCAGGCGCTGCAATATATATATTACCAGCGCCCCCAAAAGGGTGAATCCGATGGCCATTCCAAAACCACGGGCTACACCACCCAAAAAATTGACATATAACAGTCGCCTGGGATTGCGGAGGAGTTCAAGATATTCGGTTAGATTCAATTTTTCTATCTGTACCGACAGGTCATCAAGTTTTTGGTACAGGTGCCTCATCAATTTTTCCTCGCTCATGTTTTCCCCCAGAATTAATTTATCCAACAGACTCCTATTTATTCTTCCCGTCATACATTTTTGTCATGCGGTAACGGCAGATTTAACTTTTACGCCGGGTATGCTTCCCAACCGGCCTGTGAGGGCCCCCAGCTCATCGGTGGAAGCGTCAACAATCAATGCTATGACCGAGATGCCCTTTTCACGATAGGGAATCCCCATCCGACCAATTATGTACTGCCCGTATGTGGAAAGTATATCATTGACCTTTTCTGCCGATTTTTCCCGGTTAGTTACAATAATTCCAATTACAGATATGCGCTTTTCTCCCGGCATATTACACGGCTCCTTTTTTACTCCGACTCATTATCCTTTGAATCGGATTCTTCCGATGTGTCTTGGGCTGCTATATCATCCGGGTTTTCATGAGCTTCTTCACTAACATTCGTATCATCTACATTCTCCCTATCCGATTCATATTCTTTTTTAATTTCTTCATCACAGCCGGCGGCGGCCTGTCTAAATGAATCAAACAGATACCGGTCTTCCGCCATCTCATTCAGTTCGCAGGAGTTTACAATCTCGATCTGGGATTGTAAAAAGTTAGAGAATCTTGTCTTGAATAAACTGAAATGCCTTCGAAGTTCTTCATACTGGTTATTTAACGACACATACCTTTGCTCCGCCCTGTCTACTAACTTACCGGCCTTGGCCAGTGCTTCTTTGAGGATTATTTCTTTTTCTTTCAATGCATTTCTTCTGGTATCCTCCGCTGTTTTTTCAGCCAGTATCAGGGTATTTTTCAGTGTTGATTCCATATCCTTGTATTCCTGCAATTTTTCCTGTAAGTGCTTTATTTCTTCTTTTAAATCCTGGTTTTGTTTATAAATTTTTTCATAGTCCATTGAAATCTTTTCAAGAAAGCTTTTAACTTCTTCCTCATTATACCCTCTAAAAGAACGGTGAAATTCCTTTTTTGGATTTCAATAGGAGCCAGGGTCATAATGCTCATCTCCTTAAAATGTCATTCTTATAAGAATACTCAACACGAAGCGCCTGACAATCTCCAGCACAAACAGCGCAGCGATAGGGGAAAAGTCCAGGTATAGCCCCGGTCCTTTCGGCATAAACCTTGAAAACAACACCCTAAAAGGTTCTAATATGGGATCGGTCACCTGATAAATAAATCTGACAATACCGGAATTTGCAGTTGCAGGCACCCAGGATAAAAAAACCCTTGCCACAATCATTAAATACAGGAATTGAAAAAATAAATCTACGGCTCTGATCAACGCCAAAAATATCACTCCTTTATTTCAGCAAAAAGGATTTTTCTTGAAAACTTTCTTCTATCGCCGTTCCGGAAATATCCACATTATCGGGAGCAAAAATAAAAATTCCCGGACCTATTTTTTTAACCGTGCCATTGAGCGCATATATGCTTCCGCTCATAAAATCCAGCACGCGCTTGGCGCTATCCTTGTCAAGTTTTTCCATGTTAACAATTACAGCCCGGCGGCTCTTCACTTCATCGGATATTTCCCTCACTTCATCAAATGAAGCCGGTTTGTAAATCACCATTTTGTTTTTCGATGTCTGGTGAATATTGATAACCCTGCCTTTCGGCTTTATCTCCGGTCGGTTTACATAAGGTTCATAATCCGCCCTGTCTTCTGTAGAGACCGGATTTTCATCTTCAATGCCCAAAAAATAAAGAATCCTGTTTAAGATGTTTTTTTCCAGCCATGGTTCTCCCCTTTTCCATACAAATATTATTTTTATTATTTTCGTTTGCCAAAAATACCGGTGCCTATTCTCACCATATTAGAACCTTCTTCAATGGCAATACCAAAATCATGAGTCATGCCCATTGATAAAAAATTCATCTCTACATTTTCTATTTGCATCATCTTTATATTCTGGAAGATGTCATTCATTTTTCTAAAATAATATCTTACTTCTTCCGGATCTTCCTTGAAAGGAGGTATAGCCATTAATCCCTTGATTTTTATATGGGGCAATTGTGATACCTTTTTGATGAATTCCACCGCGTCATCAGCGTCTATACCGGACTTGGTTTCCTCCCTTCCTATATTTATCTGAATCAAGACATCCATTACCCTCCGGATTTCCCCCGCCCTTTTTTCTATTTCTTCAGCCAGGCCCAGGCTATCCAGGGACTGTATCATGGAAAAAAGTTTTATTGCCGGTTTGACCTTATTTTTTTGAAGGTGGCCTATGAGGTGCCACTGGACATTTCCCCTTACTATATCAACTTTTTCCCCGGCTTCCTGTACCCTGTTTTCGCCCAGCAGGGTTATGCCAAGGTTTACAGCTTTTTGAACGGTTTCCGGCGGAACGGTTTTTGTTACCGCCACCAGGTGTATTTCTTCCGGAGACCTTCCGGATTTTGCGGCAGCTTCACCTATCTTCGATTTTACAATAGCTATATTTTGTTCTAATGTTTCCATATTAAACCCTTCTTATCTATTAATATTCTATCCCCTAATTTCAAACCTTCCACTATAACATTGAAACCGTCATCAGCAATAATCTTAACAGGCCGGAAAACTTTGCTTCTTCCCTCTAACAAATATACTCCTTCATTACCATCAACGTTGACTATAGCTGACAGTGGTACCATATTGCCGGTGGCAGTCTGGATAATAATTTCTACATTTACTCTTCTAAACTTCATTATTTCCGGCAGGTCCTTTTCTATTAAAAAAATACCTACGGTGTTATTTTCATGGATATCCACGAGCTTTGCTCTGATTTTTTCATTGACAGGTGATTTTTTGATTATGATATCGTAATTTTTTCCCGTTCTTAATTCGGCATTTTTAATGTCGGCAGCTAAATACCATGAAAAGTTGTCCACTATTTTCAATACAGGTTTGTTGATACCCGCCGCTGGCGGTATTTCCCGCTCCGGCACCTGGCTTTTTATTGATTGTAATTGGAAAGAGGATATGCTTTTTATACGGTCGGTAGTCAATATATTTTCAAAACCGTCTATATTGAAACTTACCATTCCTGCCTCCGGAGCATTTACCAGCAACTCCACCGAACTCAACTTATTTTTCAATTCATTAATACTCTTCTCCATGGCTTTGAGGTTGGTTTCACTGTACTGGATTTGTTTTTGCTTTTCCTTCATCAACCGGGCCAGTTCGCTTTTCAAGGCCTTCACTTTGTCCAATTGCCCCTGGGCTATAGCATCTTTCAATTTTTTAGTGGTATCATTTATGGATTTGTTGATAACACTTAAGGGTATAGATGAGTTTAAACTGTCCCGCAGGTCTTTTATGCTGTCTTGCAGTTCGGATATTTGTTTCTCATAATTTTCTTTTTGCTTTAAATCGGTGATCACCATGAAAAGTGGCGTGCCCACCCTTACTCTCTCGCCGGGTTTCACCAGCATTTGAAGTTTGCCATCAGCCGGAGAAGTGACAACCGCCTCTTTTTTTATAATCAGGGCATCGGCAGGAAGGGTTTTTTGTATGGTCCCTTCAGCAACCGTGTAAATGTTGAAATAAAAATGGTTTAATAATAAAAATATCAATGTCAGGGCTGCCGCTAGCATTACACCGATAAGCACATATTTGGAAGAATTAAGTTTTTTAGGCCTTATAGACACCACTTTCCTGTTAATCTGAGGGTGCATTTTCTCCACCTTTTTGAGTTTATTTATATTTTCTCCAAAAACAGGAATAATCCTCTTTTTTCCGGCATAATTTTTTTGTTACCATCAATCAAATAAATCCACGCGGGGCTCCCGGTCCACTTCCAAAAGAAATAAAAAACCGGCCTGAAATCCGAAAAAGGCAGGTATATAAAAAAAATGCCGTTATCGGCATTTAAGTTGGCTTTATATGGTCTGAGTGGGGGGACTTGAACCCCCGACCTCTTGAACCCCATTCAAGCGCGCTACCAAACTGCGCCACACCCAGACAGGTTTAAATTCCTTATTTATTATAAAGGATTAATAAATTATTTTCAAGTCCCAAAGAAAATTTTTTTATAAGAATATTGTTCCTTCACCATCCGGGGTCAATATCTTATATTCAGATTCAATCCCCTCATCAAGGAAAATTTCTACCATGCTTTCGCCCAGAATCGGAGCTTGTTTTTCATAAGCAAGACATATGACGGCAGGCCCCGCCCCACTCAGAAAACAGCCCAATGCGCCCTTTTGAGTAGCCATCTTTATGACCTTTTCCATTCCCGGAATGAGCTGACTTCTATATGGTTGATGCAATTTATCCTGACAAAAAACTTCGATATCGGTAAAATCTCCCCGGCAAAAGGCTGCTACCATCAAAGCAGACCGGCTTAGATTGAATACGGCGTCTGATAAAGGAACTTCCCGGGGAAGAACTTTTCTGGCTTTCACGGTCTCAAGGTGAAACCGGGGTATGGCGGCTACAAATCTCAAGTTGTCCGGCATGGGAAAACTCCTGTAAATCACTTTACCTTCATGCAATATGGAAATCGAAAATCCACCAATTAAGGCCGGTACCACATTATCGGGGTGACCTTCCATCTCGGTGGCCAGGTTTATTATTCTATCAAAAGGTACAGGGCCGCCTAATAGCCTGTTGGCAGCCATCATGCCTCCGGCTATACAGGCCGCACTGCTTCCAAGGCCCCGGGCCAACGGAATGTTGTTTTCAAGCTTTATTCTCAGGGCTTTATTTACCCCAGCCTCGGAGAGAACTCTGGTAGCCGCTCTGTAAACAAGATTGGATTCGTCCCTTATGAGCTCGCCCTGCCCTTCTCCTATTACTTCAACTACTGGCCTGGGCCAAAATTCCATTTCGATATAATTATAAAGCCCGAGGGCTGCACCGATACAATCGAAGCCCGGCCCGAAATTGGCTGTGGTGGCCGGGACTCTGACCCGAACCATAAAATCACCCCTATCCGTATATTTCCCTCTCAAGAGATCCTATGCTAGCCTCTACAACGACAGGTGAAACGCCATTTTGTATGGCGGTATTCGGGTCTTTGAGGCCGTGGCCCGTCAATACGCAAACTATTTTCTCTCCTTTTTTGAAACCATTTTTCTTGCTGTATTTTATGACTCCCGCTACCGAAGCCGCAGAAGCCGGTTCTACAAATACTCCTTCCTTTTTTGAAAGCAGTGAGTAGGCTTCGAGAATCTCTTCATCTGTAACACTGTCTATTTTCCCACCGGATTCGGCAGCAGCCTCCACTGCAAACTTCCAACTGGCCGGGTTGCCAATGCGTATGGCCGTGGCTATGGTGGAAGGATTTTCAATGATTCTGTTTTCCACTATTGGTGCCGCCCCGGCAGCCTGGAATCCAAACATTTTGGGCAGCTTCGAAGATTTTTTGAGAGAGTAGTATTCCTTAAAACCTTTCCAGTAAGCTGTTATGTTTCCAGCATTTCCCACAGGGATGGCCAGATAATCCGGCGCATCGGACAAATGGTCGCATATTTCAAAAGCCGCGGTCTTCTGGCCTTCTATCCGATAGGGATTTATGGAGTTTACCAGGGTAATGGGATGTTTTTGCGAAAGCTCCCTTACCATTTTTAAAGCCACATCGAAATTTCCTTTTACGGCAATTACCCTGGCACCGTAGGCTATGGCCTGAGCCAGTTTTCCCATGGCTATGGCCCCGTCGGGAATCAATACAATGCATTTTATTGAAGCCTTTGCCGCATAGGCTGCCGCCGACGCTGAAGTATTGCCGGTGGATGCGCAAATAACTGCTGAGGCTCTGTCTTCTATGGCCTTTGAAACGGCCACTGTCATTCCCCTGTCCTTGAAAGAACCCGTAGGATTCATTCCTTCGTATTTGAGATAAATTTCCGCCTCTATCCCCAGGTGGTTTTCAAGGTTTTTGGCTCTGATTAGAGGCGTACTTCCCTCGCAGAGAGAGATTATATTTTTCGGATCTTTGACCGGAAGATATGAAAAATATCTTTCTATAACACCAATTCGTTTCATTTCAAGATTCCCCCTCTACTCTTATGACGCTGGATATTTCTTCCACCTGCCTGTATGCTTTTATCTCATCCAGGGCATTTTGAAGATTTTCAAAAGGCACTTCATATGTGACCATAACGATTTCCGCAGTTCCATTCTGGGTATTTTTTTGAAAAACTTGAGACAGGCTTATCTGATTTTCGCCCATTGCTCCGGAGATTTTAGAAAGCACGCCGGGTTTGTCCATAACCCTTAACCTCAAATAAAATCTTGCGGTGGATAGCCCAGGATTCATAACATTCAATTCATCGTAACAGGTGCAGTAAATTTTATTTCCATTCTTGCTTCTGACAGCATCGATAATATCCGCCACCACGGCACTGGCAGTAGGCATTTTCCCGGCTCCCTGGCCGTAAAACATAACCCTGCCCACCGCATTTCCTTCCACCAGAATTGCGTTAAAGACACCACTCACACCTGCCAGCGGGTGCCTCTCTCTTAAAAGCATAGGAGCTACCAAAACCTCCACTTCATCACTGTGCCTTTTACCCATAGCTACCAGTTTTACCCTATAACCCAGTTCCCTGGCATAATTTATGTCTACCAGATTTACGGAATCAATTCCTTCAGTATAGACCTGATCAGGGGTAATACGTGTATTAAAAGCAATGGAAGATAAAATGGCGAGTTTCCGGGCGGCATCCGAGCCCTTGATGTCTGCAGTAGGATCACTTTCAGCGTAACCTTCCTTCTGCGCTTCAAGCAAGGCATCTCCAAAGCTTTTATTTTTTTCGGTCATTTGAGTCAAAATGTAATTGGTCGTACCGTTTAATATTCCCATTATCTTTATTATTTCATTGGCAGCGAGGCACTGCTTCATGGGCCGGATTATTGGAATTCCCCCTCCTACGCTGGCTTCAAAAAAAAGGTTTACCCCCTCTTTCTGGGCAAGGTCCAGTAGTTCCTTGCCATGCTTGGATATCACTTCCTTATTGGCGGTAACCACGTGCTTGCCTGAGGCAAGAGCCTGACGGATATATGTAAGGGCAGGCTCTTCACCACCCATTAATTCCACCACAATGGATATATCACTGTCTTCAAGGATATCTCCCGGATTGTCCGTTATTTTGCCTTCTGCTATGAATGGCCTTTTTTTTCTTAAATCTCTTACCAGGACTTTTTTAATTTCAATATTCTTTCCAAGCCTTTTGGCAATAGTTTCCTGATTTTTCTGGATTAATTCCGCAACTCCCGACCCTACCGTGCCAAGACCTAAAATTCCCAGTTGAATCAATATAATCCTCTCCCAAAAATGGATTTTATTATTCTCCCGCTATTATATCAACCTTTTGTACACCGGGCTTACTCTGCATGTCTTCTATTAGTTCTTCGATATTTTTTATCAGACCTCCTGTTTCAAAAGAAATAGTAACATTTGCAAGACCCTGAATGGGGATGTTCTGGTTGATAGTCAGAACATTGCCGTGGGCCCTGGCAATCTCATCAAGAATCCCCGATAAAACGCCGGGTCTATGTTCCAGCACCAGGGAAATGGTGATTATTTTGCCCAGACTTGCTTCGTAAAAAGGAAAAATAAAATCCTTATACTTGTAAAAAGCGCTTCTGCTCATGCCCACCTTTTCCGTGGCCTCATTGATAGTACGGGCTTTACCGCTTTTAAGAAGTTCTTTTGCCTTTACTGTCTTTCTCACAATCTCAGGCAGAATTTCATCCTTTATGATATAAAATCCTCTTTTTTCGGTCAAAATTATCCCCCCTTACTGTTCACGGATAGTAAACAATCATTTTTTTATGGCAGACATTATAGCATAAGAAAATAAAAAAAGCAAGACTGTCGTTATTGACATAAGTCTTGCTTTATCTGTTACGGGAGGCAAGATATTGGATTAGGAATTTGCGATTGGCAAGTTCCCTCAATTCCGACTTCTGACCTCTGGCCTCTTATAGTATTATGCAAATCAGTCCTCCGCTTCCTTCATTAACTATACGCTGCAGGGTTTCCTGCAGTTTGGCTTGGGCGGATTCGGGCATGCTGAACAATTTGTTTTGAATACCCTCCCGCACCAGGTCGTTCAAGGACTTGCCGAAGATATTGGTCTCCCAGATTTTAGCCGGATTGTTTTCAAATTCGTTCATTAGGTAGTTTATAAGTTCTTCGCTTTGTTTTTCTGTACCGATAATTGGAGAAACTTCAGCCTGGATATCTGCTCTTATCATATGGATGGAGGGAGCTACGGCTTTCAATTTAACTCCGAATTTAGACCCCTGTCTTATAATCTCCGGCTCTTCGAGGGTCAATTCATTAAGCTGTGGAGGAACTATGCCGTAACCGACTTTTTGAACATCCTCAAGGGCCTTTGAAACTTTGTCATAGGCCTTTTTAGCCACAGTTAGTTCTTTCATCAATTTCATCAGCTGGTGGTCTCCCGTTATGGAAATGCCGGCCATCTCACTCAGTACTTTATAGAAAAGATCTTTCCTTGCTTCCATTTCTATTTCCGCAGTTCCAAGCCCAAGGTTCATCTCTTTCAATTTTACATTGTCTAAAAAGTCAAAGGTATTAAAAACGGCAAGGGTTTTTTCCATATCCCGCAGCCGGTACACATCTTTAATTGTATTCCTGATGGTTTCCTCAAACTGTTTCCTGAGCCAGTGTTCTTTTTCCAGCACTTCTACCCATTTTGGCAGGCGTATATTAATTTCCATCAACGGGAACTCATAAAGTACTTCTTCCAGAATGGCATAAATGTCTTCAGTGGTCAAATCCTGACAATCCATTGGCATAACCGGCACATCGTATTTGGACTCGAGTATTTCCTTGAGGTCCATTGTTCTTTCATCCATTGGTCTTGCGGTGTTTAATACTATAACGAAGGGCTTGCCGATTGCTTTTAGTTCTTCTACTACCCTTTCTTCAGCCTGCACATAGTTTTCCCGGGGTATTTCCGTGATGGACCCGTCTGTCGTTATTACCAGGCCTATAGTCGAGTGTTCTTCTATAACTTTCCTGGTGCCTATTTCTGCAGCTTCCTGAAAAGGAATTTCCTTTTCAAACCAGGGAGTTGAAACCATGCGCGGGCCGTTTTCATCTTCATATCCCAGGGCGCCCCTTACCGTAAAGCCCACATTATCCACCAGTCTCACTCTAAATTTGATATTTTCTTTAAAGGTTATCTCTACGGCTTCACTGGGGATAAACTTGGGTTCGGCTGTGGTTATGGTCCTGCCCGCACCGGCCTGCGGAAGTTCATCCTTTGCTCTGGTTTTATCATTGGAATCCGGAATGTTAGGTATTACCATCAATTCCATAAACTTTTTCACAAATGTTGACTTACCGGCTCTTACTGGTCCCACCACGCCTATATAAATATCCCCTCCGGTCCGTTCGGCAATATCTCTGAATAGGTCAAACTTTTCCATCATTTTCCCTCCTTTTTATTTTCTTTCCCCCCCTTTCCACGTTTTTTTAATTTTATTTAAAGAGGAGGGGTAGTTCACTTTTTATATACAATATATATATATGACATGGTCCCATGAATATTACTTAAAAAATGAAAAAAACGTGGAAAACCACGTTTTTACCATTCTACAGACTTTTCGAAAACCATGTCTTCGATTTCATGTTTGCCCTGCCGTTTCATGAGCGTTGAAACGGCATCCAGCGGACTCTTATTTTGAAAAAGCACCTCATAAGCCTGTTCTGTAATGGGCATTTCTATATGAAGCTTATTTGCCAGCAAATAAGCGGCTTTTGTAGTATTGATACCCTCGATGACCATTTTTGTCGATTCCACAACTTCTTTCACTGTTTTACCCCGGCCAATTTCCATACCGGCTCTCCTGTTCCTGCTGTACAAACTGCTACATGTAACAATCAGATCACCTATACCCGACAGCCCGCCAAAGGTAGCGGGTTTTGCCCCTAACTTTACCCCTAATCTTGTTATCTCCGCAATACCACGTGTCATCAGTGCGGCCCGGGTATTGTCTCCAAAACCGAGCCCATCGGAAATGCCCGAACAGATGGCAATAACATTTTTTAATGCTCCACCTAATTCAACTCCCACCACATCGGGATTAGTATATACTCTAAAGTAAGCATTCATGAAAATATCCTGTACCTGTTCTGCCACCTGCCTTTTGGCTGAAGCTGCCACCACCGTCGTAGGAAGCTCTTTTGAAACTTCCTCTGCATGGCTTGGGCCTGAAAGAACGGCTATTCTTTCAGAAAACCGCGAAGGCAGTTCATCCGCCAGGACCTGGGACATTCTTCTGAATGTATCACTTTCCAGACCCTTGGAAGCGCTGATAATTATTGCCTCATCTATTATGTATTTACCAAGCTGTCTGCATATTGCGCTCATGGAGTGAGATGGGACCACCATCACCACATAATTGGAATCATGTATTACTTGTTCCAGGTCGGAGGAAACGTTTATGCTGCTTGATATTTTAACTCCCGGAAGATAAGTCCTATTTTCCCTGTAATTTTTTATCTCCTCAGCCAGTTCGGCCCTTCGCGCCCATAAAGCAACTGTAATACCATTTTGGGCGAGTACATTGGCCAGTGTTGTACCCCAGCTACCCGCACCTACAACTGCAGCTTTCATTTCTATACCCTCCATTACTTAACCCTTTTTACCTTTTGTCCCAGGCGGGATTCCCTTCCTTCCAGCAATCTCACAATATTTTCCCTGTGCCTGTAGAGTGTCATTGACATTAAAATAAAAGCAAAAATTATATAATGCCAGGACTTGCCTGTAACTATCACCAGAATCAAAAGAAGCGGCGCACCCAGTATGGACCCCAGGGAAACATACTTTGTAATGGCAATGGTAGTAAAACCCACCACCGTGATGATTAGGGCGATGTTCGGCATGATGGCCCACAGTACTCCGAAGCTGGTAGCCGTGCCCTTTCCTCCGCGCAATCCGAAAAACAGAGGCCAGTTGTGGCCCACCACGGCTGCAATGCCGCACCAGAGTGAAATAATGGGTCCTCCCACGAGCCTGCCTATCATTACCGCTAAAACTCCCTTTAATACATCAAGAACAAATACCAGCAGTGCCGGACCGGTTCCCAAAACCCTCTGGACATTTGTAGCTCCCGCGTTCCTGCTTCCCACAGTCCTTATGTCAATACCCTTCATTAGTTTTACCAGGACATATGCAGTGGAGATGGAACCTAAAAAATAGCTCGCAATTAAACCTAACACTATCACCGGTTTTTCTCCCCTTTCTCCTTGCCCTTTATTACCACAGGAGTGCCCTCCAGGCCGAAAGTCTCCCTGAGTTTATTTTCAAGAAACCTGGCATATGAAAAATGAAAGAGCTTCAAATCATTTATGAAGAACACAAAGGTAGGGGGTTTTATACCAGTTTGAACCGCATAATATATTTTTAATTTTTTCCCCTTGATGCTGGGAGGTTCCACAATGGCCGTAGCTTCCCGCACCAGGTCATTCAACAGGGGGGTCTTCACCCTGAAAGTATATTGGTCCATGACAAAATTTATGAGTTCAATTATACGGTGGACCCTCTGCCCGGTTTTGGCGGAAATAAAAAGTGTGGGAGCATACTGCATGAATGCAAATTCTGTTTTTATCTTTTCCCTGAATTGATTCATAGTATGTTCGTCTTTTTCTATAAGGTCCCACTTATTCACAACCACGATAATGGCTTTTCCGGCTTCATGGGCAATTCCGGCTATTCTTTTATCCTGTTCGGATATATCCTGGGTGGCATCCAGGACCATAAGCACCACATCCGACCTCTCTATGGCTCCCAGGGCTCTAACATTGCTGTAAAATTCCACATCTTCCTTTACCTTGCTCTTTCTTCTCATTCCCGCAGTATCTATAAAAACCATCTTTTTGCCATCCACCTCAAAAAAGGTATCGATGGCATCACGGGTGGTTCCTGGTATATCACTGACAATGACCCTTTCTTCGCCCAGTATGGCATTAACGAGGGATGACTTACCTACATTGGGTTTGCCCACTACCGCAACTTTGATTATATCTTCATCTTCGGGCTCCTCCGGCATATCTTTTATATAATCCGTCAACCTGTCCAGTAAATCTCCTACCGCCAGACCATGGGACGCCGATATAAATATAATATCATCGAAACCCAACCTGTAGAATTCGTAATTTTCGGGCACATTTCTAAAATTATCTACTTTATTGACCACCAGTAAAACCGGTTTTCCGCTCTTTCTCAATATACTGGCCACGTCCTCATCGGCAGAAGTCAGGCCTTCCTTACCATCCACCAGAAAAACTATAACGTCGGCGGTATCAATGGCAAAATCCACCTGCCGCTTCATCTGATTGAGAATAATATCTCTGGAGGCGGGTTCTACACCTCCAGTATCAACCACGGTTAATTTTTTTCCATTCCATTCTATTTGACCGTAAATTCTATCTCTGGTAACTCCGGGTTTATCGTCAACTATTGAAACTCTCTTTCCTATTATCCTGTTGAAAAGAGTAGATTTTCCCACATTGGGGCGTCCTACTATGGCAACGGTAAAACTCATTTATATCCCCCCATTTTTACCGAGTATGGCATTTAAAAAATCTTTCCCATTCACTTTAACTACTTCAAGTTTGCTTTCAAGAAAATTACCTACATCTTCTACTGTTAAATCATCCAAAAAAATGTCCCCATCCCTCAACATAACATCAGGTATCAGGATGACACTTCCCTTTTCTTTGCCTTTCAACTGTTCCGCAAGGTCCGCACCGGTAATTAAACCTGCCACCGTCACGGAATTGCCGAAAAAATTATTAACCACGGGGTAAACTGTATACTCCAGACCTTTTACCTTCTGCAGGGGGTTTAGAATTTGCCGCAAGAATTTATGGGCCGAAACCCCGGTGGCTATGGCTACTTTCCGTCTCCGGGGCAGTGCGGGTGGAAGCTTTACCATGTTTTGTTCCATTTGTCTTTTCAACAATGCCATCATACCCACACCATTTTCAAGTTGATAGAATTCTTCATAAGTTTCATATGCGGGAACCTGTCTTTGGGCTATACAATAAAACTCATCAGCGGCAAATACCAGCCGGGTCTTGAACCGCTTAAGGCTTTGCTTTTGAAAATCCTCTATGAAATTTATCACATCATCGGCTTCATCTTTTGTAAAAGCTCTCAATGGATAAAGCCTTTCCCTGAACTTTGTAAGACCTACAGGCACTACGGCAATGGACAAAATGTGAGGCCACAAGTTCGCAAGGTCCATCAGTGTCTGTTCCAGTATCCTGCCGTCATTTATTTCCGGGCATAATACAATCTGGCAGTGTACCAGGATGTGGTGCGAAGTTAAAAACTTGAGTACGTTTAAAACTTCACCGGAATGGGGATTTTTCATCATAAAATTTCTAACTTCCGGAGAAGTAGCATGAACAGAGACATATATCGGACTCAAACTGAGTTTCACGATTCTATTTAATTCTTGCTGCGAGAGATTTGTAAGGGTGACAAAAGTTCCGAAAGCCGTGGAAAGCCGATAATCGTCATCCTTTACATAAAGGGATTGCCGAAGGCCCGGGGGCATCTGATCCACAAAGCAGAAAATACACTTGTTTTTACATCTTTTTATATCATCCATCAGCGGATTTTCAAACTCCACTCCAAGACCCTCATCGAAACTTTTGTATACAGTGAATTCTTTTATACTTCCATCATTGCCTTTAACCTTCAATTTTATTTTTTCATCGGTCATCAAAAACTTATATTCCAGAAAATCCCGAAAATCCTGCCCATTTATGCTTAATATCTCATCTCCCGGCAAAAGCCCTATTTTTCCGGCAATACTATTCCTGTCGACGGCCTTTATAATTGCTTTTTTCCCCATTTTTACCCTCTTTTTTATAGTTACTTATATTACCTGCTACTAATATTATTGCCAAAAAACATTGTTAAGTCAAGTTTTATTTAGGCGCTTCCGCTCTTCCCGTTTTGTGTTCTCCACCAATGTCACAAATCCTGCATATTTTTCCTGTATTCCTTTAATGGTAAGAGGCCTGCCTATTGTAACAAGGCCCAGACGTCTCGAGATGAAACCTCCTATTTTTGTCTTGAGGTTAACATTATTAAGGGCATTCACCATCATCAGGTCGTTTACATCTATCCCACATTTTTTTAAAAAACTGTATATGGCCTTTTTAACCAGTTGCCTTTCACCTGTCATTCCCGTTATGAAAATTTCCGCTCCGTATTCATCTATACCCATAAAAAACGGCGTTCCTATTTCATATGAATCTGTTTTATCATAATGCGGAAGGCGTTTAAACTCTTCTGCGGAAGGAAGCCTGTCGGTTGGAAGTATTCCCAGATGGATACATGCAGCCACCACTGAAGAATGGGCACTGCCGTAACAGTAGTAGAAAATTTTCATAAAAACATACTCTCCTAAAAATATGCCGGTTCATTCAAGACCTTGCTCACTAGATTTCTCAACCGGCCAAAGCTTTTTTTTATTCCCCAGATAAGCACTGCCATACCGGCATTTTTAAGACCTAATTTATGAATCATAAATGTCCCGCAGCAAGTATAAAAATTATTGTATTTCATCAAATCAATAAAATCCACCGTGTGTTTTTCTAGCCCATAGATTTGCGCAAAACCGTTGAGAGTCCTTTCGATTATTCGGCCGGACTTTTTTGAGCCCATCACATATATTTCCCGGCCCCGGTTGTCAGTCCCAATGAATGTCATTTCTCCGAGGTCCCTTTTTTTTATTTTCCCAAAAAAGGGTAGGTTTAATATTTTTTCATTTGATAAGTCGTCATTGCCTTTTAAGAGTCCAAGATGCAATGAAGCAGCTACCACCGCCAGGTAGCTGCCCCAGTAACAGGAATATATAACTTTCAAAACAACTCCTCCAATTAGTTGGGGACGTTCCTCCGCCTCCCCCAGCTGACTGCCCTAGAAAAGGAGGTGCGTCCCCTAACCTTAATGTCTAACAATAATATAAGTTCCGTTTTCAAGGTCATGCGTCATGGCTGAAAGAATCTTAGAAAGGTACATCGCTATTTTATCCCGTTCCTTTTCATCTTTTGCATAAAAAACGGGTACTCCTGATGCGGGTTGTTGTTTATCCAGAGTTACAACAGCCAGAATGGCCTCTTTTATTCCAACATTGTCCATAACTATCACCTAATCGGCAGCTTGTTTCCCGGCGAAGGACTCCAGAGGCTTGCGCCTGGAACTTTCCAGGACGGGGACTCTTTTAACCGCTTCCACCAGGCTTTCCATATCCCGTTCCATGGGCACTATTATAAGGCCCACCCTGCCGGTATCAAGGTCAATCCTTGCCAGGGGCATAAAGTCTACATCCGTCACATCCCTTTTTACACCCAAAAGCGATGCCACATCATGGACTATGGCCTGACGCTGACCCACATTGGAAAGAGTTGCCCTGGCATTGTCATTTTTGGGTTCTATCATTACCGCAAGACCCTTTTCTTCTATTATTTTTCGGGAATCGGGATAACCTACATTCATCACTATGATGTTCTCCACGCACAAGAGAGAATTTTCAAAGTTGATTTTTGCGGGCCTTACCACAGCTATATCTCTTATTTTCTTTCTCCTGGCCATCAGGCTTAAAACCAGGATAATTACCATTCCGGCCAAAATGGCCGCAGGGATGTTATTAGAAAACTGTAAAACCAGGCTGGTGAAAAGCGAAGTTAAGATGGCAAGATAATTCCTTGACTCAAAAGCCTTGGCAATATCTTCGATATAAGCCGACCCCCGGGGGACCAGTTCGGTATCCTCTATGTTCTCGAGACTTTTACGTTCCATTTCCCGTATGTCTCGGAACTGCTGTGCCGCCAGCGCCAGAAAAGTCACGGCGGTATATTCCCTGGCAATCAGTGCGGGTACAGCTACCGCACCTAAAAATGCGGCTATCAAGCCCAGTGATAAGTGTATCAAATAACCCTGGGGGTAGCTTGGATATTGCCTGTAATCGACCCGCAGCATATAGAGCCGGGCCAATACTCCCATAACTACACCGACTGCCACCACCGCCAGGTATTTTGACATAAGAACCCCTCATTCATTGATATCGTTGTCGTTGTCATTTTTCCCGGAATCCTCTCCTTTTTTACTGCTACTGCCTATTTTCCTTATATTTCCCAGGAAATTGGCAAATTCTGAACCTGCAAAACGTCTTACTTTAGCCGAAAGTTCATTCCATCCGCCGGTACTTATGAATATATATGCACCTACCCCTACTATGGCGATGCCCACAATCCACCCCAGAGCTCTGGCGGCTCCACCACCTTCACCGGGAATCTGTGTCGTGGTTCCTCCACCCGGTGTGACCTTTTTTTGATAATCTGGACCATATATGGTAGTTGCTAAAACATCAGCCATGATATCGGCTCCATCCTCAGCCTTATAGCGTGAGTTGGTATAAGTTCCCGCTTCGATTAATATAGAGTGAGGGAAAAGGTCTTGATTATATCCACCCTTGCCATAAAATATTCCTTTTACCAGACCCGGGTACTTTCTATCCGCATTGGCTTTCAACTGCCATGCGAAGTTGTTGATGGTGCTCATCTGTGGGTTCTGGCGCCCTACCACCAGTCTAACTTTGGCCAATGGACGGCCATTTACATTTCCCTGGTACTCTTCGGCAGGAACCGCATCTCTATGGACATCAACCAATGCATCGGGCCCATTTTTCAAAAGGTCCATGGCAGTACGGCGCGACCTTTGATATGCCATGGAATCATGGGGGTCATGCGGTTTCAAGGAATGAGTGACTTTTATACCTTTTCTTTCCAAAGCCGCCGTAAGGGAATCCCCGACTTTAAATATCCCGCCTTTATACGGAATGCTGGATGTGCCATCGGTAGGTATATATGATTCATCGCTGTGGGTATGGTATATGGCAATAACCCTATCTTTCTTGAGCTCCGCGGCTTTTAAAGTGTTATAATCCTCCTGAGCGGCCGCAGCCATAGCTTTAGCCTCGGGGTAATCCAGCGAACGCTCGATGTCCACCTTTTGTTTAAACCTGGCATATGCTTTATCTCCAGAAACCTTTACAACTTCATAAAAATTATTTTCCTCGTCCAGGTACTGGTCGCCTATACTTACTATCATGCTGGTGGCAAATATCTTCTTATTTGTTCCTTCTTCATATACAGTAAAGTAGCCATCTTCCTTCTCTTCTTCGGCCAGCGCCATGGAGCAAAATGTATATAAGGTGAGTGCAAAAAGCAGGCTTACGGCTATTGTTTTAATTATTCCCTTCATCATTACTATATTCACCTTCTTTCGATGAATTTTCCTCATCCTTTACCAGCATACTGGCCATTTCCGGATTTTCCCGGGGCTTTTTGTCTGCTTTGGCCGTACCACCCTGGAGCCTCTCGCGGGTTTCTCCCACAATTTCACACAATGCCACTCCTATAACTCCGGCAATTATGGCCGCATCAAACACTCCCGCTCCGCCTATCACCGTGCCGATAGGCCTTGTGGTTACACCCAGGGCATATATAATATCACTGATAACCACTCCAAAAATACCCGCAATGAAAGCTCCCCGGCGGGAGCGGCCGAATATATACGCCACTATACCTGCCAGGATGGAAAATGCTATCATGGGGTCTATGAACATGGTCCCGGGCTCTGCGGGCAGCAGTCTTCCTGCGGTATATATCACTATCCCCGTAATAATCGATGCCGCAATGGCTCTCATTTTTTCCAGCCCCGTATCTGACGTGGCAATCAGGTATATGGCAACAACTATGGGCACCACCCCGCCTCCCAGGTTTATTGATAATCCGGGACTCAAGGGAATATTGGGTAAAAATGTGCCCAATATCATGGCTCCTATAAAGACAAAAGCCACTTTGTCTGACATATGCATCCTGTCAAGAACCCTATGCAAAAGACCAAAATAAATAAGCACTGCTATTACCAGCAGTAAAATAACTCCCACGGGCATGGAAAACACCTCGCCTATTTGAAGAAATTTCTATTCTTATGTTGCCCTGGGATTTTTTAATTTATTCTACACACAAAATAAAAGCAGCCGGTTTTCGGCTGCCTTTTCTTAATTATTCAGTTCTTTCTTTTCGCCAGTGACAAGGTATATTATCCACTCGCCCAGGTTCGTGGCATGGTCCGCAATGCGTTCCAGGTATCTTCCTACAAAAAGCAGTTGTGTTGCCTGGGATATGGTCTTTGGGTCTTCCATCATTATGACCAGAAGTTCCCTGAAGATTTGTGAATAAAGGTGGTCAATTTCATCATCGGAATTGCAGACCCTCTGGGCTGCTTCCACGTCCTGGTTAATATATGCATCCAGGGCTGTCCTCACCATTTCCCTGGTCAAATACGCCATACGGGGTATATCAATTAAAGGTTTGATATACTGCTGCCCCAGCAATCTTATGGTGGTCCTGGCGATGTCTATGGAATTGTCGGACATTCTTTCAAGGTCGGTGGCGATCTTAACCCCCGTGAAAATTACCCGTAAATCTTTTGCCAGCGGGTGCTGTCTTGCAATGAGCTTCACACACTTATCTTCTATCTGGTGTTCCATGTCATCCACAATATCATCATCTTCTATAACCTTTTTAGCCAATTTTTCATCTTTTTTTACCAGCGATTCCACCGCATTGTAAATTTGCTGTTCCACCATACTTCCCATTCTGAGTATGTCCTGCTGAAGTTCCTGCAGTTCCCTGTCAAAAGAAGGCCGTGTTGAAATCATTTTACATTACCTCCTTTAATGTTAGGGGAGCGCCTCCTCTTCTAGGGCAGTCAGCTGGGGGAGGCGGAGGAACGTCCCCAATATAAATTAACCGAAACGGCCCGTAATATAATCTTCTGTCTTTTTATTTTTGGGATTATAAAACAGTTCTTCCGTCAATCCAAATTCAATAATCTCACCGGTCAAGAAAAAAGCCGTATAGTCCGATATTCTACCAGCCTGCTGCATATTATGGGTAACGATTACAATTGTGTAATTTTCCTTGAGCTGTTCAATCAACTCTTCGATTTTCATGGTAGAAATGGGGTCCAGGGCGGAACACGGCTCATCCATCAAAACAACCTCGGGCTCTACAGCCAGCACTCTAGCAATGCACAGCCTCTGCTGCTGGCCTCCTGACAATCCCAATGCCGAATCCCGCAAACGGTCTTTCACCTCGTCCCACAGAGCCGCCCCCCGGAGACTTTTTTCAACTATTTCATCCAGTTTCTTCTTATCCCTGTCGCCGTGGATTCTAGGGCCATATGCGACATTATCATATATGGACATGGGAAAGGGATTTGGCTTTTGAAACACCATCCCAACACGTTTTCTGAGATCAACCACATCCACATCCGGGTCATAAATATTTTTATTATCCAGAAAAATTTTACCTTCTATGCGTGCATCTTCTATGAGGTCATTCATACGGTTCAGTGTTCTCAAAAAGGTGGATTTTCCACATCCAGATGGTCCAATAAGTGCTGTGACCTTATTCTTTTTCACCTCCATCTTAATACCCTTAAGAGCCTGAAATTTGCCATAATAAAGGTTTAACCCCTCAGTGTAAATTTTATTTTCTATCTTAATCGCCTCCCTTATATCTATATTAAAACATTTTATGTTAATTTTTGTTTAATTTTATTTAAACAAATTGTTAATCCGCTTTTTGCAATAAAAAGATGAATTTACTTCCTTCACCGACTTTGCTTTCCACTTTTATTTCTCCGCCCAGAGATTTAATAATATGTTTAACAATTGAAAGGCCCAGGCCCGTTCCTCCCATCTGCCGGGACCTGGCCTTATCCACCCGGTAAAATCTTTCAAAAAGCCTGGGTATATCCTCTTTTGGAATACCTATGCCCGTATCACAAACCCGTATTTCTACAAAATTGCCTTTCTCCGCAGCTTCAATCCATATTTTTCCATTACGGGGAGTGAATTTCACCGCATTGTCCACAAGATTTATGAATACCTGCCGCAGCCAGTCAGGGTCAGCTTTTACCTCCGGAAGATTTTCGGGAAAATGTGTGGAAAAACTCAAGTTTTTTTCTTTCAATCGGACATCAAATATCATCATTATTTCTTCTATTATAACAGGCAATTTGACATTTTCCATGTTTAGCTTTACCTGATTGGTTTCCAGTTGTGACAGATCCAGAAGGTCATTTATTAGCCGGTAAAGTCTTCCCGTTTCAAAGTCGATTATATTAAGAAATCTTTTAGCAAGATTGGGATCCTTATAAGCTCCGTCCAGCAAGGTCTCCACAAAGCCCTTTATGGAAGTTAGCGGTGTTCTTAGCTCGTGGGAAACGTTAGCCACAAAATCAGAGCGCACTTTCTCAAGCCTGCGAAGTTCCGTTATATCTCTAATGACTGCCACTATGCCGAAGGTTTTCCCCGAATAGTCCCTGAAGGGGCTCACATGAACCCTCAAAATTTGCTCTCCCGGCAATAAAATCAGCTCTTTAAATGAAACAATTCCTTTTTTTAAAGATGCGTTTATAAATTCATTCAGTTCATAATTCCTTATTACTTCAATTAAATGCCTGCCGGATGCATTTTTTGCGCTGATATTAAACATTTTTTCAGCCGCGGGATTTACCAGAAGTATCCTGCCGGTATTATCCACGGCAAGGACCCCATCCACCATTCCTCTAAGAATGGCTTCCATTTTTGTAGTCCTGTCATCCAGTTCTTGCAGCGATTTTTCAAGCCTGGCAGCCATAAAATTGAGGGTATCTCCCAGTTCTCCCAATTCGTTATCGGACCTGGTTTGAATCAATTCTGTAAAATTTCCTCTTGAAAATTCCTTTGTCACCCGTATCATTTCTTTTATGGGAGACACTATCCTCTTCGAAAACCGGATAGAAAAAAACAATGCGGCTATCCCGCTGAGCAAAGCTGCTATTACTATGACCAGACTTATTTTAAGAATCGTTTCTTTGACCTGAACCAGGGGTGTCGATACGCGCACTATAAAAGGGGCCTCCGGTAAAACTCCAGGCACCTCAATAAAAAACATCTGCCTTTTCCATATATCAGGAAAAGAGGGAAAAGTAAACAGCTGGGTTAAAGAACCGGAAATTACCGGTTCCTTCATTCCACAGCGCATCGGATTTTTAGAATCCGCTATTACAACACCCCTTTGAATAACGGTTATATTTTTATTTATCTGTAAAGAAATAAACTCAACCTTATTCTGTAAGCTTTGCTGCTTGGTATCGGCAAGATATGGTCCTATTATGTCTCTTGCCAGTAGCGCATCAGACAAAAGGTCGGCCTTAACGCTTTTGAGGTAATAATCTTCCAGCACGATAAATGAAAAAAGGCCCACTATGCTTACAGAAAGTATTATTAATAATATAAGGGCTTTTGAAAGCTGTTTTTGCAAAAACATCACTCCGGCTTATTGAACTTGTATCCGATTCCCCTGACAGTTTCTATATAAACTGGCCTGTCCGAATCTTTTTCAACTTTTTGCCGAAGATGCCGTATATGGACATCTACAGTTCTGGTATCTCCGAGATAATCATAACCCCAGATATTCTCAAGGAGGTATTCCCTTGAAAAAACCTTGCCGGGATTGGATGCCAGCAGCTTTAACAAATCAAACTCCTTGGGCGTAAATTCCTGTTTTTCTCCATCCACCAGCACCTCATGCTTTTCTATATCTATGACCAGATTTCCTATTTTTATATTATTTTCGGTCTTTTCTGAACCGGCCGACCTTCGCAGCACCGCTTTCACCCTGGCCGTCAACTCCCGTGGGCTAAAGGGTTTTGTGATATAATCATCGGCTCCAATTTCAAGCCCCAGGACCTTGTCTATCTCCTCACTCTTGGCGGTCAGCATAATAATGGGAATTTCCCGGGTTGCCTTTTGCTGGCGCAAAATCCTGCAGACCTCTAACCCGTCGGTTCCGGGAAGCATCAAATCCAGCAATATCAGATCGGGGTTTTCCGTTTGGGCAAGTTCAATAGCCTTTTGTCCATCAGGAGCTTCTATCACCTTAAACCCGCCGGCTTCAAGGTTAAATCGCACCAGTTCCAGTATGTGCGGTTCATCGTCAACTATAAGGATTTTTTCTTTTGACATAAATCTTCCTCCGTGTTTCCATTTTATAGGCTAAATTAATTCAATTACGGCCGCCAGGCTTCCGGTTTTTCCATGGTCGGCCCTATAGGAAAAAAACAGGTCATTGCTACAGGAAGTGCAGTAATGGCTTACGGTGATATTTTGAGGCTTTATTCCGGCATCCTCCAGTTGTTCTTTATTGGCTTTCACCAGGTCAAGCATCCAGTGACCGCCGCCTTTATCTTCAATCAACTCTTCCAGGTAACTGAAGGCCCTTTTAAATTCTTGCACTACAGGTTCATCCACCTCATAACAGCAGCTTTTGATGCAGGGACCTATCCCTACCAGGATGTTTTCCGGATGAGACCCAAATTTTTTCACCATTTGGGATACGGTCTTCTGACCTATCTTCTTGACGGTGCCTCGCCATCCGGCATGGGCAAGGGCAATGGCCGGAGTCCCGACATCCAGAAAAAGCAGGGGGACGCAGTCCGCATAATATGTTACCAGGGCCACGCCTTTTTGTTTTGTCATCAGGGCATCCTTATTTATTATATCAGACTCCCTCTTTATACCCTTTCCACGATCCTGAAGCAAAACTTCATATATGTCGTCGCCGTGGACCTGGTCTGATGCCACCAGATTATTCATATCTATACCAAGAGCATCACAGAGCAGTCTGTAATTTTCCATAACCCTATCTTTTTCATCAGCTTTTTTCAGGCCGAGATTTAAAGACTGATATGCTCCCCGGCTAACTCCTCCAACGCGGGTGGAAAAACCGTGTTTTACAAGATGTGTTTTTTCAAAAGAGGGGATGACAAGGTATTTCAAAGCCCCCTTTTGCCTCAACTCAAAATCCAAGGTTTACTCCCCTCCTCATTTATGCTGGCAAATCCTGCATGTACTGCATATTTCATCGGTACATCTTCGGGTAAATTTTCCTTGAAGAGCCCGTTTATACTCATTTATAAAATACTCCTTTTTCAGTCCTATGTCTATATGGTCCCACGGCAGTGTATCTTCAAATGCTAAATGCCTGTGGGCATAATATTCTATATTCCTTCCCTCTATCTCGATTTTTTTATAGGAGGAAGTCTTTCCTCCCAGCTTATAAGCTTCATATAATAAAATTCCCATGAGTCTGTCGCCCCTGGCCAGGGCCGACTGAATCTCGGAAAGCCTGGGACTTTCAAAGATAACCCTTATGCCTTTAGGCTTCAAGCTGTTTTTGAGCCTGTTTATTTTTTTATTCAGGGTGTCTATGGATTCCATTCCAACCCATTGAAAGGGAGTCCATGGTTTCGGAATGAAAGGGTTTACGCTGATGGATAAATTGCCCGTCTTGTTGCCTATCTTTTTCATGAAATCTTTAATCTGTACTAGAAAATCTATCATTTCATCTATATCACCGTCAGTTTCAGTAGGAAGCCCTATAATATAATATAGTTTGACATTGTGAATGCCGTATTTGTGGGCAAGGCTTATGGAGTTCAATACATGACCTTCATTAATACCTTTATTTATTACATCTCTTAATCTCTGAGACCCGGCTTCGGGAGCTATGGTGAGAGTCCTGTGGCCGCTTCTGGCGAGCCCCTCCATCAACGGTTCCCTCAATGTATCGGCCCTCAGGGAAGATACGGAAAACTTTATCTGTCTTCTAATAAAATTTTCTGAAAGCTCATCGATATAAGGATAATCCGATATGGCAGCCCCCACCAGCCCTATCTTTTTTTTAAATTTAAAACCAAATTCGGCTCTATCGAGGACATAGCCGAGGGACCTTGCCCTGGGGACCCTGTAACAATATCCGGCCATGCAGAATCTGCAGTTCCTTCCGCATCCCCTGGACACTTCCAGCAAAAACATGTCCTTGAACTCGGTATTGGGAGTAAGGATCACCGATTCGGTTTTTATATCATCAAGTTTTTTTATCCACCTTTTCCTGATACAGTCATGCGCTTTATTTTTTGCAGTAAACTCTAGAACCCGCCCGGTTTTGTCATATTTCACTTCATAAAAGTCCGGCACGTAAACTCCCTGAACTGCCGACAAACTCTCCAGTATTTCCTGTTTTGACCGGTGTCTGAGATTTGTAAAAGTCTCAATAATTTCATGTATCACTTCCTCCCCCTCACCGATGACGAAAGCATCAAAAAACGGAGTAAGAGGCTCCGGATTAAAGGTCACCGCAGGCCCGCCGGCTATCACCAGCGGTCTTTCCCGGTCTTTTGCCAGCAACGGTAAACCGGACCTGTCTAAAATCTTAAGGACATTGATATAGTCAAGCTCAAAGGAGATGGAAAAACCCAATATATCATAAACATCCAGAGGTTGTTCTGATTCAAAAGCCTGGATTCTTGAAAAATTTTCATCCATTAGCGAAACAAAAGCCCTGTGACAGAGGGAATCCTCCCTGGAGTTTATCTGATGATATATTGAATGAAAACCCAGGTTGGACATCCCTAGGCTATATGAGTTGGGATATATAAGCACCACATTTGTAGGGACCGACTTAAAGCTCTTCAAAGGCACAAATGATATTTCTTCATCTGCAAGCTTTTTTATGTTTTTGGTATTTTCCCAGGTCACTATTTTATACCTCCGGATGTATCTACTCTTGCTTTTGCTTTTGCAGTTTCTTTATTTCTTCTATATATGAGTTGATGTCCTTGAACTGCCGGTATACCGAGGCGAAACGGACATACGCCACTTCATCCACGTTCTTCAGCCTTTTCATAACCATTTCGCCTATTTTTCGGCTTTCCACTTCCTGTTCCATGGAATTCTTCAATTCTTTTTCCACATCATAAGCAATGTTTTGTAATACTTCCATCGTAACCGGCCGTTTTTCACATGCTTTTATAAGACCGTTTATTATTTTATGGGGATCAAAGACTTCCCGGTTGCCGCTCTTTTTTATTACCATGATGGGAAGTTCATCTATCCGTTCATATGTTGTAAACCTCTTCTTGCATGAAGGGCATTCTCTGCGCCTTCTGATGATACTTCCCTCATCGGTAGGTCTCGAATCCATCACCTTGCTGTCGAGATAACCGCAAAAAGGGCACTTCATAAGACCACCCCTCCCTAATATTATAATGTTTTTTGGAACAAATTAAAAGTCATAATTTATTTTCATTTTTTTTGGGGTTGATGAACTCCTTTAATTCTACTAAAATCACATCAGAACCTATTTTTTAATCTGTTCCCATGGGATGACATAGTCTCCCGACCGGGCAAACAGGCTAAAAAATTTACCCTGTGCCGGAATAATTATGGATTTTACCCGGCCTTCCTCCAGGTCTATATCAAGGTCGCTCACAAACCCCAGTCTCTTGCCGTCGACCATATTGATTACCTCCCTCTGCCGCAGGTCCGATGTTTTAATCACATTATTCACCCCCTCATATGCGATTTGTGCAGCACCGGCTTTATAGTTACTATCATAATTATATTCGGTTTGACCCAAAAAAGTGACCAAAAAAATAAGGCCTTTTTTCAAGGCCTTTTTTATTTTTCCTGAGCAACCTTCAATATATCTTCCTGGACCGTTTGACTCATCGATGTCAGGTTCCTGGTGTTATATGCCACCACGCTTCTCGGGGCAAAGTAAAAGTTAAATATGACAAATGCTGCTATAATTATTACTATATATTTTTCTATAGTTTTAAGCATTTTCCCCACCTCATAGATATACTTTTGGTCAATCATATATATTTCCTCATATGCTTTAACGCAGCCTTTTCAAGTCTGGATACCTGAGCCTGGGATATACCAATCTCCTGCGCTACTTCCATCTGGGTCTTGCCCTCGAAAAACCTGAGGTTTAATATGCGTTTTTCTCTTTCATTGAGTTTCTGCATGGCCTCCTTAATGGAAATACCCTGAAGCCAGTTTTCATCCTGATTTTTTTCATCGCTTATCTGGTCCATTACAAAAATCGGGTCTCCACCGTCATGATATATTGGTTCGAAGAGAGAAATAGGCTCCTGTATGGCATCCAGGGCAAAAACTATTTCCTCTCGTGGTACATTCATCTCCGAGGCGATTTCATTAATGGACGGCTCCCTTGAGTTTTTATTGACAAGCACATCTCTTACCTGTAGGGCTTTGTATGCCACATCTCTCAGTGAACGGCTCACCCTTATTGGGTTATTGTCCCGCAAATATCTTCTTATCTCCCCTATTATCATGGGAACGGCATAGGTTGAAAACTTGACATTTTGATTTAAATCGAAATTATCAATGGCCTTCATCAGGCCTATACAGCCTACCTGGAAAAGGTCATCCACATATTCACCGCGGTTATTGAACCTTTGTATCACACTTAAGACAAGGCGCAGATTGCCATTTATCAACTTTTCCCTGGCTTCTTTATCGCCCTTCTTCAAAAGCAAAAAGAGTTCTTTCATCTTGCTGTTGGAAAGCACCGGGAGCTTTGAAGTATTGACTCCGCATATTTCAACCTTGTTTAAAATCATAAACCTCCCCCCGTTTTCCTGAAACTATCATTTAAAGTCTTGCCAGCGGGGGAGGTTTTTATACATGCTTCTATTTAATTACATCATTCTCACCATTTCTTTTTTCAGCCTTTTAATTATTCTTTTTTCCAGGCGTGAGATGTAAGATTGAGAAATACCCAGCAGGTCAGCCACTTCTTTTTGAGTTTTTTCCACGCCGTCATTCAAACCGAAACGAAGTTTGATAATACATCTTTCCCTCTTTGAAAGCCGCTTTATTGCGGCATCCAGCAATTCTTTATCCACTTCTTCCTCTATACATTTATATATCATGTCATTATCAGTGCCGAGAATATCGGACAGCAAGAGTTCATTCCCATCCCAGTCAATGTTGAGGGGTTCATCAAAGGAAACCTCGACTCTTGTCTTGTTGTTCCTTCTCAGGTACATCAAAATTTCATTCTCTATGCACTTCGAGGCATAGGTGGCCAGTTTGATTTTCTTGTTTGGATCAAAGGTATTTATGGCTTTTATAAGGCCAATGGTTCCAATGGAGACCAGATCTTCTATACCCACCCCTGTGTTCTCGAATTTCTTTGCTATATAAACCACAAGCCGGAGGTTCCGCTCAATCAGGACACTTTTTACTCCCATATCGCCCATGACAAGCTTATTGAGCAGAAAAATTTCTTCTTCGCCGCTGAGCGGCGGCGGCAGCGCTTCCGTTCCGCCGATGTAATAAATGAGAGACTTTTTATATATACCGAGTTGTTTTAGCAGCCTAACAATAATCAGTTTTAAATTTATTTTTTTAAATTTAAACATATTTTTCCCTCCAGCATATTTTTTATTCATTTAATAAATCCGGATTTAACAAAGCCCTATATGTTCCATCGGGGGATAGAATCCTCTGGTAAATACCCAGAATTGCATCTTTTATTTCCAGGATTTTATTGTTAAAAATTACGGTAATCATATCGGGTTTGAAACCAATCATAAGACCCTTGCTTTTTCCTATGCTTTCAAAAGGAATTACTCTAAATCTAGTGGCCCATTTGGATCCCGAAATAAGTTCTCCCATATACTGAAGGTTTTCTTCGGCTCCCTTCATCAATGCGGCCTGTAAATCGGTGCTGAAAAGGTCTTTAACTGCCTCAAACTCTACAATGACTACAGGAAAGTCCGATATAGGGTCATGCAGGTTATTGCCGGTATCAATCAGTGCCTTGATTTCCAGGCTCTTTTCATCAAAGGTAACGGTCATCGGCACCAGCAGTGTATCTTTTGAAAGCATACGGTAAACAAGAGGCCAGAGGAGCTTAAAAAATAAAAACAGCATAAAAGAAGAAACGAGTAATATCCACCATGGTACTGAAATATTATTTATTAAAAGCATACTGTTCAAAAAAGTATCTTTTAAATTATAAAAGTAAAAAAGCGCAAAGGCTCCTCCACCCACCATAAAGGAAATCAGATAAAAAAAACCCAAAATTTTTATGAAATCCTTAAAACTATGTGGTTGAAAACTCACCAATATCATTGCCGCCGACAGGGCTATTTTAAAGGGAAGGCTTTGAAAAACCGGAAAATGCGGCAACACAATGGAAAGCAGAAATATACATCCCGCTGCCGCTCCCAAAAAGATTCTGAAGAAATTTTTTTTTAGATTTAGAACAATCGCCACAAACAACAGAATCAAAAAATTCATCAGCAGGTTTATTAAAAATACCATATCCAAATATATGACCATATTATCCTCCAAAATAATTACCAGTCTATAAAAAACTATATTCGTTTTTCTTGTCCTTTATGATATATTTTAGCACCCCTTTATTTAAAAAAATGTCATATTATGATTTCGGGCATAAAAAAAAGCGCTGATTTTGCGCTTTTAAAGACTTGATATTTTTTATTATTTTATTTTTTGCGGTTCCTCCGCAGAAATGCCGGTATATCCAGGTCTTCGTCGGCGAAGGGACCTACTTCAAATTCTTCCATTTCTATGGATTTTTCTTTAAACTGTTCAAATCCTGTCGCTATGACGGTAATTCTTATTTCATCCTGCAATTTTTCATCTATAACCGCCCCGAAAATAATATTAGCTTCGGGGTCAGCCGCAGAAGAAATAAGTTCTGCTGCCTCATTTACTTCCAGTAATCCCAGGTTTGGCCCTCCGGTTATGTTTAGCAGCACTCCTTTGGCCCCTTCTATGGAAGTTTCCAGCAAGGGACTGGAGATGGCCTGCTTTGCGGCTTCCACAGCTCTGTTTTCGCCGGTCCCTTTTCCTATACCCATGTGTGCCAATCCCGTGCCCATCATGATGGTCCTCACATCGGCAAAGTCAAGATTTATAAGGCCCGGCACCGCAATCAAGTCCGAAATGCCCTGAACGCCCTGTCTCAACACATCATCTGCCATCCTGAAAGCATCGATCATCGATGTCTTTTTTTCGGCTATGGACAGCAGCCTATCATTGGGGATGGTTATTAAGGTATCCACGCTATTCTTAATATTGGTAATTCCCAACTCCGCATTGCTCATACGTTTCTTGCCTTCGAATGCAAAGGGTTTTGTTACAACTCCCACAGTCAGGATTCCAAGATTTTTTGAAATCTCAGCTATCACCGGCGCCGCCCCGGTACCGGTACCTCCTCCCATACCGGCAGTGACGAAAATCATATCGGCACCTTTTAAGACCTCTTCAATTTCATTTTTACTTTCTTCTGCAGCCTTTTTGCCGATTTCCGGATTAGCTCCCGCTCCCAGGCCCTTGGTGAGCTTCTCTCCTATCTGTATTTTTTTATCCGCTTTAGATAGATACAATGCCTGGGCATCGGTGTTAACCGATATAAATTCCACACCCTTAAGCCCAGAATCTATCATGCGGTTGATGGCATTGTTGCCTCCACCACCTATTCCAATAACTTTTATGTTAGCGAATTGTTCCAGATCAACCTCAAAATCCAGCATAAAATTTGGTAACCCCCTTATTTGCTAAAAATATTCTTTAAAGATACGCCTTGCCTTTTCTAAAAATCCATATACTGCTTTTTCTTTAGCCATCGTGCCACTATTAAAGATACCGTGCCTGAGACCATAATACAGCAGTCCTAAAGCCACGGTAAAAGTTTGTTCTCGATCATAAGAGTCGATCACACCCAATCTAACCGGTAGCCCCAAAATCTGCTGGGCAGTTTCCATCGAACCCTTGATATGTACCAGGCCGCCGCCGGTCAAAACTACACCGGCCGGCAGCAGCGACTTTAAATTTAAGTTCTTTAAACAGTTTGATACAAAGGAAAGTATTTCCTGTATTCTGGGTTCCACTATAGCAGTAAGGTCTTTTTGGGAAATTTTCCTGCCGGAAACTTCTCCTATGCTTTGTATTTCAATTTCCGCCTTGTCAGAAGCCAGAGCCGGCCTTGCACAAGCGTATTTGCGTTTAATTTCTTCAGCTCTGGAATAAGGCAATCTTAAACCTATAGCAATATCATTTGTAATATGGTCTCCTCCAAGAGGAATCAAGTCATAGGCTGCGATGCATCCTTCCTGAAAAACTGCGACTTCGGTAGTTCCCGCACCTACATCGACCAAAACCGCACCCATGTCCATTTCATCTTCAGTCAAGAGCATCTCTGCAGCAGCCAGGGGCTTTAAAACCATAGCCTCAATATCAATACCGGCTTTTTGCACACACCTTGCAACGTTTTGCACAGCTGTTAAAAGACCTGTTATGATACATGCCGATACCTCCAGCCTTGTACCTACCATTCCCACAGGGTCTTTTATTCCATCACAGCCATCTACTATAAATTCCCTTGGGATGACATCTATCATCTCCCTATCATAAGGTATTGCCACGATTTTTGCTGCCTGTAAAACCCTTTCAACATCCAGAGGCGTTATTTCCCGAGCATTTCTGGGTATGGCAACAACCCCTCTGTTGTTAAACAGTGAGATATTGCTTCCTGATAGCCCAATTATTGCCCGGTTTATTTTGTTCCCTGCCATTTGACCAGCCTGTTCCACGGCTTTAAATACACTCTGGACTACAGAATCCACATTGATAATATTACCTTTTTTAATACCCGATGATTCGGCTATACCATAGCCCAGTATATCCAGATCACCGGTACGGGTTATTTCACCAATCATACAGCATACCTTGGATGTACCAAGATCCAGGCTTGCCACAATGCTGTTTTTCCCCAAAGCTGCACCTCCCCCCATGGGCAGGTTCTTATCTGTATTAATTCAACAAATAAATAAATTTCCCTTTTATTTTTTAATTATTTTTTTTAAAAAGCCGCTCTATAATCTCCCTGCGGATTATTGCCAGATTCTGAAATATGCGAACTCCGAAGGCGAATATGGCAGCCAGGTATATAGGAATCCCCAGCCTGTCGCCAAAATAAGCCAGAAAACCTGCCAAAAGGGCATTGCTAAAAAACCCTGTTATAAAAATATTCATATTGAAATTATTTTCCTCGATGGCCCGGATGCCTCCAAACACCGAATCCAGAGCTGCCAGCACCGCAATAGACATATAAGGAGCATATATAACGGGCACATTTATAGGAGCATAAATACCTACAAATATTCCCAGTAACAGTCCTATAAGGGGATAAATCATTGTTTTTCACCTGCCTTCACAGGTTTAAAATACTTAAATTGCACCGGACCGTTATAAGCCGGCATATCGATGTTATCCTGTTTTTTAATATTAACCTGGATACCGAACACCTGCAGGGATTCGATCACCCCGCCCCTCATCTTCAGGGAACTTTCCAGTGTGTCAGGATCACCAATGGCCTGTACTATGAAAGGCGGTGCCAGTCTGACTGAGTTTACAATTATTGTTGGCCCTACGCACCTGATTTCACTGTTGGCAATGATCCTCTGACCATTGATAGATACGGCTTCAGCCCCTGCGGCAAACAGTTCGTTTACCACTTTCAAAAGGTCTTCATCGTGTATCAAGAACAAATTAGGGTCTTCCCCGGGCTGTCTCGGGACATTGCTGTCATCCAGGGTGATGACAACACCCGGACCTGTTCCTTCCAATAAACCTGCTGTCATGCGGGCTTTTTCGAGCTCTTTTTTCATGGCATCCGTTAAACTGCTAACCTTTGAGGCGGAATTTTCATATTCGGCCAACCGCCCGCGCAGCTCCGTGACTTCTTTTTTCAACATTTCCCTTTCATCAATAACATTTTTCAACTCAGATGTCAGTTCCTGAACCCTCTGCAGGGAGGTCATGGCTCCCCCATTTATCTGAACGCTTCTAAACTGCGCTACCAACATCATACCCAGTATAAAGCATACCGCAGCAATCAAAAAATGTGCTTGGAAAGTATTTTTCATGGTTTGCCCTCCTTTCCTTCACCTTCACGATTAAAAGGCTTAAACACCGGTGTATCACCACTTATATTCAGTTCTCCCTTTCCCCTGTTGTTTTTTCTCAGATCTTCCAGAATCTGTTCCATCACAGGGATCTTTTTATCGTCGTAACACCCCAAAAAAACCTTAAACCCATCAAGAGTATATAAATAAAATGCGGTATCATTGCTTTCATCAACGGTTACATGTATCTCCGAAAGTTCCGAAGCGATAGGTGATACAGCCGAAATTAATTCCAGAAACTTTTTAAAAGAATCCGCATTATTTTCAATCACGGGTGGCCCGGCCACTGACGCATGTGTTACATTAAACCCCGTAACTACTGGAACCGCAAGATAATCAAGTTTGGGAACTATTTTAACTACTATACCGTCGGAGTCAATTAAAACGAAGCTGCCCAGGTACGGCAGGGCCGCGGCTATCTCTCTTTCCTTTATGCATATCACAAGAGTATGGGGGAGCCTGTAGTTTATCTGAACCTCCTTTACCGGAATAGACTCATATAGGGCTTTCTGTACATCCCCTTTTTTAATCATCAGCAGATTTTTATTATAAAAAAGCTGGCAACTTTAATAACTTCGTCGGAAGAGATATTTTTATTACCCAACACCTGGATATTTTTTACCGCAAACAAGGGGCTGTAGATTACCGGCATTACTGCTATTATACATAAAAAGGCCATCAACAACAATAGTCTTTTTTTGTTAATCTTCCTTTTTCTACTATTGGTGTAAATGTTTTCCTGCAAATATGTCCCAGGCATCTCTACCACTTGTCCTTTTTTTATTAAAAAAATAATGACATTTAAATATAGATACTTTTAAAACTTCAGTTGTTTTTATTTTTTTTTGACAATTTCCGCCCCCAGTGAAGAAAGGTTGTCTTCCAGCCTTTCATATCCCCTCTCCACGTGACTCGAACCATATACCGTGGTTTCACCCTCGGCAGCCAGAGCTGCAATGACCAGGGCAGCTCCAGCTCTCAGATCTTTGGCTTCCACTATGGCTCCCGTTAACTTCCTGACACCTTTAATAATGGCAGTATTTCCATTTATGGTGATATGGGCTCCCATCCTTCGCAATTCTTCCGCATGTTTAAAGCGGTTTTCAAATACGGTTTCGGTTAAAATTGAAGTGCCTTCTACAGTTGCGAGAAGTGCCATCATGGGTGCCTGCATATCTGTAGGAAATCCAGGGTAAGGTAAAGTCCTCAAGCTGTCTAGAGACCTCAATGTGGTATCAGCCGTTAAGTTTATACAATCATCACAGCATTCAAGCTTGCATCCTGTTTCCCGCAATTTTGCCAGGATAGGTTCCATATGTTCCAGCACCACATTTTTTAATGTCACCTGTCCTCTGGTAATGGCTGCTGCCACAAGATAAGTTCCAGCCACAATGCGGTCAGGTATGACCGTATAATCCTCTACCGGTTTTAACTCATCCGAGCCGCATCCATCTATCTTTATGGTATCGGTTCCCGCTCCTTTAATATCAGCGCCCATCCTGTTTAAAAAGTTCTGGAGGTCTACTATTTCCGGTTCTTTGGCGGCATTCCTAATTATGGTCTTACCATTGGCCAGAACTCCAGCCATCATGAGATTTTCGGTAGCTCCCACGCTGGGAAAATCCAGGTGAATATCTGCTCCTCTCAATGCAGGTGCTTCGGCGTAGATAAAACCGTGTTTTTCTCTCAATGTAGCTCCCATGAGAGAAAGACCTTTCAAATGAAGGTCAATAGGCCTTGGACCGATTTCACATCCGCCCGGATAGGATACCCTTACCTTTTTGAACCTTCCCAGCAGGGGGCCCATTAAGACAATTGAAGAGCGCATCTCCCGCATCAAGTCTTCCGGAACTTCCCATATATTTACGTTGCTGGAATCCATCTCTAATATATTCCCACTCTTACTTACTTTCGCCCCGAGTTTCTCTAAAATATCGGTCATTACCTTTATATCCTTAAGGTTGGGTACATCTTTTATCACATTTTTACCTGCATTCAACAATGTAGAAGCAAGAATGGGAAGGCTGGAGTTTTTTGAACCCTGAACCCTGATTTTGCCGGAAAGGCTCTTGCCTCCGGTAATGACATAAGCCCCCACTCACATTTCACCTCCGAAAAATTACCGTTTCCCTCCCTCTACAGTGTCTCTCAGTTTTTCGGCAATACTGTAGGCCACAGTGAATATATCACCCGCTCCTATAGTCAAGACAAAGTCTCCCGGCTGAAGTTTGCCCATTATAAAACCGGGAATATCTCGTTTTTCCTCTATATATGCGATCTGTGTGCCATTTCGCCTTACCGCATCATATATAAGTTCTGACGAAACACCGGGTATGGGCTTTTCCCCTGCGCTGTAAATCCTGGTAATTATCACTTCATCAGCATCTAAAAATGCCGTGCCAAATTCATCGGCCAGTATTTTTGTTCTTGTAAACCTATGAGGTTGAAAAATAGCATAGATTTTTCTGGGATTACATGATCTTGCCGCTTTTAGTGTAGCTTTGATTTCTGTGGGATGATGCCCGTAATCGTCTATTACCTTTATGTTGTTAATATCTCCAATGATCTGAAACCGCCGCTGAACTCCCCTGAAAGTTTTCAACGCCTCGGCTATTTTATCAAAATCTATGCCGAGCCTGTTTCCTATCGCCACAGCTGCCGTCGCATTAGATATATTATGCATGCCGGGTACGTGAAGTTCCACTGTTCCTAAAAAATTTTCCCTGAAATATACATCAAAGAGTGTTCTCATGCCATCTATTTTAATATTTTTCGGCATATAATCCGCTGCAAAATTTATCCCATAAGTATAATATTCCCTGTCAATGTCTTTGATAATATTCCTGACATTCTCATTATCTGTTCCGAGAACGGCAAATCCGCCCTCCTTGATATTGCCTGTAAATTTCTTAAAGGCTGCTTTCATATTTTCCATGTTTTTGTAATAGTCCAGATGGTCATTTTCAATGTTTGTCACCACGGCTATAAAGGGGTTTAACTTTAAAAAAGAGCCATCACTTTCATCAGCTTCCGCTACAAGATAATCGCCCATGCCCAGTGTGGCATTGCCCCCAATATCATTCAATTCTCCGCCTATTACTACTGTTGGATTCAATCCGCTTTTTTCCAGAATTAAAGAAATCATAGATGTGGTGGTGGTCTTTCCATGGGCGCCCGATATGGCTATGCCTTTTTTGGGAGCCATGAGCAAGCTCAGTATATCTGCCCTGTGGACTACTGGGATATTCGATTCCACAGCTTTGATATATTCCGGGTTAGTGCTGGGAATCGCTGATGACAGCACCACCAGTTCAGCACCTGCCACATTAGAAGCCCGGTGTCCTATATGGACTTCTGCTCCGCTATCTTGAAGGCGATGGAGAGCCTCCGATTCTTTGAGGTCTGAACCAGAAACCTTATATCCCATATCCATAAGGATTTTCGCTATGCCGCTCATACCGGTTCCGCCTATGCCGATGAAGTGAATTCGATTATAATTGCCCAGCAAGTTGTTTCTCTCCTTCCATAAGACCGATAAGTGGGGTATATAATTATGATATGCAAAAAAAATAATGATTGTTACTACCAACGCTGCTTGTACAAAATCATCTTAACATATGTAAAAGCTCAAGTAAACTGTTTACCCGATGAGTTTTTTTATTTCAGACAGTATTTTTTCCAGGGCATCGGGTTGTGAAAGTTTCCTACTGGCTGCAGCCATGCTGGAAAGCTTGTTTTTGTCCAGAACGATGCTTTCTATGGTTTTTAACAGGCGTTCACCCGTTAAGTCCTTATCTTCTATGACCAATGCAGCTCCATTTTTTTTCAAAAAGATGGCGTTATAGTCTTGATGATGGCCTGCAGCGTTCGGAAATGGTATTAGAATGGCCGGCTTGCCGCATAGGGTAATCTCGGAAATGCTGATGGCTCCGGCCCGGGCTATAACCAGATCCGCTGCTGCATAGGCATCCTGCATATCATAAATATAAGGTTTTAATTTAATATGCCCCAAAGCATCTGTATTTATTCCTTTATTTTCCAGTAATTGGGTAAAGTTCATATAATGTCTCTGCCCGGTAACCAGAATTACCTGAAACATTTTAGTGCGCATGACCTTCTCAATTACATATATCATTGCATCGTTCAGCCGGGCTGCTCCCTGACTTCCTCCAAAACACAACACCACCGGGATATCGGGCGCAAGACCGTATTCCTTCAATGCCTTTATCCGATTTCCCCCGGCTATTTCAGGCCTCACGGGATTTCCCGTCAACACAGTCTTGTTTTTAGGAAAATATTTTACAGAATCCTGAAAGCTTATTGCTACCCTATCCACGAAGTTTGAAAGGAACCTGTTGGTAATGCCCGGTTTGACATTCTGTTCATGTATTATGGTAGGGATACCCATGACCGATGCAAAAAATATGACGGGACCAGCCACATAGCCCCCGGTCCCGATAACAAGGTCCGGCTTGATTTGCCTTAATATTTTAACAGAATCAAGGCCCCCAAGAAACATTTCTTTTATCGAAGAAAGGGTATCCAGAGAGAGCTTCCGTTGAAAACCTTTAACTCTAATTTTTTTTAAATTAAATCCGGCTTTCGGCACTAAATCCCTTTCAAGGCCCCTGTCTGTTCCGACAAAAACAATATCGGCATCGGAAAAATCCCGCTTAAGACCTGAAGCTATGGCAATGGCAGGATAGATATGCCCTCCAGTGCCTCCACCGGCTAAAATAAATCTTTTCCTCGGCATTTTTATTTTGCCTCCGTGTATCTGGATATATTTAATAGAATGCCTACCTGCGACATGGTTATTATCAATGAGGATCCGCCGTAGCTTATGAAAGGCAGCGGCATACCCGTTACCGGCATTGATGCCGTAACTACGGCGATATTTATTAAAAACTGCAGTGCAATAAGTGTTGTAAGACCCGTAGCCAGAAATTTACCAAACAGGTCCGGAGCTGTCAAAGCTGTTCTGTAACCCCGCCAGATAAAAAACATAAAGAGTAAAATAACAAAACACGCACCAAGAAATCCCAGTTCTTCTCCTATTATAGCAAAAATAAAATCGGTTTGAGGCTCTGGCAGATAAAAAAATTTCTGGCGGCTATGGCCCAGCCCTACCCCTATCAATCCTCCCGACCCCAGAGCATAAAGGGATTGGACAATGTGATATCCTTTATCCTGAATATCCTCCCATGGGTTTAAAAAGGAAATAAATCTGCCCATACGGTAACCTTTTGTAAAGATAAGTACCATGACCGCCGCAAAACCCACGGTACCAAGAGAAAAAAGCTGAATCATACTGGCCCCGGCCGCAAAAAGCATGACAAAAGCCGTCATCCCCACCAGTACCGTAGCGCTCAAATGTGGTTCAATAACTATCAGCCCGCAAACCAGGCCTGTAACAATCAAAAATGGCAAAATTCCCGTAAAAAAATTCCTTATTTTGTCCTGCTTTCTTTCAAGACCATCTGCAAGATATATTACCATACCCAGCTTTGCCAGCTCGGAAGGTTGAACGGTGAGGGAGCCGACCCCTATCCATCTCCTGGCTCCGTTTAGCTCAATGCCTACACCCGGGATTAGCACGATTAAGAGCAGCAAAAACATAAAAAAAACAATGATTTTCTCATGTTTTTTAATATTCCAGTAATCATAGTTCATAAAAAATATCATGGCTAAAAACCCCAGAGCTGCCCAGGCCATCTGCCGTTTTAAAAAATACAGGCTGTCCTTGTGCAAATAATATGCCCACACACTGCTGGAACTGAAAACCATGATAATGCCAAAACATAAAAGCGTCAGTGAAGAAAAAAGAATAGCAAAATCCGGAGGCTTTTGATTTCTCATTTTTGTATCACCCCTTTTTAACTTTTAAAGAGTGAACAGCTTCTTTAAAAATCCGCCCCCGCTCCTCAAAGTTTTCAAACATATCCCAGCTGGCACAAGCGGGTGACAAAAGCACCACATCACCGGGCTGGGCTGATTCGCTTGCCAGGTCCACCGCTTCCTGCATAGATCTGGCCCTCTGGGTATTGAAAAAACCGTTTTCCCGGGCAGTTTTTTCAATAGCATCCGCAGTGGCTCCGATAAGAATCACTTTTTTCACCTTACCCTCAAAGGATTTTACAAAACCAGTAAAATCACTCTTCTTGTCATACCCCCCTGCTATTAGCACTATGGGCTCTTCCACGGCTTCTATGGCCTTTTGCGCCGCATCAGGGTTTGTTCCTTTAGAGTCATTTATGTATTTTACTCCATCAATAGTAGCTACAAATTCCAGCCTGTGTTCCACACCGTGAAAGTCCTTAAGGGTTTCGGCCAGATTGTTTAGATTGACTCTGGTTATCCACGCTACGCTCACAGCTGCCAGGGCATTCTCCAGATTGTGAGACCCCTTTATTCCCAATTCTTTAGTTTTGAGAATTGGATACATATTTCCATTCTCTTTAATAACAATGACACCATTTTTGACAAATATGCCCCTTTCCAGTTCCTTCTGCCTGCTGAAAAATACCACCTTGCTCTTTGCCCTCTTTGCCAGGGATGAAACAATGGGATCGTCAAAATTTAAAACCGTATAATCTCCTTCATCCTGGTTTTCCATAACCCTTGCCTTGGCTTCTATATAGTTTTCGAAAGTTTTATGCCGGTTCAGGTGGTCTTCGGTAATATTTAATATTACGCTTATTTTGGGCTTAAAATGCACAATATTCTCCAACTGGAAACTACTTACTTCCACTACCAGATAATCCTTTTGACCATATTCATCGATTTCCCGTACAAGGGGAATACCTATATTCCCTGCTACGGCAATATTCCTTCCATCATTCTTCAAAATTTCACCAATGAGGGTAGTAGTGGTGGTCTTGCCGTTAGTTCCGGTCACCGCAATGATCGTGGCTTTTGCAAACCAGTAACCCAGCTCCAGTTCGCTTATAACCGATATGTCTCTCTTTCTGGCTTCTTCAAGAATGGCAAGGTCATTGGGAACTCCCGGGCTTACCACTACAAGGTCACAGTCTTCCAACAATTTTAATGGATGGCCGCCGCACACCAGATTAATTCCAAGGGATTCCAGGGGACCGATATCCTTCAGGTCCTCCCTGGGCTTTGCATCGTTGCCAGTGACTTTTGCGCCCATTTTTTTAAGTTCTATGGCCGCCGCTATGCCGCTTCGGGCAAGGCCAATTATGAGCACATTTTTACCCCTTACATCCATAACTTATATTCCCCTTTCAAAGACTTGTCTTTTTATCTTAAACCAGTTGCATTAAAAAGTACTATACCCAGAATCCCGGTAACAATCGTAAAAGCCCAAAAAAACAAAACCACTTTGTCCTCGCTCCATCCTACAAGTTCGAAGTGATGATGAATAGGGCTCATTTTGAAAATTCTCTTTCCTGTCATTCTAAAAAAAATCACCTGAAGGATAACGGAAAGAGTTTCTATAATAAAAATCATGCCGAATAATATCAAATATAACTGCGTGCCCGTAAGCACTGCCAGGGCCGCCAGAGCTCCTCCCAGGCCTAGGGAACCGGTATCTCCCATAAAAACCCTGGCAGGATGATGATTATATATCAAGAATCCCAGACAACCGCCGCTTATGGCCGCTCCAAACACTGCAAGACTATAATTGCCCAAAAAAAGTGAAATCAATGTATAAAAAAAGCTAATGACAACAACAATCCCCGACACAAGTCCATCAAGGCCGTCAGTCAGATTCACACTATTGACGGTCCCGAGAATTACAAATACCGTAAATGGAATAAACATCATGCCCAGGTTTAAACCCTTCGAAAATCCCGGTGCCAGCAGAACGGTGGTTCCAGGATAAAAACTGTAGGCATAAAAAGCCAGGATGAAAGAAACAATTAGTTGAAAAAGCAGTTTATGATTTGCCCTCAAGCCTAAAGACCTTTTTTTTGCTATTTTAATAAAATCATCCACAAAACCGATCAGAGCAAAGGCAACCATAGAGAAAATAGCCATTAACACATTTGTAGACCTATGGGAAAAAACCAGCGCCGAAATGGCTATAGCCGGAATAAACATTATTCCGCCCATGGTTGGTGTGCCCATTTTTTTAAAGTGCCTTTTGGGGCCGTCAGCCCTTACAGTCTGACCAAATTTCAATCTGGCAAGCATTGGCACAGTATATATACCGAAAAAAGCCACAATCAAAAAACTGAAAAGAGCCGCGTAAAACTCGGTTTTCAATCTAAAACCCCCATTAGAACCATAGTTATTTCCTCAAGCTTCATCACCCGGGATGCCTTAATTAAGATTATATCACAATCTTCGACAATTTTTTTTATATCTTTCGCGGCACTACTTGTGGCGTTATATTTAAATAAACTATTTGTATCAGATCGCTTTTCACAAAACCCTTCAGCCATATCGCCGGAAAATTCTCCGATGGCGACCAGAATATCGGTTTTATCCGCAGCATAGCGGCCCACTTCCCTATGGGCTGTTTTTGAGTAATCGCCGAGTTCCCGCATATCCCCTAAAACTGCAGCTTTCTTTTTACCTCTGCCGCTTTCCGCCAGTATATCCAGGGCAGCCTTCATGGAGTCCGGATTGGCATTGTAGGTATCATCTATAATCACAGCTCCTGTTTTAGACTTTTTAAATTCCATCCTCATCTTCGCGGCTTTCAGGTTGGAAAATCCCTCTTGAATTTGCTTCTCAGAAAGACCCAGTTCAAAACCCACTGCCAGGGCAGCCGCCGCATTTTTCGCATTGTGACTCCCGGGCAGGGGCACCTCAAACCTCATATCTCCGTACTTGCCATATATATGAAACTTTATCCCGTTATTACCAAAAGATTCTATATTTCCTACCCTGACATCGCCCCTTTCAAGGCCAAAATAAACCGTCCTGGGAACTATGTCATCCCTCTTTTCCCATAACTCCGGGCTGTCTGCATTCAGCACCGCCAGATCGTCCCTTTTCAGGGGTTCCAGTATTTCCATCTTTGCCCGGGCTATATTTTGTTTGCTTCCGAGTTTTTCTATGTGAGCCACTCCTATGTTTGTTATCACCGAAACATTGGGTTTAACCACTGCTGAAAGACGCCTAATTTCTCCCAATCCGCTCATGCCCATTTCCACAACGCCTATCTGGTGGCGCTTATCAAGGCAAAACAAAGTAAGGGGAAGTCCAATTTCATTGTTGAAATTGCCCTCGGTCTTCAGCACCTCAAACCTGGTCTTTAAAACTTCCGCAATCATATTCTTGGTGGTGGTCTTTCCTACGCTCCCCGTAACAGCTACAAAAGGAATGTTAAAAAGGTTGCGGTAATATCCGGCAAGCATGAGCAGGGCTTTTTGAGTATTATCCACAAAAATAATCAAACTTCTGTCATTACATGGACCAAGTTTTCCCTTTTTGCGCATCTCGCATAAAGCGGCGGCCGCGCCCTTTTCCAGTGCGTGTTTTATGAAATCATGGCCGTCGAAATTTTCGCCTGCAAGAGGCACAAAGAGCTCGCCGCCCTTTATGTTTCTAGAATCGGTAGATACACCTTTGATGACGCCCTCAATAACACCGTCCGTAAAACCCGAGGTGGCCTTTATTACTTCTTCTATTTTTAATGGAATCATCTCAATTTCCCCTTCTTGACCAGCAACTCGGCTGCTACTTCCCTATCGTCAAAATGGATGGTCCTATCCTTTAAAATCTGATAGTCTTCATGGCCCTTTCCGGCTATCAAAATCACATCGTCTTTTTTTGCCATTTCTATGGCTTTTGCAATGGCCTCTCTCCTGTCCGCAATCTTTTCATAATTGCTGCTCACTACACCTTTTTCTATCTCGTCTATAATAGCTTCAGGCTCCTCACTTCTCGGATTGTCGCTGGTAATTATACAATAATCAGAAAGCCGGGATGCAATGCTCCCCATAATCGGCCTCTTCTTGCGGTCTCGGTCTCCACCACATCCAAAAACGGTGATGATCCTACCCCTGGCAAAGCTTTTTATAGTCTTTAACACATTCTCCAGGCCGTCGGGAGTATGGGCATAGTCAACAATTACCGCAAAATCCTGCCCCACTATTACAGGTTCAAATCTTCCGGGAACACCCCTGACTTTTCCCAGGGCATCTATCAGGGTATCCATTGGAATCCCCAGTGCAAGACCCGCGCCCAGGGCTGCCAGGGAGTTATAGACACTGAATCTTCCGGGAACGTGGTATGAGATGGAGAACTTTTCACCTTTAACCTCTATATCGTAAAATACTCCTTCGAGAGATATATTGACATTCCTGGCTCTCAAATCCGCATCAGTGTCGATACCGTAAGAAATAGCCGGAATATCTATGCTCTGCAGAATCTTTCTCCCGCTCTCATCATCTACATTTACCACTGCCTTTCTGGAAAGGTCAAAAAGCTTCTTTTTGGATTCGTAATAATCCTCAAAGGTTTTGTGAAAATCCAGATGGTCCTGAGTTAGATTGGTAAATATACCTACCTGAAAATCAATGCCATCGACCCGGTGAAGTTTCAGAGAATGTGAAGATACCTCCATAGCCACATAATTCACGCCCTGCTGCACCATATTCAGGAACAGTCGGTTGAGTTCCAGGGATTCCGGCGTAGTCCGCTCCGCATGGAGAATTTTATCTCCTATGAGGTTCCCGATGGTACCTATCACTCCGGTTTTGTAGCCCGCCCGGTCCAGCATGGCCTTAACCAGATAAGTGGTGGTGGTCTTGCCGTTGGTACCTGTTACTCCAATTATCCCGAGTTTGCGGGAAGGATAGCCGTAAAACCATGCCGAAGCTTCAGCCAGAGCTTTTCGGCTGTTCCTCACCCTTATATATATAATGCCAGGCAAATCCAGATCCTGTTCACCTATTATCGCTGCAGCGCCTCTAGAAATCGCCTGGGGAACAAAGTCATGGCCATCCACGTTAAACCCCTTAATAGCCACGAAAAGACAGCCTTCCGAAACCATTCTGGAGTCGTAAGCCACAGAAGATATATCCGCATCGCCGGGACCTTTCACATATACAATATCTGACATTTTTGTTATGAGATTTCCTATTTTCACATTTTATCCCTTTCTTTACTAAAATATTATCCTCCAAATTTGTGACAATTATTCGATTATGGCTTCTGGTCAAATTCAACTTTTACGGTGGTACCCAGGCCTACTTCGATTCCCGGCGGAGGGTTTTGCTTTTGGGCAAAGCCACTGCCGCTTATATCTATATTCAGGCCTATGGCATTCAAAATATCCGTGGATTCCTTGACAGTTCTGCCTTTCAAATCGGGAATCACCACCGGGTCTTTATTTGTTCGGGAATTGGTAACTTTTAAAATCACCGTGGAATTTTTATTGACCTCGGCTCCAGGCATCGGCACCTGGCTTGAAACCACATATCCCTCTCCCTCTACCCTGACTGCCAGTCCTTCCTTTTGCAGTATCTTTTTGGCATCTTCCACGAAAAGATTCCGTACATCCGGTACTTTAACCGATACATTATCCTGTTTTTGAGGAATTTCCGGTTTTATTCCGAGGTAATTCAAGGTGTCGCTCATCACTCTCTGGAAAACCGGTCCCGCTATTTGACCACCATATATGATACCCGCCGATGGTTCATCTATAATCACCAGCGCGGCCAGCTTCGGGTCATCGGCAGGGACAAACCCTTCGTAAGAAGCCACATACTTGCCTGCGGCATATTTTTCCGCGGTACCGGTCTTACCCGCTACTCTAAATCCTTCTATTTTACCCCTGCCGCCAGTACCGTTGGTAACGACGCTTTCCAGTATCTTCTTCATTTCCTGGGCAGTTTCGTAAGATATGACCTGCCTTACCGGAGTTACGCCAAACTCATGGATTACCTTGCCATTCTTGTCCAGAATAGCTCTGGCCACATGGGGCTGTACCATCTTGCCGTCATTGGCTATGGCGGACAGTGCTGTTATGAGTTGAATGGGCGTCACCGAAATGCCCTGACCGAAGGAAATGGTCGCCAGCTCCACAGGCCCTATTTTAGAAGGATCAAAAAGTCCTCCGGCTTCTCCCGGCAGATCGATACCGGTGGTTTGGCCGAAACCGAAACCTTTAATGTATTTTATAAACCGCTCCTTGCCGAGCTTTTGAACAACACTTACAAAACCGGGGTTGCACGAGTTTTCAACCACCTGGATAAAAGTCTGGCTCCCGTGGCCCCCGTGATACCAGCATCCTATGCGGACTCCGGACACGATGGCATACCCGGGGTCAAAAAATTTATCCTCCGGGTGGACTACATTTTCTTCAAGGCCCGCCGACGCAGTCACGATCTTAAATGTAGAACCCGGTTCATATACATCGGACACAGCGGGGTTTCTCCATAGTTTTGGAGTATATTTTGCATAATTGTTGGGATCATAATCCGGCTTGTTGGCCAGTGCCAGGATCTCCCCTGTCCTGGGGTCCATCACAATGATGGTTCCCCTCTTGGCCTTGTGCTCTGCGATGGCCTTTTCCAGTTCTCTTTCCGCAATATGTTGAATAACCTTATCTATGGTAAGTTGAAGATTATACCCATCTTCCGGGGGTATGTACCTCTCGACACCAAAGGGCAACTTCCTGCTCATGGCATCGGTTTCCGCCACTATCCTGCCCGGAACGCCTTTCAGATATTTGTCATATATCAATTCTGCTCCATCAAGCCCCTGGCTATCTATTCCGGTAAATCCCAGGATGTGGGATGCCAGATTCCTCTCGGGATAAAAACGCTTATTCTCTTTTGTAAAATATATGCCTTTAAGGTTTAATTTGCGGACGGCTGCCGATTCCTCATCGGTTATCTTTCGTTTAATGTAAATCGTAGCCCTCTTTCTGGCTTTGGCATCGGTAATGGTCTGAACAAGTTCTTCTTTGTTCAAATTGAGCGCCGAAGAAAGAAGTGTAGCGGTCTTTTCCACATCAATGATATCCGGCGGACTTGCCATTACAGTATCTACGGTGGCACTTATGGCCAGGGGGTTATTATTTCTATCGTATATGGTTCCCCTTTGTGGTTCTACGGGCACATCCATTGTCCACTGGTCCTGAGCCCGCGCCTTAAGTTCGTCGCTGCGAACAAGCTGTATCCAGAAAACCCTGCCCATTATGGTAAAACTTGCAATTAATGAAAATAAAAGGAGTACAACCAATCTCCTTTTAATCAGTGTCAGGGGAACTGTCATTTAAATCACCCGCACAAGTCGATTTTTAAGGTTAGTTCATATTCAAATATATTATCTGACGGCTTTCAGGCGCTTTCATATTTAATTTGTTCCTGGCAATATTTTCAATCCTGGCTACGGAACTTAAATTGGCAACTTCCACCCGGAGCCTTTCATTTTGAGCGCTCAAGTCTTTCAGGTCCGTCTTTAATTTGCTAATTCTATATTGGCTTTCGGTGATCATGGAATACCGCGAAAGGATTATTATGGCAACAACAGCTATAATACCTAGAGTAAGTATCAACCGCCCCTTCTTGTGGGGTTGTGTCTTTTTTCGAAGCTCCGGGGTATGGTCATAATTATGTTCGTATCTTTGCCCGTACCATTGCCGTCTTACAACTTTTTCAGCTACTACCACTTTATTCACTCCTTTGATGTTTTAGAACCTCAGCTTCTCTGCCACCCTCAGCTTTGCGCTCCGGGAGCGGGGATTGCCTTCAACTTCTTCGGGTGAGGGGTATATGGGTTTTGGTGTCAGAACTTTGATGGCTTTTTTGTGTCCGCAGGTGCAAATGGGAGCATCCTTGGGGCATATACAACCCGCTGCCTGCTGCTTGAAAGTGTTTTTTACAATCCTGTCTTCCAGGGAATGAAAAGTTATAACACAAATTCTCCCTCCGGGATTTAATGCATCCACAGCATCTTTTATACTGGACTCCAGTATTTCAAGTTCCCCGTTAACATATATCCGCAAAGCCTGAAACACCCTTTTGGCGGGATGGGGCCCCTTTCTTCGCGCCCTGGCCGGAATAGCATCCTTTATGATTTCCACCAGCTGGCCAGTGGTCGCAATTCTCCCGTTTTTTCTCCTCTCACAGATAAAATCGGCTATTCTGCTCGCCCATGCCTCTTCGCCATATTCCTGAAAAATTTTTTTAAGGGTTTCCCTATCCATCTCATTTACCACTTGTTCTGCGGTAAGCCGGGCCCGCCTGTCCATCCGCATATCAAGGGGGGCGTCTTTCATGTAGGAAAATCCCCGGGATTCCTCATCCAGTTGAAAGGAGGAAACCCCCAGGTCGAACACGATACCGTCAATGCCTTCAAGATTGAGGTTTTCAATTATACGCTTTATATTTTTAAAATTGTCATGGATAAACTCTACATTCCCACCATATTCTGAAACCCGTTTCTGGCATTTAATATAGCATCCTCATCCCGGTCAATGCCTATAAATCTGCCCCGTCCATCTGCCCTTTTTAAAATTTCCCTGAAATGGCCGCCTCCTCCCAGGGTGGCATCCACATAAACTCCCTCCGGTTTTGGAGAAAGCATATCTATGGTTTCTTTCAAAAGCACCGGCTTGTGATAGCTGTAATCCATTTTTATCACCTATAAACCCAGGTCCAGTTTTTCGGCTATTTCTTCATAAGATGCCGAAGCTTCCCTGTTGTAAGTCTCCCATTCCTCCGCACTCCATATTTCCGCCCTGTTTGAAACCCCTATAATCACGAGGTCCCTGTCAATGCGGGCATGTTCCCGAAGTTGCGGCGGTATCAATATCCTGCCCTGCTTATCCATTTCTATCTCCACGGCTCCCGAGAAAAAGAACCTGATAAATGCTCTGGCATCTTTCTGGGTGAAGGGAAGGGATTTGAGCTTTTGTTCCAGCACCGCCCACTCATCTTTAGGATATACAAACAGGCAGCGGTCTAAACCTTTTGTTAAAATAAAAGTGTCGCCCAGAAGTTCTCTGAACTTTGCGGGGATAATCAATCTTCCTTTGGGGTCTAGCGAGTGCTGGAACTGACCCATAAACATGTCATTTCACTCCACTTTAATATCTTGATAAACCACTTTCCTCCACTTTATTCCACTTTATCTATTCTAGGAATATTTTAAAAATCCTTCCTTTCAAAGTAAAAAATTAAAAAAAAATGATGGATTTTCTAATCCATCATAAATCGTTCATGATTTATTACTTTGGCATAACGGTCGATGTGGCGTGCCTTGAGAAATCAAGAAAAGTTTTGAGCCTCCAGTTTACATCTTCAAATGTAACTTCGTTCAAGGCTTTCATGTAGTCAAATATGTCGATTTTCTTGTGATAGTAAGACACAAAAGAAGTAGCGATAAATTCTACGGAATTAAAACCCTGGATAAAATCCCCCAAAAACTTTTTTTTGACCCTGGCAAAATCCTCTTCCATAACTCCTCTGGCCTGGTTCTGTGAAATACTCTCCAGTATTTCTTTATGGAGCCTTTCCGGGGTCCTGGTCTCTCCGCCTATGGTGCAAAAACCATAGTCCTTTTGCCCTTCATAGCTAAAACTGAACCTGTCGTCTATCAGGCCTTCCTCATACAGTCTTTCATATAATACGGAACTTTTGCCGAACAGCACCTCCAACAGAATTCCTATGCATATTTCTTTTTTCAGTAGCTCAAACCCCTCGTAGCCCACATCATTGTCCTTAAATCCCATCAGAAACATGGGCTCAGCCACATCAAGCTTTACTGTGGAAGTCGGGTTGTGGATAGAACCGGGTTCCTCGGGATAAATCCGTTCTATAGGGGGTTGAACGCCTATATTCTTCCGGTTTTCATGCCTTTCTACCAGCTCAAAAACCTCGTTGGGCTCTATACATCCCGTCACAAATAATATCATGTTGCTGGGATGGTAAAAGGTGTTGTAGCACTTGTATAGGGTATCCACATCAATCTTTTGTATAGATTCCACGGTCCCGCCTATGTCTATCCTGACAGGGTGGTTGTGGTAAAGACACCTTAAAAGGTTCAAAAGCACCTGCCACTCGGGTTCATCCTCGTACATCCTGAGTTCCTGGGTGATTATCCCCTTTTCCTTTTCAACACTTTCCTTCGTAAAATACGGAGTTTCCACAAATTCCAGCAAAAGGTCCAGATTTTGTTCAAAGGATGAAGTGGCCGAAAAAAGATATGTGGTATTAGTATAATTTGTAAATGCATTGGATGAAGCACCCAATTCGGCAAATTTGTCAAAAACATTGCCATATTCCATCTCGAACATTTTGTGTTCGAGAAAATGGGCTATGCCCTCGGGAACCTTAAGGCGCTCCCCGGTACCCGGGACAATAAACTCGCTGTCTATGGAACCGTAATGAGTGGAGTACATGGCAAAAACCTTATTAAAGTTTTTTTTAGGCAGCACATATGTCATTAGGCCGTTTTTGGACCTTTTAGAAAATAATTTTTCTCCAAGAAAAGCATCCATCGAATTTCCACCTTTCGAATCACTTTTTATTTAGGAAAAATATGGTATCAAGATTAATTTTTTGGGCTACTTTCTTTACATCTTCCTTGGTAACGTCCTGTATTTTTTTAATCATATCATCGGTCGATTCCCTTACTCCGTTGATTATGCCATCAAGGTACAGGCTAATGATCATGGAAGGGCTATCGGAACTTTCTTTAAAAGAATTTACCAGGCTTTTTACGGTGCTGTCGAATTCATAATCGGAAATCTTTCCGGCTTTTATGTCTTCGAGCTGCTCCTTTATTATTTTCACGGTTCTGTCGAAATTTGCAAATTCTATGCCGCAACCGATTAGCATAAGCCCTTTATTTTTTTCCAGCTTTGAAAAGGCATAATAAGCAAGACTTGCTTTTTCCCGAACGTTTTGGAACAGCTTGGAATGAGGTCCTCCCCCCAGAATGCCGTTATACACCATCAGGGCATAATAGTCATCGTCACCGTAGCGGGTATTGGTTCGAAAGCCCATGGACAGCTTACCCTGGTTAACATCCTGTTTTTCTTCCACAATTTTTTCTTCTTTTATTTCCTTTCTCACAAAAGAGGTTTTCACCAGTTTTTCCTCCTTGCGGGCGAAATCAAACAGTTTCTCGATTTTCTCAGACATCTCATCTTCATTTACATCACCCAGCACAAAAAAGTCCATGGGGCAGTGCTGCAGGCAATCCAGGTAATATTCATACAGATTATTTTTATCTATGGTTTTAAGGTCTTCTATATTGCCGTACTTGTATATGCTGAAAGCCTCATCTTTACACATCTCCTGAAAGCACCGCTCTATGGCGTAATTGAACTTGTCATTGTAGAGGGATTCAATGTTCCTTCTTAGCACATCTTTTTCCTGCTCCACATAAGCCTGCTTAAAGCTGCCATCTTCTTCAACGGGATTTAAAACAAGTTCTTTAAACGCCTTCAGGCTGCTGTCAATTATATCGTCTCCTGTCACATATTTCTGATTCACCGTCTCCATGAAGAACTGGAGTATTTGACTTTCACCCCTTTTTAAAATATCCCCGCCCATGTCGGCACCGTAGAGGTTTTCAAGATAAAGGCTTAAATGCCTGGAAGTAGGGAAGCTCCGGGTTCCACGTTTTAAGACAAAAGGCAGAAGGGCCGTCATGGTGGCAGTTTCTTTCCTTAAATTTTGATGGATAAAAATACAGAAAGTATTTGTTTTGAACTTATCCGTGGAGTGAATAAAGAGATTTATGCCGTTTTTCAGAGTCCTGTGAGTAAAAATATCCTTCAAATTTTTTACCTCCTTGATGGTATCTAGCATTTATTATATTTTCCACTTTTACTTAAAAATTCCTGCTTGTAGCCCTATGTTTTATATTTCCCCGGAAGAAAATCAGTATGCGTGGAACAAATTTTTAAAAAAAGCATTTGAAAAAACAGGGGATTTATAGTATAATATCATTCGTCGGGGCGTAGCGCAGTTTGGTAGCGCGTTCGGTTCGGGTCCGAAAGGTCGTGGGTTCAAATCCCGCCGCCCCGACCATTTTTTTTGCTATTAAAGGACGCTGATTTGATTGATACAGATAGATGACGCCGGTAGCGGAAGTCTTATCGGCGGCACATGCATAGGGCTTTATTACGATAAAAAAAATGTATTTAAATTTGATTTTATTCCCCTGGAGTTTTATACTCCGGAAAATTTCAAAAAGAAGCTGTATCAGCAGCATGTTATTAATATAGTATTAAATTTTTTTGAACAGTTTTCCATTTCCGGAGATGAATCCATAGAGATATGCCAGGGTTATATCTTTGACGCCCTCAGAGATTACTTCAGACAGAATAATTACATCTGGAAAAATGTCAAAATACAGGGGACGCTTCAGGAAAAAGTAGAAAGAGCCTTTGCCGATTATTCGGTATCCCTGGGCCTTCCCAGAAACTATGTATTATATACAAAATATCCCTTCCATTTTCATAAACTGCTCCGATGGGTGTATGCGGATTATGAAAACAGGAAGCAGCTTTGTAAAACCGGTTGGAAAAGCTGGAAAAAGTACGGTAATTTACCGGTAGAGACATATTTCGGTTTTATGGACACACCCGGTTATTTTTGCTTAAAATGCGGCAAAAAAATCAGGACTAAAAGTCCTGTTAAAATCCTGAAGTTTTTCAGCAACAAGCAAAACATACTGTATCTGCATGAAGACTGTTTATCTAAAACCTGCCCGACCTCATGATGGAAATCAATAGCCAGAAACCCATAAAACCAGCAATAACGAAACCCAGTTCCGCCACTGGCACTTTCATGAAAATCCTGCGGCTCTGGTCAGCCATCAAGGATGACCCCATGATGAGGCTTGCCACGATTATGCTGAAAGATAGGCGGTTGCTTATGATATCCAGGCGGCTTATCAGCCGGTCAAGCTTTTCGTGCTTTAAAACAAGCTCTATCTCTCCGCGCTCAATCATTTCCAGTATTTTTAAAGAATGCCGCGGCAAACCCCATCCGTAGTCCTTTATTTTATTGATAGAATTATAAAGCCCCGCGGTAATTCCCTTTATAGAATAGGTCTGCCTTATAACTTCTTTAACATAGGGTTCGGCCATCTCAATAATGCTCATTTCAGGGGCCAGGGTTGCCAGTATGCCTTCCAATGTTATAAAGGTTTTTGCCAGCAAGGCCAGCTCTGACGGCACTTTTATCTGATACTTCCGGGCCATTTCCAGCATCTCTGTCATTACTTCACCTATACTTATCTCATCAAAAGGTACATCATAGTATTTTGACATGAGATGTTCGATATCATTTTTCAATTCTTCCCGGTTTACCTTCTTTTGGGCAATGCCCATATCCAGCAGCACTTCGCTGATTCTATCCGAGTCTTTTTTAGCTACTGCAACCATCAACCTGGTGCCCATCTGTTTCATTTCTTCCCTTAGGGTGCCCACCATTCCAAAATCCAGAAGCCCGATTCTGCCGTCATTTAAGATTACTATATTGCCGGGATGCGGATCTGCGTGAAAAAACCCGAACTTTGCTATCTGTTTGAGATAGCATCCTGCAAGATTTCTGGCCACTTTTTCAGTATTTATGTGAGCTTCTTTCAAGGCTTCGACTTCCGACACCTTTATTCCTTCAAGATACTCCTGAGTCAGTACCCGGGAGGTAGTAAATTTCCAAAAAACTTCAGGTATGTATACCTCTACGGAACTCTCAAAATTTTTCTTGAAACGTTCGGCATTTCTGCCTTCCCGAGCAAAATCCATTTCCTTTTTCAAGGAATCGGAAAATTCTTCAACTAAATCTACAAGACCATACATCCTTGCCCACTCGAAGCGATGCTCAAGAAATCCCGCCAGATCAAAAAGTATCTCCAGGTCTTCGGACACGACCCTTTCTATATTAGGCCTTTTTACCTTTACTATCACATCTTCGCCGGTGGTGAGCCTGGCTTTATAGACCTGCCCTATGGACGCTGAAGCTATAGGTTCTGCGGAAAAATTGCTGAAAACCTCCTCCACAGGACTTGATAGTTCTTCTGACACAATGCTCCTGGCTTCCTGACTGCTGAAAGGCTTTACTTCATCCTGCAATTTTTCCAATTCTCTTAAAATATCTCCGGGAATTATATCCTTGCGAGTGCTCAGCATTTGCCCCAGTTTTATAAAGGTAGGTCCCAATTCTTCCAGCACCTGCCTTATTCTTACTGGAGCGGGAATTTTACTGGAGTCTACTGCCTTTCCTCTTTTTTTAAGCGGTAGATATTCGAAAAGCCCGACATGATCTATCAAATAGCCAAGCCCATGCTTGATGAAAACATTGGCAATTTCCCGAGCCCGTCGAATATTTCTATACCGCGTATAAAATGACATACTTTTCACCTATCTTGAAAAAAGTGAACCTGCTGCTGTTTTAACGGTGCTGAAGGTAAGTTTTAAAAGACCTCGGTTTTTGGTAAATATATCCTCCAGCGCATTCAACATCTGGTCAATATCCTGTTTCGTGATAATAAGGGGCGGTTCCATCCTTATTACATTGGGGTTATTCAGGGTATAAGCAGTAATAATCCGGTGGCCGTTTAGAAGTTCTCCAGCCACCATGGCTCCTGCGAACTCCTGATAAAATTTGTTCACAGCACCACCCGTAATCCTATTTAACAAACCTCTTTCCTCTGTCTCGAATTCAATTCCTACCATGAGGCCCCGGCCCCGGACATCTTTTATCATGTTGTAGCGATCTTTTAAAGCTTTCAGGCCATTTAGCATATATTCTCCCATTTCCCGAGCGCGTTCGGGCAGTTTGTTTTCCACAATGGCATTTATCGAGGCTATACCTGCGGCGCATGCCATGGTGTTGCCGCCAAAGGTGGAAGTATGCAGAAGGCATTTTTCCATGCCGCCGAAGGCTTTTTCCCATACTTCCGAAGTGGTTATAAAGGCCCCTATGGGCATGATCCCACCGCCAATAGACTTGGCCACGCACATTATATCAGGAGTTACCCCTTCCTCTTCACAGGCAAACATCCTGCCAGTGCGGCCAAGACCGGTCTGGATTTCATCCACTATAAGCAGGGCTCCATATTGACTGCAGAGTTTCCGGGCACCTTTTAAGTAGCCTTCCGGTGGTACGATTATCCCACCTTCCCCCTGGATGGGTTCCACTATGAATGCCGCCACATCTTTTGCTTTTAATTTTTCCTCCAGAGTATCGAGGCAGCCATACTCCACCGTTTCAAATCCCGGAACAAGGGGTGAAAAGGGTATCTGATATTTCTTCCTGCCGGTAGCAGAAAGGGCCCCCATGGTCTTTCCATGAAAGGAACCTTCGCAGGATATGATTTTAAACTTCCCGGTAGCTGCCCGGGCTGTTTTCAACGCACCCTCCACGGCTTCAGTGCCGCTGTTGCAAAAAAAGCTATTTTTTAAGCCTGAAGGAGCTACTTCAGAAAGGTTATGACCCAGAACGGCAGCATATGTACTCAGGGAAGCCTGAAGCAAATTTGGCCTGGAGCTGACTTTAGACAGCGCCTCACGAATCTCGGGCGGGTTGTGGCCAAGGTTCAAAGCGCCGTATGCCCCCAGAAAATCTATGTACTTATTGCCATCGCTGTCCCATACATAACAGCCTTCAGCCCTGACAAAATTTTTGTCAAAATTTAAAAGGCTGAGCATGGAAGCAAGCCCCGGGTTGACATATTCCGAATATAATTTCCTTATTTCACTGCGGGAAAGTTTTTCCACATCATCGATTTGATAAAGCATCCAAGACACCCCTCTTATTTTTCTAATAAAAATTATATATGAGTTAACATTGCCTGTCAAAAATGTTTTAAATTAAAAAATCCTTGTTTTTACAAGGATTTTATTCTTCAGGCGAAATGGCAGTTACCGGACATACATCGGCACAAGCGCCGCACTCTATACATTTTTCAGGATCTATCTTGTAAATCTTGCCCTCACTAATAGCATCGGTTGGACATTCGGGCTCGCAGGAACCACAGGCTATACATTCATTGTTTATTACATATGCCATTTTAAAACCCTCCAAATTAAAATGCTCTGTTTAGTTTTCCAAAAGAGAGGGTTAATAATTCATATTTGCTTCTACATTTTTCTGTACTCTTTTACTCAAACCAGTATAATATTCATATATGAGTTTGTCCAGTTTGAGGCTCAAAAGATATGCTCTATGGCCGTTAAGGGTCTTTTCAAGGTCTAGAGTTTCATAAAGCTCTATCTTCAGCTTATTAATCTCATGGGATAAACTTCGTGTCATATGGGTCATCTCTCCTAATTCATAAATTAACAACACGAAGTGATTCTATCACAGTAAATAAGTATATTCAAATTAACTCACGACCGGTTTATCCCATTATAGCCATAAAATTCCATTGTCCTGTATTTTCCGCTGAAATTTCTCATTATATATCTATTATTAAACATTTTTTGAAAAAATTGTCATATTCTGTCATAGTCTGTCATTCATTTTACAGTTTTTGTATTTTTCTAGTTATCTTACCAAGTTTTGGGGCAACGCCAAAAGAATTCAGGGCGGAAATCACAATTAGAGCCAGAACACCGCCTGCAAATGCCGTTATAAGCTGTGGAAACTGCAGTGCAGAAGAAATCCTGGGATTTAAATCAAGCAGGAACCTTGTAGCCAGGTATAAAACTCCAAATTTGGAAATAGATGATGCCAGAACTGCCACATATGAATTAAAAGGTTTTAAAAATGAAAATACTACTACCAGCACGGCGTTTCCGAGCATTATAAATGGTACTGCCGGTGCCAGTACAGGTTTTAAAATGCCAACAAGAAGCGCGATCCACGGTGTGACGGCACCGATGACAACACCGGCCGGCCATCCCACGGCGCATGCTGAGATAAATAGGACCGCATTTACTAGCGGTCCCGTAAAGAACTGGCCGAGTTTCAGGCTCTGAAAGGCCACGGTCAATGCTAATAGTATGGCGGTTCTGGTAATAAACTTAATCTTACCGCTCAATTTTATACCCCCTATGATTTAAGCTATATATGCTATATATAATTATAGCCTTTAACCTGGTTAAAATCAACAAATTTTACCTTCATATCAAAAATACGGCAAAAGGATGAGCATGATGATGACACTGATAAGGCAGGCGGATGTTTACAGCCCCGAACACCTGGGCAAAAAAGATATTTTTATTGGCGGTGGCAAAATTTTAAAGATTGCCGGGGAAATCCATATCCCCGGAGATTTCGGCGATGTCACGATAATAGATGCCGACGGTTCAATTTGTGCGCCGGGTTTTATCGACGGCCATGTCCATATCACAGGCGGTGGCGGTGAGGGAGGCTTTCAAAATAGAACCCCTGAAATTCAACTAAGCCACCTTACCACGGCGGGTATAACCTGTGTCATAGGTTTACTGGGTACCGACGGCACTACACGTTCCATCCCCGAGCTACTGGCAAAAGCCAGAGGTCTGGAGGCCGAAGGGATTTCTGCCCTGATCTATACAGGAGCTTATGAAGTCCCTACCAGGACCATAACCGGTAGTGCCAGATCAGATATCGTTTTAATCGATAAAATCATTGGTGTGGGGGAAATTGCCGTATCAGACCACCGTTCTTCCCATCCCAGTGAGCGGGAATTAGCGAGGCTCATTTCTGAAGCCCGGGTAGGTGGAATTATCAGCGGCAAGGCAGGTGTGGTGCATGTACACTTCGGCGACGACCGCACAAAAATGGAGCCTTTATTCAATCTGTTCAAAACCATCGAAATCCCTATCACTCAAGTGATACCCACACATCTCAACCGCAATCCGTATCTTTTTGAAGATGCAATAAAATTTGGTAAAATGGGGGGGTTCATAGATATAACCAGTGGGATATTCCCTTATGAACAGGATAAAAATCCTATAAAGCCCAGCAAAGCCATAAAAACCCTCCTGGATGAAGGTGTCCCCCTTTCACAGATAACCCTGAGCTCTGACGGTAACGGCAGTTCACCCATATTTAACCAAAACGGTAAATTAGTCGGACTGGGAATAGGTTCTGTAAAAACTTTGTGGCAGGAAACCATGGACCTTGTAAAACAGGAAGGGCTTGACCTGGAAAAGGCCCTATGTCCCATCACCCGCAATGTAGCCGGTGCTTTAAAGTTATCGGACCATAAAGGTGAAATAAAGGAAGGCCTGGATGCGGATATGGTGCTGCTAACGCAAGACCTTGATATTCATACCGTTATATGTAAAGGAAGGATAATGGTGGAAAATAAAGTCCCGAAGGTTTTCGGGACTTTTGAAAAAAGAGGCGGCTTCGCAAAACTTTGATTTGCGCAGCCTCGATTTTATTTTTTATCATCATCAATCACTTCATACTCCACGTCGATGGCGTCCTGGGCCTCCCTTTGTTTTTGCCCACGACGGGAATCGTTTTTGTTTTCATCATATTTCTTTAGCCTGCCGGCCATGAAAGAAAGCATCAACAATATAACTACTATGTCATCTATAATCCCTATTCCAAAAATGGGGTCGGGCATAAAATCCACCGGAGAAACGAGATAAAGCAGTGAAACAATAACCCATATTTTCTGATTTAAGGGTATCGCAGGGTCTAGCATATACTTCAAAGCAACCCAAGCTTCCCTTAATAAACCCAAAGACTTAACACCGCTCATGTAAACACCCCTTGATAAAATTAATTTACACCAATTTCTTCAATACCTTTTGTTTGATTTTCACCGGTCATCGGAACCATCAGGCTGCCCGCCAGGGAAACCCCCAGAAAGGCAATGGTACTCATCATGGCAATAAACAGATTCCCGCCCAGGGCATCGGAAAGAACTCCCGTGAATAGTCCCCCGAGTCCTCCCATGCCAAAGGTAAAGCCCTGCATAAAACCTGTGGCAATGCTCGGATTTTGCGGGTACAACCTCTGGGCAAGGACCACCGACCCTGGAAATGCCGATTGAATCAAAGCTCCGCTCAATAGTAAACAGGCGATGGAAACCGGACCCTGGATATTGAAGAATACTACCAGACATATAATGGAAACAAGCGCTGAATATATAAGGGTCTTTTTAACTCCAATCCGGTCGGAAACAAAGCCTCCGGCTATACCACCTATGCTCTGAAATAATAGAAAAAGCGAAAGGATCCCCGAGCTTGCCGCTTCTGAGAGCCCTCTCGAAACATAGAACATGGTAGTATATATGGTAAAAGTGCTTAATACCCACGTCCTGAACCCTACCACTATTACCATCAGTACCAGATATTTAAAATGGGTGTGGAATAAGCTTGAGCGCCGATCGGGACTTATCTTTAGACTGCCGGGACTGCTCAATTGATTTTTATAAATCAACATTATTATGCCCGCAGTTATACCAGGCAATCCAAGAAGAAGAAGTCCTTTAAACCCAAACGCGTTCTTGGAAAGGGTAGCTGAAATGGGAGCCAGGGTCATACCCACAGTGCCGGCTGTAATATATAAAGCCATGATGAAACCCTGGTTTTTTGTAGACAGGGTAGCAATGGAAACAGAACCTATGGGATGATATAGTGAAGAGCCAATACCTGCGAGTGTTACCATCACCAGCAGGAATATATAGCTGTTTGCCACCCCAACCATGGCCATGAAAACAGCGGAAATCATTACCGAAATCGCCAGAACCAACGGGGCTCTAAATCTGCCCCCCAGGTATCCGAAGAATGGCTGTAACCAGGAAGAAGTGATGGAAAGCATAGTAAACAGCAGTCCCGATAAAGTCATGGATAAACCCAGGTTTTTTGTTATGGCAGGCATCAAACCGGGTAAAATATTCCCATAAAAATCAATAAAAAAATGGCCCAGTGAAATCAAAACAAGCGGTAATATAAAATTATTCATATTTCCTCCACACATAATATGTTCGAGTCATATAAAGCATAACATCATGCCCATTAAATTACAACAAGAGCCCGCCGATTCTCCAATGGCAGTGATAAAATCCGCCTTTTTTTAGCAAAGGGTATTGACCTGTTTCATATCTCTTTTAGTGCCTGCTATACCAAGATAAATTGCGATTTCTATCCTCTTTTTCTGCAGCTTGCATGTCATGTCATAGGGTATGTTCATATCTCCGTTTATCTGATAATTGTTGGCATTGCACCCTCCGCTGCAGTAGAACCTGGCCCAGCACCCGGAGCATTCAGGTTTCGAAAACACATGAGTTTCTTTAAAACGTTTTATTATATTTTCATTTAATTTTTTTTCAAACACATTTCCCATGACAAACTCATCAAGGCCCACAAATTGATGGCATGGATATATGTCTCCGCTCGGAGTTACCGCCAGGTATTCCCTGCCGGCGCCGCAGGCCGCAAGTCTCTTATATATGCAAGGACCGTGATATATGTTCACATTGAAGTGATAGAATCTGAATGGATTTTTGCCGGAATTTCTCCTCCGCAAATATTCGCGTGCAATTTTTTCATACTGATGGTATATAACCTGTTCATCACCGTCAGCCAGCAGCAAATCTCCTTCCTTGCCCACCACCGGCTCCACGGAGATTTCCCTGAAGCCCAAATCTGCCATGTGAAATACATCTTCGGCAAAATCCAGGTTTTTGTTGGTAAAAGTGCCCCTCACATAGTAATCTTTATGCTCTTTCTCTCTCAATGTCACCATTTTTTTAATATTGGCAGCAATCTTATCGTAAGACCCAGAGCCATCGGCCCTGACTCTTATACGATCGTTGACCTCTTTTCGTCCGTCGAGGCTGAGTACAATATTGTCCATATTTTCGTGAAGATAATCTATCGTTTCGTCATTTAAAAGAACGGCGTTGGTGGTAATGGTAAAATGAAATTTTTTACCGGATTTTTCTTCAATATTTCTGGCATATGAAACCACTTCTTTTACCGTATCCAGCGCCATTAGCGGTTCCCCGCCAAAAAAATCTATCTCCAGGTTATTGATATTTCCCGAATGCTCCACCAGGAAATCCACAGCATTCCTGCCCACATCTTTTGACATCAACTCTCTCCTGCCGTGATAATCCCCCTTGGCCGCAAAACAGTACTTGCACCGGAGATTGCAGTCGTGGGCTACGTTTAGACACAGTGCCTTGACATACTGTCTGCCTTTAATCTGTTTTATGGCAGAAAAAAAGTCCGCTTCGGTATATATCATATGTCCGCCCTTGATTTCTTCTATTTCCGACAGTGCTTCAAGAATTTCGGCCTTTTCATACTTACCTTCAAGTTGTTTTATAATATCATCTGCGCCAAGTTTTTCATAATAGTCCAAAACATCGTAGACCAGGTCATCTACTTCTAATACCGACCCGCTGTTGACATCCAAAACAATGTTTTTGTCAAAAACTTTAAACTTATGTATCTGTCCTGTCAAAATTACCCTCTCCCATATTAACGCTAGAACTATTTTATCATAAATGTCACTATTTATAAATATACTACTCGACAAGCAGTTTGAAGAGAAGACGGCCTGGTGTTCGCTCAAGGCCAGGATCTCAGCAGCTTCCTAGATAAATGAAAAAGTTCTACTAAAAAAAGGCGCATCTTGCGCCTTTTTTATTCCAGGAGTTCCGGTTTTTTACCTACTTCCTTTGCTTCGGAACTTATTACCTGAGTGTTCGCCCAGCGGTCTCCCATCCTCCTGCCGTCTTTATAGATGATTACTAAGACACACTCGATAATGCCTATCACTGCTCCCACTAGTCCTTCCAGAGCCCATCCCAGCACGGGGATAATAGTAAAAATGCTGCCGATGGCCAGGGGCAGGTTCCTTTTGAGGGAATGGTCCAGTCTATATCTTTTGTATATAAAAATTTTTTAAATAATTAAATCCAGGTATCGGGGCACCCGGTCAAGTCCTTGACAAAAAGGGGAAAAAGTTGTATATAAAAAGTTGTATAAAATTTTGTAATTCATTTTGTAACATCATGGAAAACGGAGGGATGATCATGCCGACTTATGAATACAGATGCGAAAAATGCGGTGACTTTGAAAAAGAACAATCCATAAAAGATGCCCCCTTACAAAAATGTCCTACCTGCGGTAGCCCTGTAAGGAGGCTTATCAGCCCCAATGTGGGCCTGGTCTTCAAAGGCTCGGGATTCCATATCACGGATTATGTCCACAAAGATGAGAAAAAACATTCAACAGTGGAAAACATCGGTGAAAAAGCCGGAAAGGCCGAAAGTTCAAGCACTTCAGCCGATACGAAGACCGAAAAGAAAGCAGGATAAAAAAAGGCGCATTTTGCGCCTTTTTACATAATTTAAATGTCTCTTACTTTTATATCCGAAGCCAAAACTCCTATCGTTTCCTTGTTCTCGTTTAATATGGGAACCGAAAGGGTAATACAGGTATCATCGGTCCCCACCGGTATATATGGCTCCGAAATATAACATTTGCCTTTAATGGCTTCGCTATACCACGGCCTGAATGAAATATCCTCAATATCCACCTGCCGGGTTATATAAAACAACTTGCCTTTGGCAGCAGAATAAAGGATCTGAAACTCAGGATGGTCCGCCTGAAGATGCTCAAATGCCTTCCTGTGTTCATTCCTGTCCATTATCCTTATTTCTTTGACGCTGCCGTTTTCCGTAAAACATCCAGAAGGTTTTCTACCGCTTTTTGCTTGTCTTCCGCCAGGACCATATCGTTTCCGAAACTCCTGATTATTTCGTTCAATCTGGCCTGGGTGTCTTTGAGATATGCTGCCATGCGCGAAAGTTCTTCCAGAGTGGCTTTCTGCTGCTCGCTGGCTGCCGCAACTTCCTGGGAGGCTGCCGAGGTTTCCTCGGTCACTCTAACAATATCATTGAAGGAATCCACAATCTTTGTTACTTCTTGAGCCTGTCCGGATGCATTTTTCTCTATTTCTGCTATTTCCTTTTCCAGTTCATAGGCAGTATTAAAAACATTTTCAAGGGCAACCCTGGTCTGCTGGGCCTGGGCTACATCTTTCTTCGACCGTTCTAAATTTTTCTCGGTATTTTCAAGGTTTTTATTTACTCCATCCACCATTTCCCCGAGAATTTCCCCGATGTTTTTTGCCAGGACCTTGGATTCTTCCGCCAGTTTTCTTATTTCCTGCGCCACCACCGCAAACCCCCGGCCGTGTTCTCCCGCCCGGGCCGCTTCAATGGCGGCGTTTAAAGCCAGCAAATTAGTCTGTTCTGCCACATTCTCCACAGAGACTGTTATATCACTTATCTTCCTGCTCTTTTCCGTAAGTTCACCCATATCCCTGGCAAAGGCTTCACTTTGCCTGCTGCTTGCTGTGATGTTTTCCATAAGAAGTTTTACCGTATCGGAAGAATTATTCAAAACATCCAGCAAAGCCTTGAATCCCTTACCAGTTCTCTGGGCTCTGGCAAGAGTACTGTTGGATTTGTCCAGCAAATCCGATAGCCGCTCTTTTGACTCTACGGAAAGCGTTGCCTGATGCTCTGCCCCTCCAGCCACATTCTGTATGGATTCCACTATCTGGTTGTATGAGCTGTCCGCATCCTTTACACTTCGGGAAAGTTGTTCGGATAAGTATACAGCCTCCTCGGACACTATTTTCAATTCGCGCTTAATCCCTTTAACCCTGTCTATGAATTCTTTTATGGTTTGAGCCAGTTCTTCAAATATAAACAAACCTCTCTTACCTGTTGCACCATCTTCGGAAGCAGATGCCATTGATTTCCTTATGTATGAATCGAACTGCACAATACACCCTGTCAGTAAATACAGTAAAAACAGCGCTGACCCAAGTCCCAGGCATATAACAACTTCAAAAACATACCCCGGTAATCCTGAAACTTTCCCTGCAAAAAAAGCTGCAAAAGAAAATAAAATAATAAGTAAAGTATTAATTCTGAATTTTATTAGAATATTTTTCAAAATCATTCCCCTCCTTTTCGTATAAATTAGACAAATTTTGCAAAAATCCTGCTAGTAAATTTAGAATATTTTGCCCGAATTGTTTTAAAACAAACTCTCTCATCGCACTTTTTACTGCTGAAGCTGCTATGAGCATAACGTTTTTATGTAAACTCTTCTTTTCCTCGGCCCATCAAATTCACAAAAATATATGCCCTGCCATGTGCCGAGTACCAGATGGCCTCTCTCTACGGCTACCGTCACCGAACTTCCCATCAATGAAGCCTTTATATGGGCATCGGAGTTGCCTTCGATATGTCTGTAATCATCCATGTATGGGATAATTTTATTGAGCTCTTTAATAATATCGGTCTTTACATCCTCATCGGCATTTTCATTGATAGTGATGCCCGCCGTGGTATGTGGCACAAAAATATAGCATAATCCATCCTGCACTCCGGATTCCTTAACCGCTTTTTCTATTTCCCTGGTGATATTCACCATTTCGGTTCTTGCAGCAGTTTCAATTGTAATGGTTTTCATTCCTGTCATCTCCTCCATTTACGGTTATGTGATTGGCGGTTTTTCATCTCTATAAGGCGGCTGCCTATCCAGTATTGGTGCCTATCACTATTAAGAACATTATTATACTCACGATGGTACTGAGCGATATGGTATTGAACACAAACTGTTTTTCTTCCAGGTTTTCATCTGAAATATACAGCGGGATGATGAAAGGTGGAGGCAAGGTAAACATGGTCATAAGCGCCGCGGAAAAAGCCCTATCAAGTCCCAATAAACTCGATATAATGAAAGAATTTATAAAGATTGCCAGCGGGAGCAGCAAAACATACCTTAAACCTATAGCCTGAATTGATTTTTGCACGCTGCCTTTTTCGAATTTGATTTCGTAGCCAATTACAAGACAAATCAAAGGTACCGTAAGACTGGAAAGCATGCTTAAAGTCTGAAGCAAGGCCTGTGTAAACGGTATACTTTGAAGTATGCCCATTAATCTGGTTTTTTGCATAATAATGCCCAGAAAAATGGCTATAATGACCGGATTCTTTGCAAATGAAGAAAACATACTGGAAAATCCGCTTTTTCTGCCTTCTTTATATTGTACCAGAAGACTTACAAGTACGAAAAATACAAATGTCACCTGACCCAAATCTATTACCGCAAATTTAAACACATTTTCCGCTCCAAAAACTCCGGCATAAAGCGAATATCCTAGCATCCCCGCTTCGAATCCCGTCAACAGCGTTGGAAAATACGGAGATTGGATTTTTAACATCTTCTTAATAACTATTCCCATGCCGAGCAGGGCGGTGCAGGCGATGAAAACCGTGACAACTATTATGAGATACCGGGCCTCGAAGTTGCTTTTCGAAAAGGATATAAAAAGAAGCGATGGCAAAAATACGTTTACAACCAGTTTTTTAAGCTCACCTACTGAGTTCTGGGTTATAAATCCAGTGCGGTTAAACCAGTGGCCTATGATAAACAGGAATATTACCGGAAGTATTTTCGACAGCAACGAAAGGTCCATAACAAAGTCCATTTTATCCTCCTCGTTTTCCAGGTTCTTTTCATGTTCAATTCCTTTTAAGACCCAAACAGATACATCAACGCAATATATATGTTTACTTCATATGTATTTTTCTATGCTATTTTTAAAAATCCTGCTTGTTTTATATTCCTTTTTAGTATAAAAACCTTTTTGTTATAGAAAGCTTACTTAAATTTATTCGCACAATAGTGCAAACTCACACTTATGATTACAGGATGGCCTGCACCAGTAATCTTCCATACTGTCATGGCTTTCGATGAATTCCATGGTGGAATCAAGCTTGGATAAAAATTCTTCCCTCTCCTTTGCATTGAAACTTACCTGGGCCACCTCACCCACATCAAGGAAAAATATATACATGCCTTTGAGCTTTATTCCAGCGTGGATTCTTGGATATAGCCTTTCAAACCCAAGATGGTATAGAATAAACTGGGGCCTATAATGGGCTATGAGTCTTTCCATATCCTGCGGGCTATTTATCCTATTGGTCTTGTAGTCTATCAGGCACCCTTCCAGAGAACCGTTATTATCAAATATATCCAGTCTATCAATCACACCATAAACGGTTTTTGCTTTTCCTTCATAGAGCGGCACTGCAAAAGGGATTTCTCTTTCAGTCTTTATCCTGCTATAAGGGTTTATTTTTTCATATTTGGCTTCGGCGATTTTGTAGTTTTTTATTAACCTCTTTATTTCCTCAATTTCATCTGCTGCATTCAAACCTGCATATTGCTTTATTATTTCATTCATATCACCGCCGTTTTCCTTTATTCTCTCAAGGATCGAGTGAATCAACTTTCCCTTTACCGCCCCCTGAAAAACGCTCGATGCAGAAATAAACGCTTGACCGTCGGCACCAGCGAGCATTTCCACATCCTTTTCAAAACGCGAACTATCAAGACCGGCTTTGTATATGTAGAAAAATTTCCTTTGGCAATCTCTAAAAGTGAAATATCTGCTGATGCTGAAGGAAGATTTGATGGTATAATGCGGGGAAAACTCGATTTTCTCTAAAATATCCTTTACAATGTCATCATCAGGACGAACATATTTATAGGCGCTGCTATCAACATTAAGAATTACATCTTTGCCCTCATCAGCTCTAGTATCCGCATATATACAAGTATCTACATAATTGTCTGCGTTTCCGATGATTCCGTCAATACCGTCATTGTCCTTTTCTGATTCGCTAAATCCTGCGCTCATGGTCACTATCGTTTCTTCACCTTTTAACGCCGACTTCAGCATCTTCACGAAGCTATCGAGTTTATCGTCATCTTTTAGCTCCACATCTTCCCCTACAAAGCAAAGGTACCTTTTGGCCCTGGTGGCGGCCACATAGAGCATTCTTTTTGATTCCTCCAGCTCTCTTTCAAGGGCTTCTTCTCTAACAAAATCATATAGTTTATTTTCAGTACCCTTTTTTCCGGTGATTTTATCATCGAATCTTGCTATGATACCGTATTCACCGGAAAATTGAAAGTAAGGTTTATGGCGCTTTGCATTATATAAAAGGGCCCTTCCTATCTCCGGGATAAATACGGCTTCAAACTCCAATCCCTTGGCCGCATGGATGGTCATTATTTTTACTGCATTACTGTCTTCAGTATCCAATACGGCTTCGGCTTCTTTGTTCGAAACCTCCTGAAGGTTTTGGACATAGTCAAGAAAATCTTTAGGCGAGTATATATCTTTGCTGTCAAAGTCCCGGGCGATATTAATGAACTTTTCTATATTCCTGTACATGGCGGCACCGTTTCTAAGAGATAACAGAATCTCTTTTACATGAAACTTTTCAATGATAAGAAGGACAAAATCCGATATATTATAGTAACACGCCCTCTGCCTCATTTCGTTTAAAAGTTCTAATGCGTTTATTACAATTTCACTTTCAGTTTTTGCAAAACATCCCGGAAGTTCTCCTCTTTCCTGTATGGTTAATCCCCCTGAAGCCTTTTTTTCTAATACTTTCTTTAATTTATCCCCGTCATCCAATTTATCAAATATCTCCAGCAGCAAGTCGTCGGAAACACCTATATAAGGCGACCTTAAAACCCCCAGCAGGGCCGCTTTGTCATCGGGGTCATATACGCATTTTAAGATATTCATCATATCTACTATTTCCTGTTTTTCGAAAAAGCCGATACCTCCTATCACACAGTAGGGGATACCGTTCTTCCTTAAAGTTTCTTCAAAACCTGAAAGATTTGTCCTGCTTCTGAACAAAATGGCCATATCCTTATATTCAAATCCGCTGTTTCTAAGGGCCTTTATATTTAAAGCAAGATCTTTTGCCTCTTGTTTAAGGTTATTATCTTCCGGTACATCATTGCCATCAGCCAGAAACTCATCCAAAAAATCTTTCACTTCTTCCTGACTTCCCTTTTTCAGGATGCCCTTACCCTTTTTCCACAAATCATTATCCTTTTTTTGCTTTTCTACCAGGGCATACTCCACCCTGGCGTGGCCCTGATAGCCTTCAACATTCTTTAGGGGCACAAAGTTTGTAAACAGGTTTTTAAATATGCTGTTTACTGTCTTTACAATATCCGGATGGCTCCTGTAACACGTGGAAAGTTCCAGCTTTTCCCCATTTTCACTTATCTTTTGCGTTACAGAACTAAAAACCTCATAATCCGCTCCCCTGAAACCGTAGATAGACTGTTTCACATCACCCACGATAAACAGGGAGCCGGGAGGTATGGCGCCGTCTTTTTCCATTACCAGAGCATACAGTATCTTCCTCTGTACCCAGTTGGTATCCTGGAACTCATCCACCAGAAAATATTTAAAGCGCCGGCGATAGTGTTCCCGAAGACTCTCGTCTTCCAGCAGCCTTATGGTAAATATCTCCAGATCATTAAAATCCACCAGATTATTTTCCATTTTATATTTTGAAAAAACTTCATCAACCTTTTTTAAAATGGTAACGATAAACATCTCTATCTTTTCCAGCAGGTCGACTTCTTCAAAACATTCTTCTCCATTTTCCTTATAAAACCTTGAGATATTGACCAGGGTGCTATCTTTTACTTCATCCGCACTCATGGCTTTTTCCCGCATTTTATTGTAAAGATATTTTATATCTTTTAGTAAGCCTTCTTTGTAGTAATAGTCCGTTCCATACAATCCGAAAAGCTTTTTAAAATCTTCATCGAAACTTCGGTCGGCCATCATTTCATTAATTTGTTGTCTTATGATTTTTGTCAGTAAGGTTTCCCTATCCACATCCTCGATGATTCGGTACATGGGATCCAGACCCGCCATTGAACAGTTCTCCCTTAGAATCTTATCGCAAAAGCTGTGAAATGTGCTTATGTTTGCAGCCTGCAATTCTTCTTTTATAGCGTTTAACCTGCAAAGTCGCTGCGGGTCCTTTTCTTTTAAAATCTTTTCATTTACTAATATCCTTACCCTCTCCTTCATCTCCATAGCTGCCCTGTTGGTAAAAGTGATGGCAACGATACTGTCCACATCCGCATCCTTTTCCAGCATCAGCCTTAAAAATCTTCGGGAAAGCACCCTGGTTTTGCCGGAACCCGCTCCAGCATGAAGGGCTATGTTTTTTTCTACATCCAATGCTTTTGCCTGTTCCTCATTTACATCATATTCCCGCATGGTTTTATCTATATCCACATAAATCACCTCATTTGCAATACCCTTGTAGCGTCAAATCTACATACGTTTTGATACTTGCATTTATACCCCGAAAAGGAGTTATATGAAAAGCACTTTTTAGGCAGCACGAAATCACCTTTTTTAATATCCCGAATCACATGCACTGCCAGATTTTTGAAATAGTCCATCACAAACTCGAAATTGCTCCGGGAAACAGTATCCATATTTCCCCTGTTCTTGCTCAAGGCTTTTCTTTCTTCATCCACTATGATGCCCTCAAATCCGGCGTCTTCAATACTATAATACAAAAGAGCTATGCACTCGGGGTCCGGTAAACCCAAATCCTTTATTAAGGCCTTTTTTACCAGATGGTAATAAATGATGAGCTGAAGATCTCTATCTTCTAGGCATCTTCGCAGGTTCTTGCTGTTTTTTGTCTTATAGTCGTAAATGATAAACCTGCCGGTGGGGCGGTTACCGTCATATTCCAGGTCCACTCTGTCCACCCGGGCGTAAAATTTTAAACCGTCAAATATCTCATCATCAAAAAAGGACTTTTCCAGGAAATGTGGCTGCAGCATCTTCCCTGTAACTTCACTGTAACCTGAAAGATATGCGGCATCCTTTATCAAAAATCTCTTTAAGACTTCCAGTATCTCATCTTTATACATGAAGGTCGCAATGTCGTCGTCGGTCAGCCCTGCCTCATTAAAGGCTCCTTCAGCCTTTTCCCTTAACCTCTCCTCATCGAAGATATGCACATCTTTGCAGCCTTCATAATATCTTTTCAGTATGGCATGGTAAAGGTTGCCCCTGTCTCTTGCGCGCACCACATCTTCGTCATCTTCTACCCGGACCTGGAGCACCTGCTCCACAAAAAACTTGAAGGGGCAATAAATGAAACTGTTGAGCCGGGAGGGGCTAAAACAATAGTCTTCGTCGAACCTACGGGCCCCTTCGGGGCCGATCCTGCCGTCGTAATTTGTAAACCTTCGAGAATTCCTTTGTTCTTCTATGTCATGCGCCCGCTTTACCACCGAAGCCACCCTGCTCTTTCTTTCAGACTTTCAAAAAGGCCGGTAATCGGTGGCAGAGTTTCTTCAGAAAGTTGGGCCGCTGCATTGTCAAAGGACTCTCCCGATATCCTGGAAACTGCTTTATCAATATTATCCTTTGACGTTTCTGCTCTTGTTTTATCTGATGTATCGGTGATTTGCCCAAATCTTCCCAATATCAATTTTTCAGCGGCCTCATTCAGGCTCCAGGCATCACCGATATCGGGGGAAAACCTTTGCCTCATGCTCCTTTTGTCCATTATAGCAGAGGAATCTTTATCAATACCGGCAGTAAAAATGAGCTCCTCCAGAAAGGGAGATTTTATAATGTAACTTCCGTCCTCATCGGCGGTCCTGTAACTTAAAAAAAGGCTTTTTTTAGCCGATGCTACACTCAAGATAAACCTTATCTTTTCTCTGGCATGTTCCCAACCCGGACTTTCCAGATTTACTCCAAGCTTTGCAAGAAGTTGTTTTTCCCTGGAAGTAAACACTCCTGCCTTTATTGGAGCCTTTGGAAAGACCCCTTCATTTAGACCCAGGAAAAAAATGTAATCATAACAGGTCCCTTTTAAAAGGTCGGGGTCTAAAATCTTTATGCCCGCAGGATTCCCTCCTTTCAAGGAGATGGTGGCCTCCTGTATATGTCTCTTGAAAAGTTCCAGGAAATCTTCAGAGTTGACTTGAATGTCAAAATTCGCATATTCCTGCCTTATCTTAATCAATATATCTACCAGTGAAATATATGCCTTTAAGTCCCTTACATATATATCTGAAGAGATCCTGCCGCTTCTGTACAATTCATTCAGCTTTTGTTTGATCCTCAGCCCATCGATTATATTTATCAATTCTTCAACATAGTATGTGATCTTATCTGTAATATTTATCCTCCCATGTATTTGTGCTATGCCGACTGAATCAGCGCTGCAGGCATCCACCGACATGTAAGGTGTTTCAAATGTAATGCCGTCTTTTACCGCTTCCGCTCCTTTGGAAAAAAAGAGAAAAAGATCCCTTATCAAAGGTACGGCTGCAAGTTTTACATATTTTCCCATGCTCATGGGAAGGTTCATCTCTTCAAAGATTTGTGCTATATAATCCCGATAACCCTGGACATCCCCGGTAATCACCGCTATATTTTCTAAAGTAGTTTTTTTCTCATATAAAAGAGACTTGATGATTTTTGCTGCCTGCCTTATTTCATCCGAAACGCACGGAGCGTTTAAGACTCTGATACCGGAAGGCGGCTCCTTTAGCCTTTCACCGGTAAAAAGGCAAGCTGCCAGCTTTTTAAAGTAACCTTCCCGGGAAAAGTCATATTTTACTATTTCCGCTCCTATTTTCGCAAAATCTTTATATATCTCACCCTCTATGAAACTGTCGATAAAAGGCGTGTTCATAGGGACATGACCTATCACCTTTATATATCTATTTTGTACAATGCTTTCTAGAAGCTTAACATCTATCCTGTCAAGATTGATATAGCCGTCCACCGCTATGAGTTCCACATCCTCAAGATATGTACAACTTGCGGAATTTTCTATGGCTATACGGGCCATATCTTCCATATCAACAAAACCGAGTTCCTCAAGTTTTCGGTCATATGCTTCAAATACGGCTGTAAGATTTTCTGCTTTTTTTATCAGGATATTATCACCAGTATCCTGAGCTTTTATTAATAACTCCTTGGGGGAAAGGGCCTGCCTTTTTATTTTTTTTATGGTTGAAAGCAGGCCTTGCAAAAGACCGTATCTTGCATAAACCTTCCTATAAAAATGAAGCTTCCCCTCTAGGTCAAGGTTCCTCATCACTTCCTTTAATACCATAATACCGGTATCTTCCGGCAAGATTCTCCTCGTCCCCAGAAATTCCCTGGCACAATTTTGCTCCAGCTCATCAATGACTATGACATCGGTGTTTATGAGCCCGCCGAATCCTGTCATAAATTCCTGCCTTATGTATTCCGCCAGCTCTCGAGAAGGAGCTATGTATATGACTCTCTTTCCCTTTTTCAAGACATCTATGCATCTTTCCAGCATCATGACGACCATTCCTTTCACTGCACTAAAAGCTGCAGAGAGCGCCTTTATCATTTAATTTATTTTCTATAACGGTCTAAAATATCCTGCCTCTCTTTTATAATTTTATAATACTATTTTATTACTCTTTGTACCAATATAATGGATATAATAGATTAAGAGACACGTCTCCTTTTCAGGGACAGATGTCTGGATGGGGTGGAGGAATGTAAAATAAAAAAGAGGGATACGACATATACCGTTCCCTCTTTATCTTCCAGTTATATCAAAAATCTTTTAATTTTAACTTTCTACAGCTCTTGCGCCTTTGTTTGCCTCTACTAAAGCTGCCGGGCCGCCCACACAACCGCCTTCACATGCCATCCCCTCGAGGAAATTACCTTCAAGTTTTCCCGCCCGGGCAAGGGAAAGCATCTTCTTGCATTCCTCCAGGCCACTCGCCCTGACGGGCTTTAATATGCCACTTAAACCATCGTCATCAAGAACCCGGCTTACCGCATCAGCTACTCCGCCGCTTACCGCAAAACCTCTTCCTTTTGAGGTAGCAGGCGCAAATGAGGGTGGCATTTCGTTTAGATCGGCCGGGTTTATATTTTTTGCATCAAATAATGCATCCAGTTCTTCGAAAGTAAGTACCGCATCGATGCCGCTATCTTGTACCATTGCTTCCTCTTTTTTAGCAATACACGGCCCTATGAATACCACCTTGTGGTCGGGAAGTTCGGCTTTAAGCTTACGCCCTAAAACCACCATAGGTGAAGGTGTCGGGGCAATGTGGCCTACAAGATCCGGAAAATGTTTTTTGATCATGCTTACAAAAGCCGGGCAACAGGAACTTACCAGCCAATTTTTATCTTCTATTAGATGTCTGAATTCTTCTGCCTCAAGCTTTGCCACTTCATCGGCTCCCAGGGCCACCTCCGCGACCTTTGCAAAACCCAATTGAATCAGTGCCGAAAATACCTGCCCAATTTTAACTTTGGGCCCGAATTGGCCAGCGATGGCCGGAGCCACCGCCGCTATAACCTTTGTGCCGCTTTTAAGCCAATCTATAACCTCACAGATTTCAGATTTGTCGGTTATAGCGCCAAAAGGGCACGCGGTACTGCATGTGCCGCAGGATGTACAAATGTCCTTATCTATGATAGAGTTTCTTGAAGGTCCGGGCTTTATGGCTTCTGCCGGGCACGAGCGCTCACAAGGCCTGCTTACCTCCACGATGGCGTGAAATTTACATGCCTTGCTGCACCTGCCGCACTCCACGCATTGCTCCTGGTCGATATAAGCCCTCCTTCCAACTACAGTTATAGCCTTTTTAGGACAAGCATTAACACAGTAATGGGCAACGCATCCCCTGCAAGCATCGGTCACCAGATACCTATCTATGGGACACCTGTCACAGGCGATTTCGATGATATCGATGATCGGTAGCTTTACTTTATGGCCTTTTAACCTTTCCCTCACTATCTGGCCTAACCGTTCTTCCTCATCTACTTCTTTCGGAGAAAAACCCAGGGCAAACTTTATCCTTTCTGCAAGCACCGCCCTTTCTTTGTATACACAGCACCGGTAATGAGTCAATCCCGCCCTCGTCAGAACCCTGGGTAATCTGTTTACTTCATCTTCAAGCTTATCGTCAAATAAAAGACGCGCAATTTGTTTGAGCACCTCATGCTTTATCAATGCTACCTCTGACTTAAACGAACGCATAGTTCTCAACCTTTCTAGCAGATGTTCTGTATACTGTATATTTTATGTCCTGCATCCATTTAAGTCAACCCCATATACATCCTTCAACCGCCATATCCCAGCAAGCATAATAACCAAAGTAACGGTAATATAAAAATTACTTTTTCTCTCTTTATACTTAAGAGGAATGCGATTTATTTCAGGAGAAAGTTTTTCAAACTCCGGGTCTTTGTCTACCAAAGTCGCGTTCATAGTGCTTGCAAGAGCTGCTATAAAAGAATCTAATCACGCTCACATTACATTTAGATTTTATTTCTGCGGCTTTAAACAAAATATTTTCCTCCAGCCATACCTCTTCAAGCTCAAGCTGCCTTACCTCAGATATTAGTTTAATAGCTCTATCTTCGCTTTTTTTGCCATAGTTATATAAGCCAGTTCAAAGATAGACATTGAAGATATATATATTTTTGCTTCGCCTCTTTTTGATTTTTCCAATAATTCTTCTATTACGTCCGAACCTTCCTCGTCTTGATAATATGTGAGTATGGCACTTGTATCAAAAACAAATTTTTGTACATCTTTATCATCTTCATTCATTTTTCCGTTCATGCTCTCTCTCAATTGCTCTATAAACTAAAAGTTCTTCCAACAATCCGGTACCGCGGCCCGCTCCACGGAAAGGTTCCTTTAGAGATGATTTTAACGGAATAATTTCTATTTTTTCTCCTTTATCCACCCAGATAATCTTTGAACCCTCTTCAATATTATATTTTTTCTTATAGATGTAGGAACAACGGTCTGATGCCTATGACTGACAGTGGTTTGTATCAGTTTATTTATCGCCATATCAACCCCTCCAAATAAATTATACGATATCATGTTTGCTTTTACAGGATAATATTACAATCGTTTGTAATATGTTGAAATGTACGCCTAATTAAAATTTATTTTAGTTTTGCTCCGCAATTCCTTCCATTCTTATTCAATATCGTCGAACCTCCAACGTCGGTGTATCTTTCTTCAAACTCAAGAACTTTAAGGGACTTCTCGCCTAACAGTACGACTAGATCGAGATTACAAAGGCTTCATCTTTGCCGTATAACAATCCCACCGGTGCTACCCTCATGACCCCACCGCAGCCCTTGCTGTTGTTTATCGGCCGTTCCATCGTTCCCATCTTGCCGCTTAATAAAGCCGATAGGCATGTATTCCCCGGCCCTCTTCGGGCATAAAGTTCTTTTTCCCCTATAAGCCATCCATCATAAATCGGGTCGTGATCCTTGTTTTTAGGATAACCCTGAGTATGCAACCACCTAATATATGCGTTATAGACAACAGAGGGGATATGACAAATGCCTTTTTTCCTGCCTCCGCTTTCAGCCCGAAGCAAACCCTCGGCAGTGAATAAAGTCATCTGGGTATCGTCAGTAATTTCCGCTTTCTTATAAGAAAAATTGCAATTTATATTTCAAATTCCCCAGGTAATTTTTTATCTTTTCTAGTCAGAGAAATATTACTCCAGGCTGTTTCCCATAACTTTCCTTATTAATCTTATAGCATTATTTGCTCTTTCATTATAATTACGTGCATTGGCATTGCTTGGGAATGGGCTACAATATATTTCCTTCATAAAATCTTTACAATAGTTCTACAGAAAAATCATCAATATTTTTAAAATGCGAGTCTTTAGTTACTAATAATAGACCATACTGATCAGCCAAAGCAGCTATCCATATATCATTTTCTGGTATAGGTTTACCTTTTTTCTTCAAATCGCCTTTTATTTTACCATATATTTTTGCTGTATAAGCATCACAACTAAGAATAGTTGAGTTAGCAACAAAGCGTCAATTTTTTCGATATTGCGTTCCATATTCATTGAATTATAGGCGCCAAAATAAAGTTCACCTATCACAATAACAGGAATAAAAATTTCATTAGCTTTTTCAATGTAACGCTGAATGCTTTCTTCTCCAGAAAAAACTGCAATTACAATATTAGTATCAAGCAATATCCTACCATTCATCTTCATCTATTTTTTCGCAACCTTCCTCAATTATTGTGCTGATCTCTTTTGCATCCTGCTTGTTCATAATTCCCGAAAACGATAACACGTTTTTTGGAGAATTACCCTTGGGTAATGTTAATAATAATGCGTTGATAAAATCATAAACCTTTTTTTGTAGTTCGATTGGTAATTTATTTAAATCTCTGAGTATATTTTCCTTTATCTGAGAATTTATCACTTTTACCACCTCGCATATTAAGCTTTATTATCACTTTTGATTCTCAAATAAACGTTAATCACCTACACTTACATTATATCTTTTCAAAAACTGTTCATCAACAACTCTCGTTAAACTTAAACTTTATATTGATATTTTCATTTCCCCTCATACTGCATTAATTTACTCAATTACCACCGCCGTGCCGGATGCAGTCACCATGAGCATGTTGCCATTTTGCCCCAGCACCTCATAGTCAACATCCACGCCGATTACAGCATTGGCTCCGAGAGATGCCGCTCTGGCCTCCATTTCTTTCAATGCCGCTTCTCTGGCTTCGAGCAGCTCTCCCTCATAGGACTTTGACCGGCCGCCAAAAATGTTTGAAAGACCTGCGGCAAAATCTTAATAAAGTTCACTCCTGAGATCACCTCTCCGAAAACTATCCCCTTATACTCCACGATTTTCTTTCCTTCAACACCAGGGGTTGTCGTCAATATCATTTTTAATCTCCTCCAGAATAATATTTTATTTATTAAATGCCAATTCCCATATCCAGATTCAGCGTATATACATGCCTAAAATAGCCTCTGTCTGAAATACCGAATGTTTCTCCTGCAAAAAAACCAAATCCAATCTCGGAAATATTTCTACAAGGTCATTATAAATATCACCATACAATCTATATCTGCCGTCAACATCATTGATGTCATATGAGAAAACTATACCGACATCAATATCCGCCAGAGGGTCCTCTATATTAACATCCTCGCCATTCAAAATCTTATATACATTTTCCTTCTGGGAACCCACAATTGGGATAAAAAATTGGGCCCTCAGGCTCACCAAACTACTCCATCGAGGGCATGTGATAAATATTAATACACTTCTTTTTTACTATATTCTTTCAATATTTGTTTTTCTGTTTTATGATGTGTAAGAAGATCAATCAAATCTTTTTCTGCTTCTTCTTCGCTGTTGTACTCATTTAGAATTTTACAAAGGCAGTAATGGTCATCCGAAGTTTCATGTATTAAATAACCTTTCCTATATTTGTCCATATGAAACCCTCCATATGATAACTTTATAGTTTCCTTTTCTATCTCCAAATTTAGATTATTTTTCATTTCTTACTGGTTATTTTTTCATCACTCATCTGCAAAATAGTCACTATCGATTTTTTTTACTTCATAGACCCCCACCCTCGAAACTCCTATATTATAATCTATCATGAAATTTGCCAGTTGCTCCCCATCAATGAGAACAATCTTATTTTCTATGCTTTCGGCATAATTTATCGCTTCTTTTGTAAAGCTCGAGGTTGTGATAAAAATACCTTTTTTGGCTTTCTGACCGAGTAAAGCTCCGGCAAATTTCTGAATTTCCGGACGACCTACCTGGTTTTCCCATCGCTTGGCCTGAATATATATTGTGTCTAATCCCAATCTATCTTCCTTTATAATGCCGTCTATTCCTTCATCTCCACTTTTACCGATGGCTTTCCCCGCATCAATACGGGAGCCTCCATATCCCATGCTAACTAATAAATCAATGACAAGTGTTTCAAAAAACGAAGGCGAACATTTCATTACCTTTTGGATCAGTTCCTGCGCAAGATTTTTTCTTATTATTTGATATGCATTTTCAAGTTTCTCTTCGGGAGTCTCATCTCCATCAATCTGTTTGTTATCATTTCGTTTGTTATAGACTTGTGATCGAGAAACTGCTTTGAAATCTCTGAATTCCTGGAATTCCTCTAAAAAGGCGGGTGTTATTTTCTTTATATCGCGTTTTAATACATCAATCCCACGCTCAGTTATTTTAAAACAACCTCTTTTTACCGACTCCAGAAGAACTGCTTTTTTCAAGTATGTACATGCCCAGCTTACCCTGTTGTCAAAAATAAATTGTCTGCCGCTGGGCAGTAGCTCTTTTCTTTCTTCATCAGTAAGATTAAAATACTTTGCCAGGTATTCTATTGCTTCCCTCAACGAATGCTCTTTATTATCTTCAGCAAATTTTAACAAAGGCAGCATTATGGTTTCATAATCAGGAATAGGCAAAGGGCTTCACTCCTTTTTGATTTCATTATCTGCAACCAAATTATGTATAAAACAATACTAAAATATTTTACCAAAATTTAATAGGTGTCACACTAATGAACCTTCCATCTATTGATGCCATATTGCATGTATTTTAATCAGCTTATCTAAGTTTCAGCGTACTTTCGTGGAAATTGCTTACGAATTTATCAAAACAATTAACTGCTTTTTCGGCTAAATCATTACCAGCAAAAACAGGTTCTTCAGGAGGAACTTGGCCTTGATTCAACATTATAATTAATGGTGAAACATGGATAATGCGATGCCTATATTGTATAAGTCGTCGGAGAAATGATAATTCATTTGAGTTAAGACCAATTTCGCTAAATTTTAGACCATATGTTTTATTGAATGCCTTTTTACATTCATCGTAATTTTGAAAGTTAATCTTATTAATAGCGATTTTTTCTAAAAAGTCTTTTGTTCTGATACGGCTTCTTTTTTTTAAAATTTCTAATACTCCGATGTCTAGCTCTCTTTGTGAAAATACCATACTTATCAAGTTTTCTAGATTTGGTTTAATACCTTCCTTCTCAAGTTCAATAAATCTTGTCTTGCAATATGTCTCAAAGCCCGTAACAAGTGTTGCTATTACCAAATTGCAAATTAATACTTCAAAAATATAACCTTCATCTGATTTTCCTTTTTGTAATAACCTAACTCCTTGAATAGTGTTCTGCCATGTTTCAATAGCAGTTGGTTCAAGGACAGGTTTACCGTCAAAAAACATTCTTACTCCTGTAACTTCTGCTCCTTCATCACCTATTTGTATTATACTTCCATCCCTTCCAACTCTAAATTGCTTTTCAGAGGGTACACCTTTAGAAATCACTAATTTGCCTCCTTTAATCCATGGACCAATAAATAACTTCGTTTCTTGTGGAGACCATGTAAATCCCCAATAAGCTTTATCACATCGCTGAACTTTCTTTAGATCAATTTTTGCTACCCAAGTACCAGAACCAGGAGAAGAATAATAATAAATCATTTGCATTTCGCTATCCCTTTTAACCAGAAAATATTGCGCTCCAGAAGAAATCTCCAATATAATACCTTCACCAACGTTAGGGTTGAATAATTCCCCAACATTGCTTATAAGTTCAACGCTTCCCTCCGGTCGATTTACTTTTTTACGAATTTGTTCAATAACGTGAGGCTGGATATTTAGCATCTTTCTCTCCCCTAGTAAATGATTTTAATTCAAAAATTTAAAATTTTTTATGGAATTTTTTGTTATCTTTTAATAATCACCACATCACTTCCCATCCTGCTCAATGATAGGGTATTTGAATTATTAAAGTCATCGAGCCCCAGGTTTAATTTAAAAGGAAAGGCGGCGGAGAGATTGTTTGCTTCAATGAATCTTAGATAATCTTTCTCCAAAGCTTGCATATAGCAGTTTATGAAAAAGAGCTTACAATCCTTATTTTTAATCTCTATTGTCTGGGCTTTAGTGTATTCTCCCACCTTTGCCCTGGTGATGACGCCCCATTCGACCATGGAGCCTACTATCTTTGGAAGCGCGTATTTTACGGTGCTCCTTTCTCCCCACTTTTCAAATATGCGCTTTTCCAGGATTTTTAAAGACACCCGGTCCTGAAGGCTGAAAATCTTTCCCAATGATGATGCCACATCGATAAATATGGGGAAGGCCAGCATTATCATGGACCAGTGAAATAACATTTTCTCATCTTCCGGCACTTTCTCAAACAAATCCAGAGCCTTTTCCTTCAGATCCTCATGAGATGCGGGCACGTTTACCCAGATCCTTAAAAGCTCCACCAGGGTTTTTTGGCGGGTGATTTCGGCCTTTGTTTCCTTTTCAAGATATTCATTTAGATTTTTTCTTATGATTTTTTCATCCTTTTCCCGGCCTGCGAGAAAAGCCGTGAAATTCAGCCATTCTCTTTTTATAAATCGATTAAATCCCACTGTCTGCATCATGTTATGCTCCTTTTCTTACATGGACGAATGGAACAATGACTTCCTCAACGGATGTTCCGCCATGACATATCATTTTTTCGTTAATTTTACCGTAAGCAAAGTTATCATCGCAGATGATATAATTATAATCCCGCGGTAAGCCGTAAGCTTTCCATTTAAAGGCCCTGAATGTTTGAACGGCATTTTCATGGCTTTTGGATTTTTCGTATATTCTGACCCTGCTTTCCGCCTGATCCACACCGAGACCTTCCTGAATCCTGCCCTGGCCTACGGCGCTGACGTTTCCATGGTCCGAGGTTATATATATTTCATATCCGCTGGCGGAAAGCTTCAGCAAAAAGCGCTCCAGCCCTCCTTCTCTGAGCCAGAGTTTTATATCCTGATGCATCCCCGAAAGCAGCAGCTGTCCGCCGTGCACCATGTCATCTATCATGTTTACCACAAGGCCCAGTATCCTGGCTTTCTGGTTTTTGACCAGTTCTTCAAGGCCGTTTTCGTCAAAATGCTTAATATTTCTCATGTAATATATGGCATCGGCCCGAAAGCCCTTATCCATCCAAAACCTCTTCCAGTGAGTTTCATCATTATCCGTAGAAAAAAACGTATCGGCAAAGTACGCCGGCACCTGCCCCGAAAAGATGGCCTGGCGCGATATATAGGTCATGGTGGGGATCCATGCAAAAGATAGGTTTTCCTCCAGTATCCATGTTTTACTCTGATTCAGATGCCTTTTTATTATTATCCAGTTATCCAGAGACATGCCGTCAAAAACTATGAGGGCCACTTTTTTAAAGTTTTCTTTTTGCATCCTGTAATGGATGTGCCAGGGAATATGATGAACCATCACCGGAAAACTTGTATACGATAAAGACGAAAGCAAACCGTAATTTTCCAGAAGCCACTCCTTAAAAGTCCTTTCCAGATGTAAAGAAGTTTTTTCAAATTCCTTAACATCCAGCTCCTTTTTCATATTGCTGTCACTGAATATCACCAATAATTCAGCCCACCGGGAAGCTATGCCCCACCAGTCTTTAAAAGATTCCACCTTTTCCAAGGACGCCCTGACCTTTTCCATCAATTCTTCATAGTTTTTCTTTTTATCGAGAATCTCTTGATAGATTACCCCATCCCGGGCCCAGACTGGAATCCTCTGGATTTCATGGCAATGGACGGGGGTCAAATACCCTTCTGAAAAAAGGTTGTCCATATACACCCTGATATCCGCATGGCCAAAATTCACATCGGATCTGATATTATTTTCAAAAAAAGATTTTATATAAAGTTCCCATTGCTGCTGTAGATAATAAAAGAAGGATTCTTTTCCGGATAAAATTTTTTTAACGGGGAAGTTTATAAAATCCGGATGTGTCTCGAATCTCTTTGAAAGGTAATTCAGGATGATTTCAGGCAATTCTTTCCCGCAGTAAAATATTTTTATCAATGTTTTTATCAAATCTTCGTATGTGTGTATGGTATCCGGAAATATGCCGTAGACGTTTTCAAGTATGAAATCCATGGTTTCACCGTCGCCCAGATTCAGACCCGGGTAATTTTTATAAGCATCGTATATATCACCCAGAATACCGCTGCCCATTTCCTTTAAAACAGTGTAGCTCAGCCCGGGAAAGATGTCTTTTATGGTTATCCTTATTTCCTGAAATATGGACTGAATATCGTAAGGTACATACGTATTTCGTGTAAGCCTCAGTACAATCTTATCCCCGCCTGCTTCATCGATGTCTGTACCTTTATTTAAAATTTGTTCGAAATAAAACCTGAACATATCCGGGTCTTCATAATTAATGAGAGTGTAACCGCAGCTACTTATCCGGGATACAATCTTTTCCCCGGCCACCATATCATCAGGGTCATAGAGCAATATGAAATTATTCTGATTTAAAGGCAACCTCTGGACAATCACATCTTCAATCATTTGCTACTCCATCCCGCATCAAACATGCCCCTCACCCATCCTGGTCAGGGCGTTGTCATAATACATCAATATACTGCTGTCTTCCTGAAGGATGCTTTCCGGAAGCCTGTCGCCTATTTTCACTATGGTGGCGTAATCTTTATCCTTCCAGCACTTTTTAAACCCCGCCCTTACAGCCTCGGTCCGGAAGACCTTCAGCCTTCCGGTGCTGTTTTTATATTCCTCAAATTCCTTGAGAAGATTCTTTTCCCTTAGTTTTTCCAGGTCCGACTGCTTGCTTATATCCGGCACGTACCATCTTCCCTGCTCATCCTGCAGGAAATTTTCCTCCAGAAGATCCATAAGCTCAGGCAGTTTTTCGTATTTTATCTGATGAAGTTTCTGAAGAAATTTCGGTTGGATTTCCTGATAGGTCTGGGGTTTTTTCCCCAGCTCTTTTCTGAGCCACTGAATGGCACTCTTTTCATCAAGAATTAATAAGGAAATCTGGTCATTTAGCTCCAGTTCCATCCTCTTTTGATCGTATATATTTACTTGACTGAGCAAAAAATACATACCGTCTCGCTTTGGAAATCTCTGCTCCAATCCCGCATAAAAATCCGCAGCTCCCATGGGTATGGATGCGCCCTTCTGGATATGAAAGGTGATCATGCTATCATATAGAAGATATGCCTGTCTTTCCGGGATGACCTCCAACTGACCTTTGTTTTCCACTGTAATCGGAAGTTTTTCCAAATGCTGACGGATATAATCCCAGGCGCCTTCCTCGGTACCGGCTTTTTTAAGGAAGCCCTGGATAAAGGAATCTTTGGGTTTATATGCGGAAATGACTAAGTCCTGTTTTACTGCAGTAGTAGTTGTAACCTGCTTAAAACTACCTTGTTTTTTATCTAAGGTTTTTACATTAACAATTATGAATCCGGCCTTAAGGATAGATTCTTGTAAAATATTAAAAATACTATTCCGGGAGTTGTGAAATTCCACCGTCATCCATCTTCCTGGTTTTAAAATGCGGTACATCTCGCAAAAACACTTTTCCATTAATTCTTTATACTCGGGCAAGCCTTTATGCTGAACATTATTTACAACAGCTTCAGATTTATTGTTGGTAAAGACTTTAAGCCATGCTTCCCAGAGAAAATTCAGCTCTGAATACATAAGGTTGTCACCAAAAGGGGGATCGGTAAAAATATAGTCTATGAAGTTATTCTTTAATAACAAATTTCCAGCATCATTTGTAGAAACTAATGTTGTTTCTCTTTCTCTTTTAATAGAAATGAATATAGGTTTAAGTCTACGTAAAATTTTATTTTCTAATTGGCTAAAAATATTATTTTCCTTTATCAATGAAGGCATATACAGTGTCCCAGAGGTAATATTTGAAGGAAATGATACATTAAATCTAAAAGCATTTAATTTACAATGTCTTTGTTGTACATTATTTAATGCAAATAATATTTTTTTCTGAACAATTTTATTATTAATTTTTGATATTTTATTAAATAACCATGATAAAACTGAAATATTCCTCTTCGTATAAAATGATGCACATGTGTTACACCATGAGACTTTTTCGGTTGTTCCGTATTATATCCTTCTGGCATCCTGTCCGTCGGATACCAGTATGGAATATCCATGTCCTCTATCTTTTCAATCAATTTTATGTCAAATTCATCGGGGGTCTTTTCGTATCTTGACCTGCCCACGGAATAGTTTATGAGGACGGGCACCTGTTTTACCTGCCTTATGGTCTCATTTATGGCTTTATCATATTTTGTTACCCAGGCTTTTTCCAGGTTTTTCTTGTTCACCTTTGCATTGCAGTGGGGGCAGTTAAAGTCGTCCAGCACTTTGCCGGATTCTTTGTCCACCGCGGCATCCCAGAAGATGATTTCCCCGCTGCAGTTGGGGCAGATGAAAACATCGGACCAGACGGTATAATTTATCCTGCCCTTTACGGGCTTTCCATGGATATCGGTCTGGGGCACGCCGTCTATGGTGTGGATGGTTTCATACATCCAGCCGCACTCTTTTTCCACTTCCTCCAGGATGCGCCTTGCCTCTTTTTCAAATTGTTCCACATCCACCGGGGTGTTGTAGTTGTATGCTATGAAGGTGGCGGCAGGGGAAAGGTCGCACAGGATGGCCCTTCTGGCCCCCCACTCCACCTTTTTGCCTTCCTTTCTGGCTTCTTCTTCAATTTTCAATTTGAAATCCTTATCGGGGTTGCCGCACATGCTAGCCGCCACTCCGGTCATGCCGGTGCCGCAAAAGCCGTCGAACACTATGTCTCCGGGCTTGGTGTAGTGGAGGATATACCTCATTATCGCCTTATGGGGGACCTTTGTATGATAGGAATGGGCGTTGTATATGGGGTCATTTTTGCCTTCCGATACATCGGCGGTATAGGGTTCACAGTGGTAATCGTCCTTTTCCTCATCATAAGGAGTCCCGTATTTTTCTATAAAATCATTTATAAAAGGATTGGGGCACGCTGTATAATGGGGAGGGTCGGAGAGGGCTATTATATCCTCATCCGCGCCTTTCGGGAATCCCTCCATATGTCTTACGCTGTCCAGTATTTCTTTCGTGAGCTTCATCGTGCTGCCTCCATCATTTCAGTATTATTCTTATCTTGCCGGCATCCCTGCCTCTTGATATTTCATCTAAAAAATCCATAAACCTCTTTTTTAAATCCTCCAGGGTGGAAGGACCGCTTCCGAACACCTTGCTTTCTATGTCCCTGGCCGACACTTCAATTTTTTCCAGGCCTCTGGAAAGGTCATTTATGGCTGAAACAAACACGGCATCGACTTTTTCGGGAAGAGTCCTGCTGTTGATTAATGGTTTTAATGCCTTTTGCTGTTCTTCCCTTAAAAAGCTTATGTTCTCGCTGACTCTGGGGTCGTCTATGAAATTTACCAGGATATTTTTCCATTCCTCATAGAGTTTATCCAGGGCATCCTCTATTGAATCCAGCTCCCCAAACACAGCTCTTTCGCCGTCCGCAGGATTAAAGTTGCAGTAGGGGCATGCCGCCGTATTTTTCATATTGTCTTCGATGAGGGCAAAGCAGACTTTCAGCGATGATAATCTATCTATCTGTTCCTTAAATTTTCCCTGCGGGATTATATCTTTTATGCCTGTGAGCTTTTCAAGGTTTTGCTTTATATTGCCGTTTAATATCTTTTTTTTGCGCTCATCGCCTGAAAGGTCCAGTCTATGCTTTTTGTGGAGCTCCATGTATTTTTGTATATACTCATCCTTTATCTGTCTCAACCTGCTGGTAAGCCTTCGGGAAATATCATCATCTATGCCGCCGGGTTCTTTTAAGATACTTTCGATTTCCTGCTTTATATATGCGACCTTTTTGCCCCAGGCTTCATCTTTGAGCACCAGTTCGGCACTGGCAAGATAAGAGGCATACGGGTCAATCTCCTGCTTGAAGGATTTTAGAATGTTTAATTCTTTTATGATTTCCAAGGCTTTAAAGTAATCTTCTATTTCTCCGGATGTGGGTTTGAAATTTTTAAGTTTTGCCGGGGTGTTGTATTTTTTCAAGGAATCGAGAAAATCTCTGAATCTTAATAAAGCTTCTTTGTAATTTTGTTTTTTACTCTCATTTATAACAGGTTTGCCCCATATATTTATCTCCCCATACATGAATTTCTGGGCATCAATAATTTTACCTATGATATCATCTATTCTTTTCAGCATCATTTCAACGGCAGCGGCCCTGGTGTTGGGATTTGTAATCTGTCCCGGAGGTAGCTCCAGATATTTAAAAAGGCACTTTAATGCCTCGATGGGGATATCCATCGGGCGCTGGCAGTGTTTAAATTGTAGAAGGTCGGCAGTATTATCTGCCGCCATCTCTTCCAGCATGGTGGCGTCGTATTTTTTTGCGGAGGTGGTCAAAGTTATATCTCCGCTATAGATTAAGGAAGCCATTATCACAACAACCCACCAGGGCTCCAGCTTAAACTTTTTGTCGAGTTCTTCATCCGTATTTACCCACTCAAAGATGTCGTCCCGGTTCAGTACCTGTTGTTCCGGCAATTTATTTATGAGGTTTATAAAATGCTTTGCATATTTGGAATGTTCGGGAGATATGTTTTTATCTTCATCCAGAAGCCCCAGTGAATCCAGGACTTTAGCCCCCATATCAGTCTTTTTACCGGCTATATAATTTATGGCGGATTTGAACAACTCCCGCGTATTTTTCTGCGTCACTAAGACGGAGAATCTGGGGTAGTCGGGGTATTTTTCGGCAAAATACGGAGAAAGGCAGGTGGATGCGGTCATGTCTATATAATCCTTGATGGTGACCTCCACGGCTGCCCTGCTTTTCAGCCAGTAGAGGATGGTCCTGCATTCGCCGTCATACCGCACCTCAAAGCACTCTTTTATGTGCTCCAGTATCCATTCTACGGCTTTTTTCTGATACGCCATGGCTTTATCGTAGTATACGGATTTACTGCTGCCCGAAGACATGTCGTACATGGACATGGTGGCGGCGTACATCCTAATATATTCATCAACTTTTTCATCCCTGTTTACAAATTCGAAGTAAACCTCATCCGGCTGTGTCATGCCGTCATGCCTGTTATTCCCGTAAGGCGGCAGGAAATATATATAAAAATCCCTGGGCGGCTGGGCGGTGGTCCTTTCATTGGGCAGCCCCATGAAAAGATATCCCCGCCTCTCCACGTTTCTTTCTTCCCATATCAGCTCATACTGGTATATTCTGCGGCCTCCCACATACTCGGGCCTCTCCCATTCCATGGCCTTTAATATGATGCTGTAATAGTATTTATTGATGTCCTCATCTTCAATAAAGTCGGCCCTGGCCTGAATCTTTGCATCATAGTCTATGTCTTTTTTCAGGTCCAGATAATACTGCTCATTGTCCCGGTTATATGTTATAAACTGGCCGCTGACGGTCTTCAATATTTCTTTCATCACCGTTTCAATGGTGGTCTTTAAAAAGCTTTCTTCCATCTCGGGCATCGGGGTATAGAGAAAAAGGTCGTCCTTCATATTGTCTACCGTAAGCCCCAGAGGAGCATGGATGTCTCCCGTGGTAAGTCTTTTTACGCTCAGGGCGTAGATTATCCTCTTTGCCATGGGTTTATACTGAGGTCTGGTATACGAATGTTCTATAAGGCTTTCCAGCACGCCGCTTTTTTCTATGACTTCCCTTATATCCGCATCGGATTTCATGCCGGGATTATCTTTTATGAAATCCCAGTATGAATCGTAGGAAATGATGCCGGTATCGTCTTCGGGCACCTCTTTTTCCAGCAGATTTTTTATGGTGATAGATATGGTCTTCAACACTTCCCTTTTTTCGGCTATGTAAACCTTCTCAAAAGTTTCTATGTACGAAGGATGAATGGGAAACAGGTTAACATATTCCTCCAGCCTATCAGCAAGATTTTTATAGAGGGGGCCGAACTTCACCAGATGCTCCCTTATCCATGCCTTCTGCCTTTCGTTTTTCTTGAGGATCCTTTCTGATACTACATAGGATATGTCCTGCTTTTTTATCATGATCTGTTCAAATCGGGCTTTCACCCTGTTTAAAGAATCCGCCACGAAAGAAAACTGCCCGCTTTCAAACAGGGATTCCTGCAGGCCCGCCATAAAGCGTATGCGGGTGACCTTGCTGACTTCGCCCATTTCTCTCAGAAAGGTGAGCGCCAGGACCATCTTCTGTTCCGACAAATGCCTCAAATAATCTAGAAGCTCGTCGACCACGATAAGGTATCCTTTGTCGGGATACTTTTCCTGAAATAAATTCATCATCTCCACCAGGGAATCGGTGGTATTGGATACCTCCTCCATGGATGGAAATTTATATTCTATTTCTCTTTTGTAAAGGTCCTTTTCTATTTCCCTGGTCACTATATCTCTAAGATCCATCTTGGAAGCGCCTATCTCAAACCTCAACACCTCAAATTTTCCGGCAATACACTCCGCTTCTTTTTTAAACCGCTCGTTTTTCATCAAATCCAGCATGTCTTTATTTTCAGCTATGGCGGAAATGACTGACATCAGATGGGATTTGCCGGTGCCGTAATTTCCGACTATGAAAATGCCCTTGTTGTCTACAGTATTTTCAAATTGAAGCTGAGGTAAGACAATGTTTATGAGGGCATCCGCCATACTGTCGGACATGACGTAAGTTCTGACAAACCTTTCCGCATCCTGCTTTTTGTTGGTATCGGTAAGCTTTATGATGCTTTCCACCGGATCAAAATTTACCAGGTCTTTGTATTTCACAGTTATCCCCCTTTTCTTCGGCTGGTATTATTAAAGATGATTCCAGGTAAAAAAGCAGCTTCCTGTCGGAGACGGCCTGGCACCTGCTCTTTCAGTATTTTAAGCACATGCCCTGCTGCCGGCTGGGATACGCTCGATTATTGCTCTTAAATGACTTCTTTAAATTTCTCAATCGATGTTACCTTGTTTTTACTGCGCTGTATCGATCACAATGTAATCATGTCCATCCATTCTGTATTTTACAAAATCAGGATGCTGGGGAACCGCATATATAAGGTGCCCGTCCTCCACTTTGCCGTTCCAGTGGGCTATACAGGCTTTATAGCGGCTCAAGTTCTTCAGCAAAAGCAAAGGGTCTATCTTAAGATGCTTTTCGAAAAGAATTTCGATGTTATCCAATATCAACAGGCTGCCGTGATTTGACTCAACAATCTCGTTCACATAATCCTCTACATAAAAACAGCGCTCATCAAAGGGAATGCGAATGAGCTTTTCGGAAAGCTTCAGATTTAAATTGATGTAGTCATAGCCGAATTCTAAAGACATTTTCTTCAATATGCCGGAAATTTGCCGCTCTTTCGGCCCCACAACCAGAATGAGCTTGTAATATTTATGGGGCAATATTTTTATGGCATTTTGTATGTCAAGTGCCTTCAACATTTTTTCACCCGGCCGTTCTTAATCAATTTATATTGCTTTGAAACTATGCCAATAATCAAAAATCCTTTGATTTAATAAGAATTCTCCAGAAATCGCCAAAATCCTGCTTTTTATGCGGTAACAAAGGCAAAAAAGTCAAGCGACAGATTCGGGCATAACCACTCATGAAACGTCAAGCACAGTTAAGAATAAACCTGCCCTTTATAGAGGCAGGTTAATTCTTGACTTTATATTTTTCACTGCTTCAAGAATCTGTCGAGCTCGCTCAGAGACTCAATGTCAAAAATATTTTCCGCAATCAATTCAAGAGTCGGCCTATCCTGACACAGGATTCTTTCTTTATACTCAGAGGGTAGCTCTCCAAGTTTTTTGCACAGTTGCCTGATTATGGTCTCAGCCATACCTTTCCCTACACCTCTTTCAATGCCTTTTTCAATGCCTTTTTCCAGTCTTTTTTCCAAGCCTTCTTCAAACCCTCTTCTGTATATCTCAGGGTCGATTATCATTTTTGCCATTTCATTCACCTCCTGCTCAATGTCTTTTAACTCTTCGCTGAATAGTTCCCCGGCCAGGGTGCTAAGTTCCAGAAGTATTTTGTTGCATTCTTCGATGATAAGGTCGTTTGTTTTAAGGGCATCTTTTAATTCTTCGATTATGCTCTCTATTACTTCTGTTATTTTCCTGCGGTATTCGTTTTGAAGTTTTGTTCTTTCTTCTTCCTGAAATTTTCTTTTCTTCAGGTTTTCGAGTTCTTCGCTTAAGTTTATTATCCGCAGCGGGAGCATGATGTAGAGCTTTTGCCTTTTATAATAGTCCGGATCGTGTTTCCAGATTTTGAAGGTAGGCACTATGTATTTTATTTTCTGTTCTGTATACGGCATTTTTATTGTGAGGTTTAGTTCGTCAGGTATGGATTCGTTGTGTTTTAGAAATATGATGATTTGAGATGGGAATTCTACGGTTATTTCTTCATCTGGTTTTATTTTGCTGTAGTCCAGGTTGTCTATGGCTATTCTAAATCCGTAATCTATCATGCGGATTATTAATGTCCTGTCGTTGATGGTCTGGAATTCTATGTGGTATTTTGTTTTTTGTTCGTTTATTTCTATGCTCAAGACGGTGTCGGCTATGGCGGTGGTTTTGTCCAGTCTTATGTATTCCCGGTTTAATTGTTCTATTTTCGCGTCTTCTTTGAAGTTCTTTTTAACATGCCCACCATGGTGGACATGGTTATGGAGATATTGAAAGAAATCAGCAGGCATGGTTAGACGGTGCTACTAGTGGAACAGAAGGTCCAGGAGGCACTGGAGATGGCCGGCAGGGGATACGCGCTCCAGACCGGCCGCATAGTGGCCGAAGGCACCGGAAAAGAACTCCTGGAGAGCGACATGGTGAAAAAGGCATATATGGGAATGTGAAAAAAGCCCCGTTAGGGGCTTTAATCATGCCAATATCCCGGCCTCGCTAATATCTTTGAGTGCCTTTTCCATGGCAAGCACATCATGAATGGAAGGAAAGGTAATGTATATATCATATTTTATGCTCAAGGATATCGCCTCTTTCAGTTTCCAACGGCTTTTCACTGCTTTTCGATAGAATCTTGATTGATCTGTTGAACATGGCCTTGGCAGCCTCATTTTCGCCTATTTCCATATATACATTCGCCATGACCGAGTAGGTATCAGCCAGGTTCGAATCCATGACGTCATGTTTTTCAAATATGCCTGCGGCCTTTTTCAGGGCCTTCAAAGCCCATTTCTTCTTGCCTATTCCATACAAAACCTTTCCCAGGATCTCAAGATTATGTGCCATTATTATCTCATCATGGTTCATACGCAAAATATTGCGAACCCTCCTGCAGTATTTCAGGCATTCCTTATATTCCTTCCTTTGAATATAAATATTGGCTAACTCATTCAGACTTCTGGCTTCGCTAAGAGGCCTGCTTAATTTCCTGTAGAGCCTTACACTATCTGTAAAACACTTCAAAGCCTCATCTTGGTTATTCTGCTTGATATAGACCATACCCATATTGTTTTGAGCCATAGCAACGCCATAATCGTATTCGATGAGCCTGTAAAGCGAAAGAGCCCTGCCAAGATGTTTCAAACTTTCCCGGTAATCCTTCAGATAATAGCAGCATAGCCCCATGCCGGTATAACAATCTCCTATATATCGATGGCAATTCTCCCTTTTTGATATCTCAAAAGCCTGTCGGTAAAACTCCATTGCCTTAACATATGCTCCCTGCCTGCCGTGTATGGACCCCAGCTTTATCAGACATTCCGCTTTGATCTCATATAAACTCAAATCATTCTCTTCTATTGTTTCAAGGCACCTGGACAGATGTTCCTTGGCCTGTTCATACTCCGACAGCTTTTCAAAACAAATGCCCATCATATACAGACACACGGCCAGCTTATCATACATTTCATAATTAATTAACTTCTGCAGGATTTCTCGGCAGGCATTTGCACATTCTTCATACTTGCTGATGCCAAAATAGACCCTGGCCGCATAATAATCACACAAAAAGCAATAAGTATCAATGCCCAGTTCCTGCATTTTTGATTTTAACTTGCCTATAACTTCAAGAGCCCCAGCGTAGTCGGAAGAACTGACATCCCCCTCAAATTTTGCAAAAAGGCCTATGAGATGATTGACCGTGTCGCTATCCACCGTCACCACCGACTCTCTTTCCTCTTCCAGCAGATAAGCCACCGGAACTTCCAGCCTTCTTGCGAGTATCTCAAGGGTTTTTAAAGACGGATTCAGCTTTCCTTTCTCGATCTGGCTTATAAAGCTGGTGGTAAAATCCTCCCCGGCCAGATCCTTTTGCTTGAGGAACAACTCTTTTCTGCGCTTCTTAATTTTTTCACCTAAAAAACCGCCCATCAAGATTACCTCCGCAAATATTTATAACAATATATTAACATGATGAATAAATAAGTCAAGAAAAAACAGCAGACAGCCCGATAAATCAAGAATGGATTAGACAGATATGCCAATTTATGGCGCTTGCGAACGAATGATAATCTATTTTAACTGCATAGTAGTAAATTTTAAATGATATGACAGAATATTTTTTAAGACAGTCTATTGACAATTAATATAAAATTAACTATAATTGAGTCATAAGATTCCATATTAAGCAAAAAGAGGTGATATAAATGAAGAGGATATTACTTCTGATACTTTCGTGTGCTGTATTCTTCAACGTATTAAGTGTAAATGTAAACAATAAAACCTGGCCTAATCAATTCGAAGAAAAAATAATTGAAGTAATAACTTTAGATGATGCGGAATGGCCATAAGAGGAAAAATTGTATAGAAGGGAAGGACTATCTAATGATAAAATTAGAGCTCCTAACTTCATAATTTGAACTCAGCTAAATCGGATGGAAAATTGGAATAATTAAAAATTTTATTAGGAGGAATCAAAATGTCTATTCGAAAGAAAATAAATGTAATTTTACTCATGTTGCTTTTGTTTTTGATTTGGACATGCTCATCAGCTCTTGCCTTGGATGAATATGCAACGAAATTTGTTCAACATAGGGCAATCAGTGCCGATTGGGGCGCATTAAGTTTTAACTTCTATGTAGATTATGGGGCAAACACTACTGTTGGATCACAGTACAAATGGATCGACTACAATTTAGTTTCAGCATATAAAACGGAAGATTGTGTGATATACCCAGATGAAATAGGAAATGGTGATGCTTATTTTGTGGAAGTATATGAGACAGTTGATGGAGATGAAATCGACAGTCTTGGACCTTCTGCATTTGACACAGCCGATGGTATTTGGGACCCGGACACAATTGTTTATTATAACTATGAATCAAATGATACCATGGCGTCGATAAATTCTGGTACATCCGCTCAAGCAACTCATGCCTGCTACTTTTTCTTAAATGATACATGGGTACCAGGAAATAAATCTGTTTACGTTTCTTTTAGTTTTTAAAAACTTGAAAGGGTGATTTAAATGAGAAACAAAAAAATCATATCTTTATTGCTACTCTGTTGTTTAGTATTGAACGTAGGTTTTAGCATAGCATATGGTTGGGAATTTTTAAATGCTGACAAAGACACCAAAACAAATCTTGACGATGCTTTTATAGAAGCAGGCAAGTATGTAAAGAACAATGAAGATTTACTTACCAATATGGGGGAAATTGTAGCTACCGTAAATGAGGTTCCTATCTATAAAAATGAGTTGCTTTATAGACAGGGATTTGCTTCAGCTATCGGGCAGCAAAATAATACACTATTAGATAACTTTAATGCTTTGGCAAGAAAAAAGGTACTCCTTGCATTTGCAAAAAAAGAAAATATTGTAGCAACTGAACAAGAAGTTCAAGAATTTATATCTAAAGAACAAAATGCTATGAAACAGTCAGACGAATTTAGAAATGCTGTAGAATTATTCTGTGAAAATGCCGGAATGTCTATGGAAGAATATTGGAATCAGTATGAATACAATATAGCAAAAGATATAGTGACTATCGGCAAATTAGAAAAGTATATAATTGATAGAGCCGTTTCAGAAGGGAAACTCCCTAAGAAAACGGAAAAGCTTGATAAAGATATTTCAAAACAGTATACAAAATATCTGAGAGATTATAAAAACAATCTAATGTCAAAAGCTGAGGTAGAAATAAAAGAAGGATTTAAAGAAAAATTAAACGGCTTTAAAAAAGATAACTTAATAAAGCAATAAATTTGACAACTCATAAAAAGGATGTATGGTGAAAAGAGATTCATCATACATCCTTTATTCGATTTAACGATTTTCAATTATTTTTAATAGCTCATCGACTGTATCCGAAACATCATCAACCGGGATGTACGAAACGGTTCTCTGTTTGCCTGTCATTGTCTTTATATCCGAGAAAATTAATTTACCTTCTTTTAAAATAATGAGAAGCCCGCAAAGAGATTTTGCAGGACTGGTTTCTTTTGTATTATCAAGAAATGAAATAAAGTAGTTGCCTTTTTGCTGCATTTTTTTACCGTTATCTAAAATCTTGTTTTCTTCACTTGGTGATAATTTTCTAACTTTGATATTATCTATTAAACTTAATATCTTTTTTATTGTGGATAAATCTTGTATTGATGGATAGTCAACTGCAGAGTTTGATTCATTAACTCCTTGGATATCTATCATATCAATTTTTTCTTTATTGTAAATAAGATTAGAGGAATTTTGACTGCATCCGGTTAAAAACAGAACCATTAATAAAATAATCAAAAGCTTGCGAATAACCATTTAAATCTTATCCTCCCTCCTGCAAAAATGATTATAATTATTTTACAACCTCTTCAAAATCACTATCATTAGTTTATACTTACGATGTATTTTATAATAATATATTAACATAATGGATAAATAAATCAAGAATGACAGTCAGAATTAAAGGGGTCAGGCTTGAATAATTTCCTTACTCATGGCATAATTACCCAGGGGGGTGCACCAGTTCGGCGCTGTGAATATAGCCAGCGGGAAGCCGGCACGGTAAGGCCCAGCCAGCCGCCGTTATCCAGCCTTGGAGCCAAAGCCGTGAGGTGAGGTTTAAGCGTAGGCAGGAAACCGTGCGAGCCAACGGAGAAACGCTGACGGGGAAATACACGATACTACACCACACCAGCAAGAAGAAGCTTAAAGCCAAGAAGCAGAACATGAAGGAATGGCTTGCTTAAAGAGAACATCCAAAGAAAGCCGTCCGATATAATAGAACTGCTGAACAAGAAAGTGGTAGGGCACTACAAGTACTATGGCATCTCAGGGAATTACAAAGGACTCCTGAAATTCTATCGCTTCATCATGGTCGCACTCTATAAGACGTTGACGAAACGCAGCCAAAGGGCATATCTGACATGGAAGCGATATAGGATGCTCCTTGAGAAGCACCCGATAGCGGAACCGAGAATATATGTGAACATCTGGCAAGCTGTGTAAGGCTTATATGATGAGCCCAATGCCTTAATAGGGCACGTTGGGTTCTGTGAGGGGTGTGGACGGCCTTCTCATATTCAACACATCATTGAAAAGTGAGGTGGAAGTCGAGCGTCTACTCGACATTTATATGGAAAGTACAGTAAAAGAATCAATTAAATTATTATTAATATCCTTCATTATAAGTCTTTTAGTGTCTATGTTTTCTGATTTTGATTTAAGGATTGGTTTTTTTGTTTATGTGTTTGTATATTTTTTAAGTTTTCTTTTGGTACCGTATTGGCTTAGAAATAATAATATAAATTGGGGAATAAAACTATTTTTAACCATATTTGTTGGTATAATAAGTATTACAGCTATTGCATATATCTATGGAATAGGAAGAACTTTACATACATATACTGTTGCATTCTGCGTTTTAATTATAAGTTTAATAGTAATAAATTGTATAAAGAAAAAAATTAAGAGATAAGTTAATTACTATGGTATAGAGTTAACAAAATCGAAGTAAATGACAAAGATACCAAGGGGACGGAGTGTGCGCCACAAAGGGCGTATCATATAGCAGGCGGGAAGCCCGCTGAGAAAGATCTAGCAAATCACTCATAGCAAGTCTTGGGCGGCACAGGTAACCTGTGGCGTTAAGCGTAGACAGCAAGGTAGTAGGCCGAAATTGCAAACTGAAGGGATAGTGTTACCTCCCACTCTTTTTGTCTCCCTCTTGCTCAAAAATCCTGACCGCTTAGGGAGGAGTTTTACACATAATGAAGAAATAAAGAGAGAGAGAAACAAACTATAAAAGAGGGGTCAGGCTTGAATAATTCCCTTATTCACGGCATAACTATCCAGGGTGGCGCACCAATTAGGCGTTGTGAATATAGACGGCGGGAAGCCGGCACGGCAAGGCCTAACCGGCCGCCATTATTCAAACCTTGGAGCTAAAGCTGTGAGGTGAGGTTTAAGCATAGGCAGGAAACCATGCGAACCGTAATGAGAAAGCGTGAAGTAATAGAGCCTCGTTAGATTATACGAAAATTATTTTTTCATGAATTCTACCCTAAAAAGTTCATTTTTTTTAGACTATAAAGGTTGAAATTCCACCATAAGTCCGCATCCATTATCAAATGAAGTATAAATTGCCTCTGTTAGCCATGTTATGGTGCCATTCTTGATTTGCTCTTTAATCTTGGCCTCTCTTGTTTTTCTTTCTTGGATTTTCTTTTCTCTATGACTCATTGGTGCGCCACACCTTTGAGTATTTTTATAATCAATCATTCTTTTTATATATTATCAATGCATTGCTCAGGTCCCGGCCCGGAGCAGTAAGGTACCTGCCGCCATAATAAAGTCCACTGGAGGCTCCGCCATCCAGGTTCATGGCATTGTAGGCTCCCAGAGAATGCATGATGGATACCAGTTCTCGTATGGTTGCCCTGTTTACTGTCACCATAAGAAGCATATTGTTTGCCGTAACCCCGATGGCGCTTCTTGCCATAGAATAACTCAATATTTTTTCGCTGGAAAACCCTTCACTTATGGGATCTACAGTGATTTTTCCATCGGTAATGAGCCTGGGGCCGACTCCCAGAGCTCCGGCGGCCTTTTGCCAGAAGGACTTATCGGTGCTGGCAGGTTCAAATTCTGGAGAGAAGTGAGCTCTGCCGCCAATGTACACCGAGCGGGCGTTTTGGTCCCACTCCACCGCTTCTCCCAGGGCTTCGCTGACAAATCTCACCGGAACCATAGTGGTACCTTTATAGACCAGAGGAGCTTTATCCAATTTAACGGACTTGCCATTGACAGTAGCGGAGGTTTCACCAACTTTCAGCGATATTTTAACAGCTTTGCGGACGGCGGTGACTCGTCTTTGGGCGTTATCCCAGAAAACCTGTGCACCAAGGCTTTCAAAGATGCCGCGTATGGGTAAAAAGGTGTAACCGTTGAAAACTTGAGGCGGCACATCAAACAATTTTTCCTCGCCGCCTATGTAGATTTTAATATTTTCCTGGGAAGCCGCCTGGCCGGGAAAACCTATTGAAAAGCTGAAGAAAACTGTCAAAATAGCTATTATCGGTAAAAATTTTTTGAAGGACATTTTGAAGACCCCCATTTTTTGGTGTTCGATATCAATAATTTACCATAAAAACGGCACTTTACTCAATGGGTTAACAAATCAATGTCAAGCTACCGGCACCGGACTTTTACAATCCGGCAAAATACGGATTTGAAAGGCACGCAGCGCAATTAAAAAGAGAAGAGGCATTAAGACCCCTTCCCTTACATTTCTTGCCTTTTTATACTTGCACTTTTAAGCTCCTATCTTTCTATTTTCCAGCTTCTACACTGCTTTGAACAGCATCTTTAAGCATTAATTTTGGACCTGTTGACCCGCCTGGGTTGCTACGTTCTTTTTTAATCTTTCCACCAGAGTCCGGACCTGCGGCAGGAGCGATACAACAAAGCAAATAAGGGTATCGGTCCCGATAATCATGCCGTTCACCAGTATGGAGTAGACTACGGGGCTCATATTCTCCGGCGCATAGGATGCAAAAAATATGACGCCGGAAAGAAAGCTGGAGAAAAAGCGGCCAAATCCTCCCAGCAATACGCCTGCACTTATATTCTTTCTGCAGAAACCCGCAAGGCCCAGAGCGGCAAAGGCTATAACATAATCCAAAAGCACCTGGACCGGGTGAACAATAAAAGGATCCTGTATAAGTTGCAGGATGCCGTAAACAGCCCCTGCAGCTATTCCAGCGGCGGGCCCGAATATACTGGCATAGACAAACATGGGCAGCATGCTGGCAGGGGTTATCGACCCGCCCTGAGGCCAGTGATACAATCTTACATAGGACAGCACAAAGGCTATGGCCGTGCACAGTCCTCCATATACGATGGCCCTGGAATTGAAATTTGCCCTTGGCCCTAATATCATAAGCAGCACCGCCGTCAACACAATTGCTGCCAGCAATGAAAGGGTAAGGGGGGTAAGCTCGGTCAGGTCCTGAAATACACTGACAAGATAGTTCACATAAATCACCTCCTCTCCATCCCATAGCGAATTGGCTATGTCCGGAGAGTAGATAAAAAAGCCGTAACGCAAAGTCACGGCTTTTTCTCAAGCCACTTCCCTGCGCTAGCATTACCTAGATCAGGTTTAAAGGGTCAGCAAGGGCTTACCCTTGCTTTCTCAGCTATCCGCTCCCCTAGTGGACATAGTCTATTGATTTGATTGAATAAGGGTTATAGAAATAAAAATTTGTTTATTATGTTTTAATATATCACGGTTTTACAAATTTATCAAATTTCATATCGATAGAATACGGGCCTATTTTAAAATAATATTTTGGGTAAATAAGCCAAAAAGGGTAATTTATACTCCACAAAATACTTGTAATTCAGCTAATACCTAAAAACGCTGATATTTTTTCATCTCTTCCTAAAAATAGTCTTCAATTATATTCCATCTTTCTTTATCAGTCATTTTTTCTTCATAAATTCCATTAAAACTTTTTGTGATCTATTTCTCTTGCGCTCAATATCGGCAAGAATGCCGTTACTATAATCTGACTGAGATAATCTTCGTAGTTTAGCTGGGTCATTAACCCTCACAAAAATCTCACTATTTTTACCGCTTTTACCTTTCTAAAAGACTATTTCTCTGATTATATAGTCTTTTTTCTGGTAAAATTCTCCATAAAAATCCAGACTCCTGCTTATTGTATTTTTATTGAGACCTTTTTTAACTGACTCATCCTTATTATTTTATTATAAAACAAAACATACCCAGAATAAGGGTATGTTGGAAAAATTATCAACAGATAGTAAAAATACTTTTCATTTCTTGATGTGGTTTTAATTTCAATGGTCTTCACGATGATATCTCATTTCTCAGGGTGATTTTTCAAGTCTACCATCCGTTATCGACTTATTATCCCTTATTATATTTTATATATCTCAAAGGAAAATCCTACTTTTTTGTGCTTTCTAATTTAATTTAACATAAAAAAACGCCCTTTAAGGCGTTTTTATCGTTTTTAACGAGCAGGTCTGTAAGCCGAGTTCTGTCGTGGATGGTCATCTATCTCGGATGCCAGTTGCCTGACATCTCTAGCGACCTTACCCGGGAGCACGGCGGGCCACCGCAATTGCTCCTCTATTTGGTCTTGCTCCGGGTGGGGTTTACATAGCCGGAAAGTCGCCATTCCGCTGGTGAGCTCTTACCTCACCTTTCCACCCTTACCCCGGGGATGTTGGGTGTCGAAGTTTTTGGTGTTCCCACCTCTTGCCTCACACCTCGCACTTCCCACCGGGGCGGTATATCTCTGTTGCACTGTCCTTGAGGTCACCCTCACTGGGTATTACCCAGCACCCTGCCCTGTGGAGCTCGGACTTTCCTCGAGCCGAAGCTCGCGACCATCTAACCTGCTCATTATTATACTTTGTTTTTTGGAGGAATTATATTATATCACAGTCTTTTATTTTAGTATACTGGTAATTTTAACAAGGTTGACTGTGATGCGACTTTGTGCAGCTCCCTTGGAGCTGCAGTCGTCTAATCACAGTCTTTTATTTTAGTATACTGGTATTTTTAACAAGGTTGACTGTGATGCGACTAACATATTACAGTTCTATTTCTTCCTCGTCCAGGGCTTCATCGATTCCCCGGTTGGCCAGTTCGTCAGCTCTCTTGTTCTGTTCGCGCCGGACATGGGTAATGGAATATGACTTGAATTCTTTCAGAAGATCCTGAACCTGTTTATATAAATTTTTTATACCTTCATTTTTAACCTGGTATTCGCCTTTTATCTGCTTTACCATGAGCTCGCTGTCGGTGATGATGTCTATCTCGTCACAATTCATCTCAATGGCTTCATTGAGCGCTCTGATCAGGGCAGTGTATTCTGCTATGTTGTTTGTGGTCTGACCGATGTAGTCGCTTATTTCTTTAACTACGCCCCCACTTTCATCGATAAAAACAATGCCGATTCCCGCATCGCCGGGATTGCCCCGGGAAGCTCCATCGGTAAAAACTGTGATCTTTCTCATACTACCTCCCGAAAATTTAAATGAGAATTCTTCCGCAACTTTCGCAATAAACTAGACTTTCGTGACGGTTCACCTCCCGTATCACCATGACCGATACATCCATTCTGCATCCGCTGCATTTACCGTTTAAAATGAAGGCAACAGGTTCTTTTTTTTGTTTTTTGACCTTTTCGTATTTGTCTAATAGCTCTGAAGAGATATTATTCTTAAGCTGCTTCTTTTCCTCATTGACCCTTTCCAGCTCAAGATTTATTTTATCAATTTCTTCTAAGGTTTTCAATCTTTTTTGATTGTATTCTCTTTTCATTATTACAATTTCTTGTTTTTCTGCAGAAAGGGTTTTTTTTAAATCCTCCAGTTCTTCCATAAGTTTCAAGGCCCTGTCGTCGTTTTCCCTCGTTACTTTTTCGCACCGCATTTTGTTTTTCCTGGAGCTTGCTCAATTCTTTCATGGTTTTTATTTCTCCGCCGTAAATCTTTTTTCCAGCAGTTTCATTTCGCCATCCAGTTCTTTTGACTTGAGTTCAGCTCTGGCCAGTTCTTTTTTTATGGCCTCCATTTTCTCGCATCTTTGACTGTAAGATGTTTCGGCCTGTTCTATGGTTTTTCTCAAGGTTAGAAGCTCTTTTTTGCCCGGATGGTTTTTTAGAGCAGATTCCATTTTTTCCGATTGTTTTTCCAGTTCCTGAAAGTTATAAAGCTTTTGCAGCTGCTCACCCAGCATTTCAATTCCTCCTTCGTAAATTTAAAAATAAAAGAGAATAGGATTTGCTTCCTATTCTCATATAATTTTAAAAGGCTCTTCATCTTTATAAACTTCGATATCCACTTTTTCACCCAGAAGCTGGATTTCCCTTTCCAGATAATGGGCCAGCGCCGGCAGCACGAGGTTTTCCGTGGAAAAATGCCCGGCATCTATGATGGCAAGGTCGAAAGCCTTAGCGTCCACAGCATCGTGATATTTGACATCTCCCGTAATGAGCACATCGGCTCCGGCAAAGGAAGCAGCAGAAATCAGGTCTCCTCCTGCCCCGCCGCAAACTGCCACCTTTGAAATTTCTTTATCCAGTTCTCCCGTAACCCTTACATAGGCTGCAGAAAGTTTCAGCTTTACGGTTTCACATAAACTTTTAAGGGAAACGCTCTTTTTAAGATTTCCTACCCTGCCCAGGCCGAAAATATTCCCGGTATTTTCCAGGGGATATATGTCATAGGCCACTTCTTCATAAGGGTGTACCTTAAGCATGGCGTTTATAACTTTTCTGACAAGGCTTTCGGGAGCTATGGTCTCTATTCTTACCTCGTCCACCTTTTCAAGCTTGCCTTCTTCACCGATAAAGGGCTTTGCGCCCTTTCGGGTTTAAAGGTCCCCTTGCCTTCGATATTGAAGCTGCAGTGGCTGTAGTTTCCTATAAAACCTGCTCCGGCTTCACCCATAGCATTCCTCACAACATCCTCATATCCCCGTGGCACAAACACCACTATTTTCTTTAGTGGCTCTTCGGTGGTTTGCTTCAATACCCTGACATCTTCCAGTTCCAGAACCCTGGCCAGCACGTCGCTTACTCCTTCTTGCGCTATATCCAGATTAGTATGGGCGGAATAGATGGTTATATCGTGTTTCACAGCTTCATACACCATTTTACCCAGGGGTAGGTCTTTTCTTAAAGCTTTTATGGGTTTAAAAATCATGGGATGATGGGAAATAATCATGTCAAAGCCGTTTTGCGCAGCGTGTTGCACCACTTCCGGAGTGACGGTCAGCGCCACAAGGATTTTACTAATTTTTCCGGCGAAGTCCCCCACCGCAAGGCCCGGGTTATCCCATTCCATGGCAAGCTTTCTCGGTGCCAGTTTTTCCATGATGTTTATTACGGTTTGACAGGAAATCATTGCAAGACCTCCTTCCATATTTCGAGCTCTCTTTGATATTGCGCCAGAGCCTTTTGCCCCGAAGCAGTATTTATGGTTTTCAACGGATTAATCAAACTTTCAAGGATTTCTATTTTGTGTTGTATATATTCGTAAACTATCGGTGTCCTTTTTTTTGCGAAGCACAGGGCCCACGGCGATATCGATATCGTCAAAAGGTCCGGGGGACTGCCGGCGCGCCGCTATTATTTCATAGAATCTAGAATCCTCGACAGCTATATCCTCGTCAATTATTTTAAATCCCATGGAAAATAGTTGCCTCCTGAGCTCGGGCTGGTTTCTCATGGGCTGAAGCAGCATAAGCTTCATGGATCCGGCCACCGGCCTAGAATCTCTTATGATTCCGGCTATGGTTTCACCACCCATGCCGGCTATCACCGCAGTCTGGACTTCTCCTGGCGCCAGCGGTTTTAATCCCGGGCCGTGTCGCAGTTCGATAAAATCCTCCAGGCCGGCTTTTTTCACATTTTCAAGAGCTCTTTTGAAGGGGCCCTGTGTTATCTCGGTGGCTATCACTCTGGTGGAAATCCCCTCTTTTATCAGATATATGGGAAGATACGCATGGTCCGTGCCGATATCGGCCACCACATGCCCTCCGGGAATCATGTTCGCAATCAACAACAATCTGTTAGTGAGATTGACTTTCATCTTTTACCCTCGATTGCAAAAAAAGTGGAGACACTGCCCCACTATTTTAAAAAAGCCTTTATTTATAAGCAATTAAACAGCAGTAGCTTTTTTGAAATGCGTTACGGAAAGCCCTATATTAAGGAATATTTTTGCTTTCCTACGCATTATAAAATCACTCAAGGAAATCCTTTAATTTTTTACTCCTGCTGGGATGGCGGAGCTTCCTCAAAGCTTTAGCCTCTATCTGGCGGATTCTTTCCCTGGTAACGCCAAACACCTGGCCCACTTCCTCCAGGGTCCTGGGTTTGCCGTCATCCAGTCCAAAACGGAGCCTCAAAACTTTTTCCTCTCTCGGTGTAAGGGTCTCCAGTACATCTTCCAGTTGCTCTTTCAAAAGCAGATAAGCGGCTGCGTCAGCAGGGGCCTGGGCATCCTCGTCGGGGATGAAGTCTCCCAGATGACTGTCTTCCTCTTCGCCGATGGGAGTTTCCAGAGAAACCGGTTCCTGAGAAATCTTCATTATCTCCCTCACCTTCTCTACTGGCATCTCCATTTCCTCGGCTATCTCTTCCGGGAGCGGATCGCGGCCCAGTTCCTGAAGAAGCTGTCTCTGAATCCTGATGAGCTTGTTGATGGTCTCCACCATATGGACAGGTATTCGTATGGTCCTGGCCTGGTCGGCGATAGCTCTGGTGATGGCCTGTCTTATCCACCATGTGGCATAAGTGCTGAACTTATATCCCTTTCGGTAATCGAATTTTTCTACGGCTTTCATAAGGCCCAGGTTCCCCTCCTGGATTAGGTCCAGAAAGAGCATTCCTCTTCCCACGTATTTTTTGGCAATGCTGACCACCAGTCTCAGGTTGGCTTCGGCCAGACGCCTTTTAGCCTCCTTGTCTCCCTTTTCAATGCGCTTGGAAAGATCGATTTCCTCTTCGGCGGAGAGCAATGGCACCTTACCTATTTCCTTCAAATACATCCTTACCGGGTCGTCAATAGCGACGCCCTCGGGTATTGAAAGGTCTATCTCCTCTTCAGGAATCTCCTCCAGCACTGCTTCTGCGGGTACATCTTCAGTATCGTTGATGATCTCGATACCCATTTCTTCCAGGGATTCATAGATTTTGTCGATCTGTTCGGCATCCAGGTCTTCCATGTCTTCCAGGGTATCAAGAATTTCCTTGTATGACAACATGCCATTTTTTTTGCCCTTTTCAATCAAATCCTTTACTGCTTTCATTTTATCCTCACGGGATTTTTTCATATTTTCTTTACCTGCTTTTGCCATTATACTCCCCCCTTCTCCGAAGTAAGGTTCGCCTTCAATTCATCCATTTGGATTTTTAATTTTTGATACGTGTTCAAAAGATTGATGGACTCCTCTCTTTCTCCAATGGCTTCAGCCTTTTTTATTTGCTCTCTCACCTGTTTTATGGCATGTTTGAGATAGTTCTCTTTAATTTTTTTTACAAGCGAATCTACCATATCATCATCCTGAAATTCCGGATTTGTCATGAGTATGCCTGACAGTTCCGAAGAAGCATCCTGGTCCAATAAATTAAATATGCCGTCTGGGGTAATGGATTCTCCTCTCTGCACCATTTCGAAAAGAACCCCGGCTATTTTGCTCGTCCTTTCATTTATAAAATTCGAGGGGGTAAGGTCTTTTATGACCTTTTCCCTGATGGCTTCATCTTCTATTAAAAGTTTTATTATCATTCTTTCGGCTTTATAAGCCCCCGTTATAGGCGATATTTTGCTAAATTCCTTATTATTATCCCTTGTTTGGCTATTTTTATACTTAAATCCATTGTTTGGAAATTGCCTCTTTTTGATTTCATCTTTGAGAACCTGCACCGGGATGTTCAATTCCGTTGCGGTTTTTTGAACATATATTTCCTTTTCCACCTCATTCTCAATTTCGGATAATACCTCGACAGCCCTTTTTATAAATCTAAGTTTCCCATCGGAGTTCTGTATATCCAGACCTTTTTTTGCCAGATTGAGTTTGTAACTCACCAGGTCCAGCGCCCCTGTGAGCTGCTCCCTGAAGGCGTCTCTGCCTTTTCTCCGGATGAACTCATCGGGATCTTTTCCGGCGGGCAGGCTCAAGACTTTTACATTCAAGCCTTCTTTGGCCAGTATTTCCATGCCTCTCAGGGTAGCGGTCTGTCCTGCGGAGTCGGCATCATAGGCCAGTATCACACCGTTGGTGTACTTTTTTAATAGTCTTGCCTGCTTTTGGGTGAGGGCGGTGCCCAGAGATGCAACAGCCTGTGTAAAGCCGTTCTGCTGCAGGGAAATACAGTCCATATAACCCTCCACCACAATAGCATCCAGTTCGGGGTCTTTTTTTATCATTGAAAGAGCATACAGGTTTTCTCCCTTTGAAAACACCGGGGTCTCCGGCGAATTTAAGTACTTGGGCTCTCCGACCCCCACAATGCGGCCGCCAAATCCTATTATGTTTTTTGTTACATCCTCTATAGGAAACATTATTCTATCCCTGAACCTGTCATAATACCCCCGGTTATCCTTCCTGGGTATGACAAGGCCTACCTTCTGTAAATCCTTTATATCAATGCCCTGGGACCCAAAATATTTAATCAGGCCATCCCATGCGGGCAGAGCATATCCCAGTTGAAACCTTTCTATAGTTTCAGGTTTAATACCTCTTTTTGTAAGATACTCTAAGCCTCTACGGCCTTCCCTGGTATTCAATAAAATATTGTGGTAGAACCTTGCCGCCAATTTATTTATACGCAGCTGTTCCCGTCTTTGCTGAAAATCGCGGGTTATTTCTTTGTCATATTTCCCTGAAGGCAGCTTTATTTGAAACCTGTCTGCCAGAAGTCTGATAGCCTCGGGAAAATTGAGGTTTTCCTTCTTCATGAGAAATGTGAAAACATTTCCGCCCGCTCCGCATCCGAAGCAGTAAAACAGTTGCTTTTCCGGATTTACGTTGAACGATGGGGTTTTTTCGGAATGGAAGGGACATAAACCTACATAATTCTCACCGCGCTTTTTAAGGGAAACATACTCTGATATGATCTCCACTATATCCGCTCTTGAACGTATCTCCCTAACTATATCCTCAGAATAGAACCCCATTCAGACCACCGGCTTTAAAAAAAAATTCCCCCACACCAAAGATGAGGAGTATGAGCTTCCCGCTGGCTTTAAAGCCAAACCAGAATATAAAACAGATTGTCGGATAAAATCTCCTCCCATCTTCTTTTTACATACACAATATTCTACGTCAATGTCTATTATTCCTTCTTTTTTGCATTAAATTTTTGTATGGTTTAAAGGCCAGGATGAAGGCATGAAAAATTCTTTGAATTTAGCCAGTGCAAAACTGTCGGTCATACCTGCTATATAGTCACATACGCCCCTTTCCACGCCTTCCTGTTCAGCGATTTTATTGAATTCCTGGGGCATTTTCCCCGGATTTTCCAGGAAAAACTCAAATAAGAGCTTCAACATTATCTTGGCTTTGTTTTCCTGGGCTTTGGCGCTGGACCCCACATATACTTTTTTGAACATAAACTGCCTTAAACCAATAGTGGCCTCACTCACTTTCTGGCTCATCCTGATGGAGGGTTTGTCCAGGCTTTCCTCAATCACATCTTTTATCATGGTATTTATCCGCTGATTATGCCTTTCTCCCAGGATGTCTATCAGTTCCCCCGGCAGGTCCTCGGGTTTTAGCACACCGGCCCTCAAAGCGTCATCTATATCGTGGTTTATATATGCTATCCAGTCAGAAATCTTTACTATCTGGCCTTCCAGCGTGTGGGGACTTCCCCGGCTGGTATGGTTGATTATGCCGTCTCTTACCTCCCAGGTTAAGTTCAGTCCCTTTCCCTGCTCCAGCATGTCCACCACCCGGAGGCTCTGTTCCTCATGCCGGAAACCTGCTTTCATGAGCCTGTTGAGGACATCTTCTCCAGTGTGGCCGAAGGGCGTATGCCCCAGGTCATGTCCCAGGGCAATGGCTTCCGTGAGGTCTTCGTTGAGGCGCAGGGCCCTGGCAATGGTTCTGGCTATCTGTGCCACCTCCAGGGTGTGTGTAAGCCTGGTCCTGTAATGGTCACCTTCCGGAGATATAAAAACCTGGGTTTTATGCTTCAGGCGTCTGAAAGCCTTGGAGTGGAGGATCCTATCCCTGTCCCTTTGAAAATCGGTACGCACGCTGCATTTTTCTTCAGGGACTCTTCTTCCCTTGCTCTGGCAGCTCAGAGTGGCAAAGGGTGAAAGTATATTCTTTTCCAGTTCTTCGGTCCTCTCTCTGAAATTCATATACCGTTCCTCCGGTAAAAGTACCTTTTTTTATTATTCTATACAATTTTCATTTTTCCTCTTTTTGATTCGTACAAATTAAAAAAGGGGCTTGTCGCCCCTTTTTTCATATTTATTTATTCTTTAGCTGTGCCTGAGCTGCGGCAAGTCTTGCCACGGGAACCCTGTATGGTGAGCAGCTCACGTAGTTGAGCCCGATCATATGGCAGAACTCCACGGAACTGGGTTCTCCGCCATGTTCGCCGCAGATGCCTACCATGAGGTCGTTCTTGACTTCCCGGCCGGATTTTACCGCCATCTTCATGAGTGAACCTACACCGTTCCTGTCTAGGACAATGAACGGATCGTCAATCAAAATCTTTTCGTTGATGTAATGTGGCAGGAACTTGGCTTCGGCATCGTCACGGCTGAAACCGAAGGTGGTCTGGGTCAGGTCGTTGGTGCCGAAGGAGAAGAAGTCCGCATGTTTTGCAATTTCTCCGGCGGTGACGCAGGCCCTCGGAATCTCTATCATGGTTCCAATCTTGTAGTCAAGCTTTACTCCTTCTTCTTTAAGGACTGCCGCGGCGGTTTCTTCCACCAGGTCTCTCATGATTTTCAGCTCGTTTTCATGTCCTACTAGAGGAATCTCCACTTCGGGTTCTACCTTCAAACCGCGCTTTGTGAGCTTGCATGCCGCTTTGAAGATAGCCCTTACCTGCATGGCGTAGATTTCGGGATAAAGGATTCCCAGGCGGCAGCCGCGAAGTCCCAGCATGGGGTTAAATTCATGCAGGGAGCGGACTTTCTTGAGCATGCTTTGCTTTTTCTCAAGCTCATCCGTATTTCCCGCGGCTTTTAGTTCGGCTATCTCGGTTATGAGCTCTTCGGCATTGGGCAGGAATTCATGGAGCGGTGGATCCAGAAGGCGAATGGTGACAGGCAAACCTTCCATGGCCTCCAGGATACCCTCAAAGTCTTCCTGCTGGAATGGCAGCAATTTTTCCAGGGCTTTTTCCCTTTCTTCTTTTGTATCGGACATTATCATTTCCTGGACTACCGGCAGCCTATCCACAGCCATGAACATGTGCTCGGTCCGGCAAAGGCCTATGCCTTCAGCCCCGAATTCCCGGGCAACCCTGGCGTCGTTGGGCGTGTCGGCATTGGCCCTGACGGAAAGTCTTCTCACTTCATCGGCCCATCCGAGAAGTTCCTTGAATTCATCCGACAGGACGGGGTCTATCATAGGAACATCGCCCAGTATAACCTGGCCGGTGGCTCCGTCAATGGAAATCATGTCGCCTTTTTTGACGGTGAGATTTCCCACCTGGAATTCTTCCTTCTCGGGATCTATCTTGATGGCATCACATCCGCATACGGCGGGTTTACCCATGCCGCGGGCCACCACTGCCGCATGGCTGGTCATGCCTCCGCGGCTGGTGAGAACGCCCTGGGCCATGACTATGCCGTGGATGTCATCGGGAGTGGTCTCGGTCCTTACCAGAATTACCTTCTGGCCCTGATTTCCCAGTTCCTCGGCTTCATCGGGGTCAAATATCACATGACCGGAACCTGCTCCCGGAGAGGCCGGAAGACCCTTGGCGATAACCTCCACTTTTGCGGCGGGATCGATCCTGCGGTGCAACAGCGACACTACCTGGTCGGGAGACACACGGAGTATGGCTTCCTCTTTTGTGATAAGTCCTTCCTTCACCATGTCCACCGCAATCTTGACGGCGGCCTGGGCTGTCCTTTTACCATTTCTGGTTTGAAGCATGAAGAGCTTTCCGTTTTCAATGGTGAACTCTATGTCCTGCATATCCCTGTAATGGTTTTCCAGAAGCTTGCATACGCCCGCAAACTGCTCATATACTTCGGGCATGACATTTTCAAGTTCTGCAATATTCTTGGGAGTCCTGATACCTGCCACCACATCTTCGCCCTGGGCATTCATCAGGAACTCGCCATAGACTTTCTTTTCTCCGGTGGATGGATTTCTGGTAAAGGCCACGCCGGTGCCTGAGTCGTCGCCTTTATTGCCGAATACCATGGTCTGGACATTAACGGCGGTGCCCAGGGTGTCGGGGATCTTGTTTATCCTCCTGTAAACCTTGGCTCTCTGGTTATTCCAGGATTTGAACACTGCCTCCACGGCCATCAAAAGCTGTTCCTTGGGGTCCTGTGGGAAATCCTTTCCGGTTTCCTCTTTTACCAGTTCTTTATAAAGCTTTATAACCTCCTGCCAGTCTGCGGCAGTAAGTTCGGTATCCTGAGTGACGTTTCTCTTTGCTTTGACTGAATCGATTTTTGCCTCAAACTTGTCGTGTTCAATGCCAAGCACCACATTTCCAAACATCTGGATAAACCTTCTATAGCTGTCATAGGCAAATCGTTCGTTGGCAGTGACGCTGGCCAGGCCTTTGACGCTCTCGTCGTTTAATCCAAGGTTTAAAATGGTATCCATCATACCGGGCATAGAGATGGCAGCACCGGACCTGACCGACACCAGAAGGGGGTTCTGGGGGTCGCCGAGTTTCTTTCCATTTTCCTTTTCCAGTTCATCCAGGGCTTTAAAAATCTGCTCAAGAATTTCATCGGATATCTTTTCCCCCTCCTCATAGTAATTGAGGCAGGCTTCGGTGGTCACCGTAAAGCCCATGGGCACCGGAAGGCCGATATGTACCATTTCCGCCAGGTTTGCCCCCTTGCCTCCAAGCAGGCTTCTCATATCGGCCTTGCCTTCTTTGAAACTGTAAACAAATTTTTTGGTCATGTTTAAAATTCTCCTTTCCTTATGATTTCTAAGATTCTAGTGGCTATTTCTTCCACTGCTTTATTTGAAACATCAATTCTTGGGCAGCCAATTTTTTTCATTATAGTTTCGGCATATTCTATCTCTTTTTGGATGCGCTCGGGACTGGCATAGCTGGCATCTGAGCTCAAGCCAAGGGCTTTTAGCCTTTCCTGGCGGATTTCATTGAGCTTCTCGGGGGTTATGGTGAGACCGATAACCGTCCGGGGTGGAAGCTCGAACAATTCATCGGGCGGTGTAACTTCGGGTACCAGTGGCAGATTTGCCACCTTCAGCCTCTTGTGGGCAAGATACAGAGCAAGGGGTGTCTTTGAAGTCCTGGACACGCCTATTAAAACCACATCAGCCCTGGACAGGCCTCTGGGGTCTTTCCCATCATCATATTTCACGGCAAATTCGATGGCTTCCATCTTCCTGAAATAATCTTCGTCGATTTTATGTACCAATCCGGGCTCCAACTTGGGCTTTAGGTCTGTTATTTTTGAAAGGGTATCCATCATTGGCCCCATTAAGTCCACTATGGGTATGTTGTTTTCCCTGGCAAGATTTATGATGTAATGCCTCACTTCCGGCAAAATAATAGTGCACACTATGGCGCAGTTTTCCACTTCTTTTGCCTCTTCGATAACTTCTCTGGCATATTCCTCGTCAGTTACATAGGGAATCCTTCTGATTTCTACATGGCCGGAATTAAATTGGATCATGGCAGCCCGGGTCACGAGCTCGGCAGTTTCGCCGATGGAATCGGAAACCGCAAAGACTACTGGTGTGGTATTTTTTTCTACTATCATTGTTCCCTCCCTTCTAAGCCTTTCCCAGCTCCACGAATAGTTTGGTTATGGTGGTTTTGGTGACCTTTCCCACCACCCTGTATTTAATTTTATCCCCTTCTTGCTCTATTTTAACCACCGGAAGGGCATCTACCTGATGGTCCACAATCTTTTGAGCGGCGTCATAGGCGCTTTCTTCAGGTGTTACGGTTATCAGGTTTGGCATCCTTGTCATGATGACACCTACGGGTATCTTGTGAATGTCGGCATTGCCGATGGCAATCTTGAGCAGGTCCTTTCTGGAAACCAGGCCCACCAGGCTTCCATCTTCCTGTACCACAAAAAGTGTCCCTACGTCTTCAAGAAAAAGAGTTACGATGGCATCATAAACCGAAGACCCTTCTTTAATAACTACAGGAACTGCTTTTATCTCATCTACTTTAATATTGTTGATTTTCTCAGAAATTATATTCCTTGCGGGCTTGCCCGAAAAAAAGTATCCCACTCTGGGTCTGGCATCAAGGATACCGGACATGGTCAAAATGGAAAGGTCAGGTCTCAAAGCAGCTCTTGTCAAATTCAGTTTTTCAGCTATTTGCTCACTGGTTATGGGCTCGTTTTTTTTAACGATGTCTACTATTAAAGCTTGTCTGGGTGTTAACTCTATCGAACCTCACTCCTTTCCCCGGGTACACAGCCAGTGTATACAAAAAAATCATTTATATATATACTACATTTAATAAAAAGTTCCTCTTTTTTAAATAAAATTTTTAGCAAGGTATGGTGTTATGATGGCTTCAACGGCGGCAGCTATGAAAAGCAGGGGAACCAGTATCCCTAAGGCCAGTACACTGTTTTGAAGGTTCTGCTTTAAAAGTTCGATGCGGCTGTGGTTTCCTGGAAAGATAAGTTCAGCGCCCATCTTCAAGCCAAAGGCTGCGGCTATTATAATTGCCGGCAGTTCCAGTATGCCGTGGGGGAGCATTGCCGCCAGGAAAAAGGCCAATGACCTGCCGTGGTAAAAATTCATAGCCATCACCATGCCCACCGCAAAACCATTGAACAAAATGCCGAGGAGAGGTACCAGCCCGAAAACCACCCCACCGAACATCATAAAAAGCAGCGCCTTTATGTTGTTCTGGAAAATGAGTCCGGTGATGTAGAGTTTGTTCTGTTTACCCATAGCCCTGCTTATCTTCAGAATATTGCCCAGCAGGTTCTGTATATTTTTCATGACCAGTTCGGGATTATACCGGAATATTAAATAACCCAGAACAATGCCGGTTATAAATAAAAATACCGCAAAAACAATATATTTATTCTTCCCTTTAAACGAACCCCATATAGCTTCCATCTATTTTCCTCCAGTCATCCCCGTTTGGACTTTGAGGCAGTTGATATCATCAATGAATTCTATAGTCTTGAGCTTCCGGTCAAGGTGGTGAAGTATAAAAGGGTACAAGGCGTTTTTTAGCTGTTTTTTTACATTTTCCTGTAAGTCAAGGCTTATTAATTCCCTGTAAGGTTTTTTTATGAAGATTCGAAGCGCTGCCACAGCTTCGCGGCTGACATCCACAGCTTTTGTATCTTTTTTAAGGCATTGGGCGCAAAGCACACCTCCCAGGGCCGGGCTGAACCGCATCTTTCCCGATAATTTTTCTCCGCAGCTTACGCAGTGGAAAATCTCGGGGGCAAAACCCTGAATCGCCATAAGTTTGATCTCGTATATGCGGCTCAGCAGTTCCAGGTCACCCCATTCCTGCAGGAAATACAGGGTCTTCAAAAAAAATCTGAACAACTCCTGGTTTTTATCTTCTATGGGGGTGGAAGCCCTGAGCATTTCCGCAAAATACAGCCCGTAAGCCATGTGCTCCAGATTCGCCCTGATTTTGTGAAAGGATTCCTTTATCTCGCACTGGCTTATGTTGTCCAGGTTTCGGCTTTCCATTATAAGGAAATTGCTATAGGTGAAAAGCTGGGTTCCACCGAGCAAGTGGTTACGCGGGCGGCGCACCCCCCGTGCCACTGCGTGAATCTTGCCCTTCACGGGGGAAAAAAGTGTCAGTATTCTGTCCGCTTCCCCTATATTCCTGTGTCCCAAAACTATGGCATCGGTCCTGTAAAGACCCATCGATTTTTCTCTCCATCCAAAAAATGATTTGGTGTAAAAGGCGCTTTCCTGCCGGACCATCTCCCGACAGATGTTTTACAATTTGAAAGGCATCGGCAGGAGGTCGCTGATTTTATAGGTCTTGAAGTTGCCCTCACTGTCTGCCAGCAAAAGGTCCGCACCGGGACAGAGTTCCTGTATTACCTGCCTGCAGGCTCCGCAAGGCAGTGTTATGTCCTGGCCGCCGCTGCTAGTAACCGCTATAGCCTTTATTTTTTCGCCCTCGGAAACTGCTTTGAAAATAGCCACTCTCTCGGCGCATATGGTAAGGCCGTAGGAAGCGTTTTCTATATTGCACCCCCGGTAAATCCTGCCGGATTCAGTCAGGACGGCGGCCCCTACCTTGAAGTTGGAGTAAGGTGCATACGCTTTCTCCCGGGCTTCCATGGCTTCTCTTACAAGAATATCCGGTGAGATTTTCATTGTTCCTCTCCTTTCTCAAATTTACCCCACTGGGGCATAACCTGGATCCAGGTGTTGCCCGGATTTATTTTGAGTTCCGTGCCATCTGTCAGGGTATACACTGTCCTGGAGCTTCTGGAGTCTTTTTTCCACTTAATTTCTTCACAGAATCCGTCACTTATGTAATATGCTTTGCCGGAACCCGTAGTCTTCATTTCCAGGCGGCCTACCTTGTCTATTACTCTGGCATTAACGTACTGGATAATTATATTTTTTACGAAGATGGGCTCCCCGGTTTTTCTATCTGTATGGGGCTTGCCGTTTATATAGCGCTCATATGTCTTTTTTGCGGCATCATATGTATAGCTTACACTATAGTTGTTAAAATATGTTAGTTTAAATTTTTCCAGGGCTTCACCCTGAGGCGGGGCATCCTGCTCGTTAAAGTCCCATACCTTGAGGTCTACCGGTTTTAAATAGCCTCGTTTTTCGGAGGTCCTCAGCATCTTTTCCGTGCTGCTGTAGGCATTGTGAGGCTCTTTGCGGGAGCTGTCCCTCCAGAAGGTCACCCCGTCATATATGCCGTCGATGTCATTGATTTTTAGTTCCTTCAGGTCAGAATAGCCCTGGGGGCTTGCACCGTAATGGATGTATATGCTGTTATATTCCATGGCATAATCTATGAAATATGGTCGGGCACTCCTTATGGGCCCTATCTCATCGATATCTTCACCGAGAAAAAGTGCCAGGAACCGGGTAATACCGCCTTCAGCCAGGATTTCATATACTACACTGGCCTTATCCAGGCCTGACTGGGGCCTTGCGTGATATTCGTTTTCCACCATGACCGCCAGAGGCCTTTGATTTATGTATTTCACATCCATATCAGCCAGCCCGGTAAGGGGATTTACGGCTTTTGGGGATTCCGGTGGTTCCGGCGGAGAACTTTCAACGGTTTGTTTTGGACCTTCGCCGGCATTGGTGGGATTTTGAGCGGGTGTGTTTACATTTTTTTTGCCGCAGCCGGACTGCAGGAATAATATTAAAAGAATCAGCGCAAATACAATCCAACGGTTCCTCAGCATTTTATTCCTCCTTTGATTTAATCTTGAGAAGTATAACATATATTATGACAATTATAAAACCCACAAAGAAGATATGCTGCGGCGCATTCCAGACCCTGAAAAGAAAAAACCTGGTGAAGTAATACAGTCTTTTATAAAAATAAGGTATCCCACCACAACGGCGTTCAAAGCCGATATCAATACCGCACCGGCCGCCACATTTTTGGCTATTTCCGCCAGCGGGTGGTATTTTTCCGTCACCAGGTCAACGGTGGTTTCAATGGCTGTGTTGATCATTTCCGTTATTATTACCAGAGCTATGGTAAAGAATATTATTAAAAGTTCAATGGCGCCGAAATTAAAAAAGGGGCTGACAAGAAGCACCGTTATCGCAGTCAAAAAGTGTATCCTTATATTCCGCTGGGTTTTAAAAGAGTAAATTGTGCCCGAAACTGCGTACTTGAAGCTTTCGAGAAGAGTTCTTGATTTTTTCATATTGTTCAAATTGCCCCTCTTGTCAGGTCAAAGGCCTTTAAAATTTCTTCTTCCTTTTGTCGCATGATTTTCCTGTCTTCCTCTTTTTCATGGTCATATCCCAGGAGGTGCAGCACCCCGTGAACCGCCAGGTAACCCAATTCCCTCTCGAAGGAGTGGCCATATTCTTCTGCCTGCTCTCTGGCCCTTTCCACCGAAATCACTATATCCCCAAGGAGTTGTTCGGCCCCGGGGTCTCCTTCAATGGCCTTCTCTTCAGGAACGCTTTCCCTCATGGCGAAGGAAAGCACATCAGTGTGTGTGTCTTTTGCCCTGTATTGCCGGTTCAGTTCCCTGATATAGGCATCGTCCACCAATACAACGCTCACTTCCGCATCCTGCGGGACCTGTTCCCTTGCCAGCGCAAATTTTAAAATATCCGTAAGCAATTGTTCAAAGTCAGCGCTAATATCGATTTTCCCCTGCCAGCTGCTGATAATTATTTCAGGCATTTTTAGCTTGCTTTCCCTCCAATTCTTTCAATCTATCAGGATATTCTATGCGGGTATGGAATATACCTGTCAGCACCCTGGAAAAGGCTCCGGCAATTTTATCCAGTTCTTTTAGCGTCAGATCGCTTTCATCCAGCTGTCCATCGGCCAGTTTATCCTTTATAATCTGCCGGATCAGGCCGTCGATTTTACCGGAGGTAGGGCTTGACATGGACCTGACAGCGGCTTCGGCAGAATCTGCCAGCATTACAATGGCCACTTCCCTGGTCTGGGGTTTGGGCCCTTCGTAGCGGAAGCTGGCCTCATCGGGCTTTTTATCCGTACCAGTGGTAGCTTTATTGTAAAAGAACGAAAGCAGGGTGGTGCCGTGGTGCTGGGCTATAAAATCCCTTATGCTTGCCGGAAGCCGGTATTCCCGGGCAATTTCAAGGCCGTCTTTTACATGGGAAGTTATAATCAGAGCGCTCAGTGTGGGGTTGAGCTTGTCATGGGGATTATCGGAAGTAAACTGATTTTCGATGAAAAAGTACGGCCTTTTAAGCTTTCCGATGTCATGATAATTGGCTCCCACCCTGGCCAGGAGCGGGTCTGCCCCAACAGCTTCTGCGGCGGCCTCCGCCAGATTGCCCACTATGATGGAGTGGTGGTAAGTTCCGGGGGCATCTATCATCAGTTTTCTCAGGAGCGCCTGGTTTGGATTTGACAGCTCCAGTAGTTTTATGGAAGTGGTTATGCCAAAGGCACTTTCCAGAAAGGGAAGGGTGCCTATGGTCAGCACCGATGATAGAATGCCGCTGATAATGCCCCACGAACTCTGTCTTAAGGTAGTCCAGAGGGGATTGTTGTTCAAAAGCCCTATGCCCATAATGAGGGCAAAATTCACCAGTCCTATTATTCCTCCGGATTTGGTCAGGTCAACCCTCTGGGATACCTTTACCGTGCAAAAAACTCCCGCCACGGCGCCCAGAAAAGCCACCACGGAGAAAATAAAGTCATTGCCCAGCATTATGCCCACCGCTATGCTCATAATAAAGCTGGAAATGATGGCAATAAAGGGATTGATTAAAATGGATATGAGCATACTACCGGCAGCCAGGGGTATAAGGAAATTTGAAATGGCCTTTATGCCAATAGAAATAACAAGAGTCGATAAAATGATGAGCGCCAGAAGGCTCAAATACAACTCATTTTCATAAAGGCCCCTGTGAAAAAAGTATATGGCAACGGCAAGAATTCCTTCCAGTATTGCCACCATGAGCATAGCCCCTGCAAGAAGGCTTAAATTTACACGCCTATCCTGAACCAGCAGCCCGAGTTCTTTTAACAGTTCTCTCTGTTCGGCGGTAACGGTTGTCCCCTTTTCAATCAATATTTGGTTCCGGGCTATCTTTACCGGTTCCACGGCATTCATGGCTTCCTGTTGCTCTTTTTCGGTGGCCTCTCTGTCGTACACCATATTGTATTTGATTGCCGAAAAGGCTATATCTTCTCCCATGTTTTTTACTTCCTGGGGGAGCTTGATATTTCTGAATTCCTCGATGATATAGGCTTTGGCCCTGTCAATAGAATCCTCCTTGACCCCGCCTTCCATTACCTTTTCCAGGATGGCCTTTGTTATGGTTTCCAGTTCCCTCAGGCTGGAGTTGTCCATCTTTACTGCCTGGACATAAGTTTCCTCAGACAGGTTTTTGTCTATCATGCGCTTGAGGGCATTTGCTTTCCCCTGCTCATCGAGGTAATCCCGTGAGCGCACCTGCCTTATGCTGTCGAAAATTTGTGTTATCTCATCCTTGGATTCCCGGGTAATATTGTGGTCGAGAATATATTTTTTGGATACGGAATCAGCCGCAGCCTGCTGGAGCTTGCGGGTGGCCACGGTGTTTATGGCATCTTTCCGGGCCCTGATGTCCTCCTGCGCCACATCTCCCACTTTTAAATCGTACTTCTGAGGCAGAATGCTGGCATATACCAGAGCCGTTAATGCCAAAAAGAAAAACAGGCCTAGTGCCATTTTCCTGATAAGTTTATTATAAAGTAATGTCATGTGGGCCTTCTTTTGGCGCAAGTTGCTACTGACAGCCACAAAATCACTCCCCGCATTGCTGGCGCTTTTCTTCAAACTTCTCGTAGGCCTTTATGATTCTCTGTACCACTTCATGGCGCACTACATCTTTGTCATCGAGGAATATGAATTCGACGCCCTTGACATCTTGCAGCACCTGTTTTACTTCTTCCAGGCCGGAGAAGACCCCCTTTGGTAAATCGATCTGGGTTATATCCCCGGTGACCACCGCCTTGGAACCAAACCCTAACCTGGTAAGAAACATTTTCATCTGTTCGGAAGTTGTATTCTGAGCTTCATCCAGGATGATAAAGGAATCGTCTAAAGTCCTTCCCCTCATATACGCCAGAGGAGCCACTTCAATCAGGCCTCTTTCCATAAGGCGTCGGAAAGACTCCACTCCAAGAATGTCATAAAGGGCATCATAAAGCGGCCGAAGATATGGATCCACCTTATCCTGCAGGTCGCCGGGCAGGAAACCAAGCTTTTCTCCTGCTTCTACCGCCGGCCTGGTCAGGATGATTCTGTTCACTTCTTTTTCCTTGAAGGCTGTCACCGCCATGGCCATAGCAAGATATGTCTTCCCGGTGCCGGCAGGCCCTATGCCAAAGACCACATCATTGCGTTTGATGGCCTGCACATACAGCTTCTGGCCGATAGTTTTGGGTTTTATAGGTTTACCCCGGTGTGTATAGCAAATGACATCATCATATAAGTCTGTGATTTTTTCCCCTTCGCCGTCTTTTACGAGGCCTGCAAAATATTTTACATCCGCTGAAGTCAACTGGTTGCCTCCTCTTATAACTTCCATCAACTGGTTAAATAGCTTTTGAACCGACTCCACATTATCCGCGTCGCCTAAAATGGTTATATTGCCATCCCGGGTCAGAACTCTGACCTTGAATGCCTCTTCTATGAATCTTATGTTCTCGTCCCTGTTTCCAAACAAAAATGCCAGGCTGTTAATATCATCTACCGTCACTCGTGCTTCTGCGAGGTTTTTCCCCAAATTTTCTCCTCCCTTAAAATTTTTGCTCTTTGCCTATATCTTCAATGACTTCCAGCGTCAAGGAACCAATCACATTTTTTTCATCAGAGTCCAGTGTGAAATCCATCTTTTTCCTGGTTATTTTAATATTCTCCGGAAGACTTTCAAGCTGCTCCAGGAGCTGCTTTTCGGCTTCCTGCACAGCTTTCTCCACACCCAGAAACTCTTTTTTTGTCTGGATTTCCCTATAAATTATTATACTGAATTTAATATCTCCCAGGCTTTCAGGCAGCAACCGGGTTTCCCCGGCGGTTTCCGTTTCATAAAGCGCAAAGGGAATCCTGCCCCATTGGAATTTCAACGCGCTCTTCCCCAGTTGAAGTCTATACGCTTTTTTAACCTGACCTGTGGGGACCTTCTCCTCTTTCACCAGGGGAACCCTGACTGCTTTTTGATACCAGGTTCTCGCTTTTACAATGCCCCTGGCGTGGACTAAAAGCACATTGGATTGGTCTTCCTGATTTTTCTGGTCTTTCTGGCTCTGGTCCGATTTTATAGCCACCCTGCCGGTTATCAACACATCTCCAGCGCTCACAGTGTCTCCAGTTTTTACCAGAGCTTCCCCTTTGAGGGGGATGATTTCTTCAATGATACCATCTTTCGAAGCTATTATATCACAAGGTGTATTTTCTTCAAGTTCCGGCGGCATTTTCTTTTTGACAAGCTCTACCACCAGCCTGGAGCCCTTCACCCGGATCTCTCCCCAGGCAATTTCTTTGTGCTTTTGCAGGATTTTATCCAGATAATACTTCTTATCCAGATAGTATTTGAATGTGCCCTCTTTCAATCCCCACTGCCTCAAATCACTTTCAACAGCCTTTTTGAGTTCGGGGTCCTGGGTATTTACATCTATGCTCCAGATAAATGAAGACAGGAAATATATTGCGGCTACAAACAGCACGGCTCCTGCCAGAAGTATTTTTCTCCTTCTCAACTTGTAAAACATGAAGAAGATGCCTGCCCTCCGGAGGATAAATATCCGGCAACGGGTTTTTCTGGTCAGACGGCTCAAGCTGAAAAAGTCACCAACGCTCACTCGGGCTATCAGAGCTTTGTCGTCCACCCGTCTGACATCCCATAGATATATACCCTTTAGAGCAGCCTGATTGAGGAGCCTTTCAACATACTCTCCTGTTATTTTAATAATAACATATCCCCGCAAATAATTCCACAATTTAATGAGTAGCATCCCTGTCCCCCCTTCAGAGTCAATCCTCAAATTCTATGGATTTAAGTTGACCTTCTATGGTCACCTCATCGGCCACCAGTGATTTTATGAGAAGGTCTTCGCCCTTTACGATTAATGCACCTGCACCGGTATTTATGCGGACTCTGTCGGAGGCGTATTCCACTATTCCTCTGTGATTTTCAATGAATACGGCGATGCTGCCCGTTATGGTAACCCTCGGAAGATTCAGGACAATGTCCCCTGGCAGGTCTAAGGCGTCAGAAAAGCGCTTTTTGATTCCATCGGCCATTTTAAACCCCTTCTTAAACTCAAAATGGATTCTCTAAAAATTTATTCTTCATATGCAAGATTAATTACAAAAAAAAGTCCGCATACGCGGACTAATTTACATACTTTAACTGCAGGCCGGCGATCGGTGGTCCCAAAAAAGGATTTGCCTTGCGGCAAATCCTTTTTAATCCGGCCTTTTATTTACGGTATCCCGAATTCAGTTTTATTGTAGCAATTTTTTTACAAGAGTATTTACGACCCTGCCATCAGCCCTGCCCTTGACCTTGGGCATGATGGCACTCATGACCTTGCCCATATCCTTAACGCTGTTGGCTCCGACTTCAAATATGGTCTGACGTACTATTTCTTCCACTTCATCATCGGTCAATTGCTGAGGGAGGTAACTCATCAATATGTCGATTTCTTGTCCCAGCTTTTGAGCCTGTTCGGTCCTGCCGAGCCGCTCAAACTCATCCCGGTCGTCTTTAAGCTTTTTTACTTCCCGGGACAGTACTTCTATGACCTCTCCGTCATCCAGTTCATGAAGCCTCTCCTTTTCTGCGTAAAGAATAGCAGACTTGGCCATCCTTATCACCGAAAGCCTGTCTTTCTGGCCTTCTTTTAAGGCAGCTTTCATGTCCTGATTTAACACATCCTTAATAGACATGTCATCTCTCCTTAAAACTTGTGAAATTTTCTCCTTCTGGCTGCTTCGGACTTTTTCTTCCTTCTTACGCTGGGCTTTTCATAATGTTCCCGTTTCCTGACTTCTGAAAGAACGCCTGCCCTCTGGCACTGGCGTTTAAATCTCCGAAGTGCATTGTCCAGTGATTCGTTTTCCCCTACTCTTACTTCTGCCACTCTTACTCCCTCCCTCCACTGCTCTTTTGCTGCAACTCATTTAATTATAAGGCTTTGAAAGGCTCCCGTCAATATCAGCCGGGAGGCCATGTCATAAACCTGCCTCCTAGTAGATGAAAATGCAGGTGGCCTACCGTTTGACCTCCATCATCGCCGGTATTGACTACCAGTCTGAATCCCTTATTATCTATATTATTTTGCCTGGCAAGATTTTGTGCTACCCGTATGATTTTATTTAAAATTTCCTTGTTTTCGTCATTTATTTCCATTATGGAAACCAGATGTTTCCTGGGGACTATCAGGAGATGGATGGGGGCCTGAGGATTAATATCTTTAAAGGCTATCACATCATCATCCTCATAGACGGTATTTGCCGGTATTTCATGTTGGGCAATCTTGCAAAAAATACAGTCCATCTTTCCCACCTCCTTACATTGAACTACTTGCAATATTTTTCTTAAAAATTATTCCACATTCAAGGTCAAATTTCCTGCTTGCAGCAAAATTTTTTTAAACTGCTCATGCGCTAAAGCCAAAGCAGCATTGTCCTTGCTCATGTCCGGATTTCGCCAACAAGGTGGTCGGGAGTATTTTCCTTGAGGGTTACCAGCGCCAGTTTATTGTGAAGGTTTTCCCCGGATGAAGCCACGACTTTTATATAATTTCCCGTTAGGCCTTCATAGGTATTATTATCCACCTCTTCTTCAAATAATACCTCTACTGTATCACCTAAAAATTTTTGCCGGAAATTTTTCTCCAGCTCCCGGCTTAAAGCGATAAGTTTGTGGCTTCTTTCCTCTTTAACGCTCTTTTTTATGGGGTTGGGCATTTTAGCAGCTGGAGTGCCTTCCCTGGGCGAAAATGGAAAAACATGCAGCCGGGAGAATCCTACTTCCTGTATAAAATTGAAAGTGGCATCAAATTCCTCTTGAGTTTCTCCGGGAAATCCTACTATGACATCGGTGGTTATGGAAACATCGGGCATTTTCCCCCTGATGTATTCCACCCTCTCCTTGAATTGAGCGGTGGTGTAGCGGCGGTTCATGCGCTCAAGCACACTGTCGCAGCCGCTCTGAAGGGGTATGTGAAAGTGATGGCAGAAATTTTCGAGTTTGGAGAGGCCTTCTATAAACTCATCGGTGAGTTCCAGAGCTTCAATAGAGCTCAGTCTGATTCTCCTTATGCCCTCGATTTTGGAAAGCCTGGAAACCACTTCAAACAAATGAAGCCCCTTTTCCCTGAAATCATGGCCGTATAGTCCCAGATGGATTCCCGTCAAGACTATTTCTTTAAAACCTTCTTCAGCAAGCTCTTGCGCCTCTTTTATTATGCTTTCTACCGGCCTGCTCCTGACGGGCCCTCTTGCATAGGGGATAATGCAGTAGGAACAGAACATATTGCATCCTTCCTGAATCTTGAGAAAAGCCCTGGTCCTCTGCCTCAAGCCCTTGAAGGCGATTTCCTCAAAACTTCTCTCCTTTGAGATGTCCTCAACGGCCACGATTTGCTCATGCTTTTTTATGGACTCCTCAATCAGGTCCACTATGCGGCGGCGGTCTTTGGTGCCCACGATTACATCAACACCGGGTATCCGGGATATCTCACCGGATTCTAGCTGCGCATAGCAGCCCACCACCGCCACTACTGCATTAGGGTTTATCCGGGAGGCTTTTCTTATCATCTGTCTTGACTTTCTGGCACTTTCATTGGTTACATCGCATGTGTTTATTACATAAATGTCGGCCGGTCTTTCAAAATCCGTTATTTCATATCCCCGCTCTTTAAAAAGCTCGGCCATGGCATCGGATTCATACTGATTTACTTTACATCCGAGGGTATAAAAAGCTACTTTAGGCATTTCTACCTCCCAGTTCACCCAGTTCATACATTATTGCGGCACAAACCGCTATGGATGCGGTTTCGGTCCTCAGAATCCTGGAACCCAGGCTTACCGGCACGGCACCGGAACTTTTTGCCTTTTCTATTTCCCCGCCGGTAAAGCCCCCTTCGGGACCTATGAAAACCGCTATCTTTAAAGCATCTTGGCGTTGGACCCCGTTCAGGATGTTCTTTAAAAAACATGATTTTTCCTGCTCCCAGGGTATGATGGCCAGATTATAGTCTTTTATATCTTTCAGGCTCTCATCAAAGCCTTTCACTTCGGCTATTTGCGGTATATCCATGCGCATGCACTGTTTGGAAGCTTCCTGCACGATTTTTTTCCACCGCTGCATACGGTTTGAAAGCTTCTCTTGTGAAAGTTCAACAACAGTCCTTTCGGTTATAATGGGAACAAATTTCGATACGCCTATTTCGGTGTTTTTCTGAAGGATGAAATCCAGTTTGTCCCCTTTGGGCAAACTCTGGAACAGGGTTATGACTGGTTTTATATTCTCTTTTATATTTTTCTCTATAATTTTTGTTTTTATTTGAATATCTTTTGTATCTATTTCTTCTATTACGGCCGTGGCTTCCGTATTTTTTCCGTCGGAAAGTTTGAGAAGATCCCCGGGCTTATACCGCAACACTTTTATTATATGGTGGGCCTCATCTCCCGAAATTATTACAGTATCATTTATGTCCAGTTCTTTAAAAATAAAAAACCTGGGCGTAAAATTCACCCCCATCAGTTTCCGATGGGGGCCTGTTTTGATACCAGTGCAACCCATTCACCTTTTTCAGACTCTTCTACCATGTCAAAACCGTTTTTCTCCAGGGCTTCCACCACTGAAAGCTTGCGGTCTTTTATGATGCCCGATGCCAGAAAAAGGCCGCCTTCTTTTAGATTCAAAGGAACCTCTTCGCTCAATTCTATAATGACATCGGCGATGATATTGGCCATTATAATGTCCGCCTTAAAAGAAATATTCTGCAGCCTGTCACCCCTGAGCACCTTCACTACCGAGCTTAAATTGTTTCTTTCTACGTTCTCCCGGGCAACCTTTACCGCCACATCATCCCTGTCGATGGCCACAACATGGGAAGCTCCCAGTTTCCCAGCCGCTATGGATAGTATGCCCGAACCGCAGCCTATGTCTATGACAGCAAAACCACTCTTCATATATTTTTCCAATAGTTCCATACACAGCCTGGTGGTTTCATGAGTGCCGGTACCGAAGGCCATGCCCGGGTCAAGGTCTATCACAATTTCCCCTGCCTCTGGCCGGTATACTTCCCAGGAGGGTTTTACCACGAGACTTTTCCCAATGTGGGTTGGCTTGTAATATTTTTTCCAGGCATTGGCCCAATCCGTATCGGAAACGGTGGCCATGGCCATTTCACCCTTGCCTATGTTTAAGCCATATTCGGGGAGTTGCTTTACCCTTTCCCCGATTTCCCTGACTCTTTCGGCAAGGCTGCTGTCTTCCACCAGATAGCCCGTCACCACGGCTTCTTCAAAATCAATGCCTTCAGGAATTTCCACATAATCCCACTGCTTTTCATCCTGAGGACGAAGGTAATCCCTGGGGTCCTCTATGACAACTCCCATAACACCCGCTTCATAGAAAATATTGGATATAGCTTCAATGGCTTCGGTGGAAGTTTTTATTTTAATTTCAACCCAATTCATATTTACCTCCCGGCTATACGCCAAAGGCATCTTTCATCTTGCCGAAAAACCCCTTTGACGGACCTTTTAATTCCTCGCCGCTTATATCGGCAAATTTTCTCAGGATTTCCTTTTGTTTTTCGTTCAACCTTTCGGGTATAACCACATTTACCCTGACATGCATGTCTCCCCTGCCATATCCCTTTATATGCGGAATGCCTTTGGCTTTCAGGCGGAAATTTGTCCCTGGCTGGGTCCCTTCGGGTATTTTTAACTTTATCTTGCCCTCCAGCGTAGGTATTTCGATTTCATCGCCGAGAGCCGCCTGCACAAAAGAAATATGGGCTTCATATATGAGGTCATCTCCATGCCTTGTAAAAAGCTTGTGGGGTTTGACCCGGATCACTACATAAAGGTCTCCCGGAGGTCCGCCGCGCTCGCCGGGCTCTCCTTCCCCACTTATCCGAAGGCGTGAACCTGTATCCACACCGGCTGGAACCTTTACCTTGATCTTTCGGTTGGCCCGCACCTGACCACTGCCATGGCAGTTAGGGCATGGGGCCTCCACGATGGTACCCCGCCCGCCGCACCTGTTGCAGGTGGTGATGTTCACAAACCTTCCAAAGGCCGTATTCTGTACATTTTTTACCTGTCCGGTACCGCCGCATAGCGGGCATGTGGTGGGATGGGTTCCGGGTTTTGCTCCGGTGCCATGGCATTTTTCGCACTTTTCCATGCGCGACACCTGGATTTCCTTTTCTATTCCGGTAGCAGCCTCTTCCAGAGAAATCTCCATATCATACAGCACATCGGCGCCGCGAACGGGTCCATGCCGCCTTGTTCCTCCAAATCCGCCCCCGAAAAAGTTTTCAAAAATATCTCCGAAGAACTCTCCTCCGAAATTGCCGAAGTCACCAAAATCGCCGAATCCGCCAAAATTGCCGGCGTCAAAATTCCCCTGGCCCACGCCGGCATGGCCGAACTGGTCGTACCGGGCCCGCTTTTCGGGGTCTTTCAGCACTTCGTAGGCCTCGTTTATTTCCTTGAATTTTTCTGCAGCATCCTTATCATTTTTGTTTACATCGGGATGGTACTGGCGCGCAAGTTTTCTATATGCTTTTTTTATATCGTCTTCCGATGCGTCTTTGCTTACGCCGAGCACTTCATAATAGTCTCTTTTGGCCAATCGGCATCACTCCAGTTAAAAGCCGGCCCGGAAAGAGCCCGCTTTTATTTCTTATCATTGTCATCCATCACTTTATAGTCCGCATCCACTACCTTTTCGTCTTTTTTACTTTCATTGGCCGCTCCTCCACCGAAGGGATTCGCTCCCGCTCCGGGGTTAAAGTTTGGACCTGCTCCGGGGTTTCCCTGGCCTGCTGATTGATACAGTTTTGAAGAAATATCGTAAAACACCTTGGTCAGGTCATCAGTGGCTTTCTTTATCCTTTCAACATCGTCGGATTCCAGAGCCTTCCTGACATTTTCTATCTCTTTTTTCACCTTATCGACATCTTCCTGGCTTATTTTATCCTTTAAATCACCCAGCATCTTTTCGGACTGGTATATGAGGGAATCCGCATGGTTCTTTGCTTCAATCTTTTCTTTTTTCTTCCTGTCCTCTTCTGCATATTTTTCGGCGTCTTTGACCATCCTCTGTATTTCTTCTTCTTTCAAACCTGTGGATGAAGTTATGGTAATTTTTTGCTCCTTGCCGGTGCCTAAATCTTTGGCAGAAACGTGGACTATGCCGTTCACATCGATGTCAAAAGTTACCTCGATGCGGGGCACTCCCCTGGGGGCCGGAGGAATTCCGGTGAGCTGGAATCTGCCCAGGGTGACATTGTCGGCTGCCATGGGCCGTTCGCCCTGTAACACATGTATATCCACCGCTGTCTGGCCATCGGCCGCCGTCGTGAATATCTGGCTCTTGGATGTGGGTATGGTGGTATTCCTTTCTATAAGCTTTGTAAACACGCCCCCCAGGGTCTCTATACCCAGGGAAAGCGGAGTGACATCCAGAAGCACCACATCGTGAACTTCGCCTGCCAGTACTCCTGCCTGGATGGCAGCACCCATGGCTACCACTTCGTCCGGGTTGACACCTTTATGGGGCTCCTTGCCGATGAACTTTTTGATGGCTTCCTGCACTGCAGGAATCCTGGTAGAGCCTCCCACCAGTATGACCTTGTCGATGTCCTGGGGCTTGAGCCCGGCATCGCTTAAAGCCCTCTGGGTTGGTCCCATGGTAGCTTCCACCAGGTCTCGCGTAAGTTCTTCAAATTTAGCCCTGGTAAGAGTTATGTCCAGGTGCTTGGGACCGCTGGCATCGGCGGTGATAAAGGGAAGATTGATGTTGGTGGTCACCATGCTGGACAATTCTATTTTGGCTTTTTCCGCGGCCTCTTTCAATCTCTGAAGGGCCATGCGGTCTTTTCGTAAATCTATGCCGTGTTCTCTCTGAAATTCATTTGCTACATAATCGATGATGCGCTGGTCAAAATCGTCACCACCCAGGCGGTTGTTTCCGCTGGTGGCTTTGACCTCAAAGACACCATCACCGAGTTCCAGTATGGAAACATCGAAAGTGCCGCCTCCCAGGTCAAAGACCAGTATGGTATGATCTTCCCCTTTATCGAGGCCGTAAGCCAGAGCTGAAGCCGTAGGTTCATTGATGATCCTCAGCACTTCAAGGCCTGCGATCTTACCCGCATCTTTTGTGGCCTGCCTCTGGCTGTCAGTAAAGTACGCGGGTACGGTGATTACCGCCTGGGTAATTTTTTCTCCCAGATAACTTTCCGCATCCTGTTTTAGCTTTTGTAAAATCATGGCAGATATTTCCTGAGGAGTGTAGGCTTTGCCGTCTATATTTACCTTATAGTCGGTACCCATGTGCCTTTTAATAGATAGTATGGTTCTTTCGGGATTCGTGATAGCCTGACGTTTTGCGAGCTGCCCTACCAGGCGCTCACCGTCCTTTGTAAAAGCTACTGCGGAAGGAGTAAGTCTTGACCCCTCGGCATTGGGAATAACTACAGGCTGGCCTCCTTCCATATATGCAACTACTGAGTTTGTAGTACCAAGATCAATACCGATTACTTTACCCATAAAAACACCTCCGTTATTTTTAGCAACTTTGACCATGCTGGGTCTTATGACTTTTGTATGGAATAAATAACCCTTTTGCAAGACTTCAATTACGGTATCATTTTCATATTCCTGGCTTTCCACCTGCATGACCGCCTCGTGGAACCTGGGGTCAAAGGTCTTGCCCTGAGCATCGATTTCTTTTACATCATATTTTTCCAGCACTTTTTTGAGCTGCTGGTAAATAAGCTGGATTCCCTTATAAATGGGGCCTTCCCTGTCCTCTATGGAGTCCATGGCCCTTTCAAAATTGTCCACCACGGGAAGGATATCTTTAATCAACTGTTCCCCTGCATAGAGATGAATATCCTGAATTTCTTTTTGAGTTCTTTTTCTAAAGTTGTCGAAATCCGCCTGGGCTCTATACCAGCGGTTCTTGTATTCATCGATTTGCTTTTGTTGATCTTCAATGGTCTTTTCCAGAGTTTCAAGTTTTTGTTTTAAATCATTCTCGCTGTTACTTTCTTCTTTTATTTCTTCATCGCCCGTACCCGTGCTGCCATCATCTTTTTCTTTCAGGGCGTTTTCCACATCTTTATCCTTTTCTTCCCCGGGCTTTAAATTCATTTGGATCACCTCACCTCTTTTGTTTTAAAATGTTTTAAAAATCCATTTCAGCCATGCCATTTGGCGTTTCGGCCCCGGGCTTGCTCGGAACTGATTCGTCCTTCTTCTTGATTATGGTATCTATCCTGAGAATAGCTTCGGTAACTTCCCCTGCAGCCTTGATGGCATGCAGCTTTACCAGGGCAGGGTCTAGCACCCCGAGTTCCACCATATCCGCCACTTCTCCGGTTTCACAGTTGATTCCGATGGAGAAGCTGTTTTTTTTCAGATTGGGTGAAATTTACTTCTTCCATCTTTTCCAGGGGGTTAAATCCTGCATTATACACAATCTGGGCCAGGGGCCTTTTAAGGGCGGCACATACGCATTCCACCCCGTACGAAGCCATGCTCTTCATTTTATCCTTTTCTTTTTCCAGTTCCCGGGATATGGCCATTTCCACGGCTCCGCCGCCCGGAACCATGCCGAAAAGCACGGCAGCTTGCAGGGATGAAGCGGCATCCCTGGCTATACGTTCCCTTTCGCCGACTATTTCCTCGGTGGCTGCCCCCACCAGGATGGTGGCCATGGGTTTGCCCTTGCCTCCCACTATCCTTATCTGCTCCAGTTTCTCATCTTCATATACCTTATCGGCCCGGCCTATGTAGTTTTGTATCTCTTGTGCCGGCTTTTTAAGGCCCATACGCTTTATTATCCTTGCGCCGGTATGTTCCGACACCCTCTCCAGGTCTTTTCTTGATACCCTTTCCAGTACTATAATGCCTGCATCGGTCAGGAGTTCCTCGGCCTCATCGCTTACATTTTTATCCACCAGTATGAGATTTATATTCAAATCCATTATTTTCTTAAGGTTCTCCTTGAACTCCTGCTTGAGTTCCAGATAACGGGTAAATCCTGCTTCCGTCCTGAGGGCTTCTGGGGCAATTTCTTCGGGTTCCAGAGCATCATCTATCAAAAGCACCTTTACATCGTTGATTTCGTCGGGCATCTGTTTATTCATTTTTTCCTTATCAATTATTATGCCCATAAAAACCTCATTGTCTGCTCCCGCCCGGGACATTACAATGTCCTTTAATTTGAAATTCTTTTCTCTAAGTTTTTCTTCACCGATAAGTTTTGCCGCCTTTGTGACGAGCTCTGCAATGTCCTCATGCTCCCTTCCGGCTATGAGGGCTATATTCTTCAGTGCCGGGTCATTTATATCCCTGACCGGAATGATGTTCGCGCTCAGAATCTCCCGGGCTTTTTTTACCCCGTATTTTACGCCCTCTATGACCCGGGCCACAGGTACACCCTTCAATATCTGGTTCACGCCTTCGGAAACCATGGTTCCCGCCATAATGGTGGCCGTGGTGGTCCCGTCTCCTACCTCTTCCTGCTGGGCTTTTGCGATGTTGATGAGCATTTTAGCTGCCGGATGGTTTACATCCATCTGCTTTAAAATCGTAACTCCATCGTTGGTGATGGTAACCTCTCCAAAACGGTCCACCAGCATTATGTCCAGACCTTTGGGACCGATGGTGCCTTCAACGGCCGATGCGACGGCTCTTATGGCATTGGAATTGGTGATGAGAGCTGCCAGTTTTTCATCCACTTCCTGGGCGCTGTTATCCTTGAATGTCAATATCAAAACCTCCTTAATAATTTACGAATGCGGAAGAAAACCCCGCCCATAGGGTCGAGGTTTAAATCCGGTGTATCTTACAATAGTGATGTAATGGCTTTGTTGAGATAGTCGGTTACTTTCTCAAGTATGGAAAAAACTTTAGAGTATTCCATGCGGGTGGGGCCAATTATGCCGCAAATGCCCAGGTTTTTATCCTCAACGAAAAAACCTGTGGTAACAATGCTCAGTTCTTGAAATTCGCTCCAGGGATTTTCACTGCCTATGGTAACTGTTATGGTGTTGGGCTTGCATGCAGTCTTGAGAGCCCTTGTGATCAGGTCATGCTGTTCCAGGAGAGATAGAAAATTCCTGGCCCTTTCCACATCCCTGAATTCTGGAAACTCCAGCATCCTGGAACTTCCCGAGGCGTAGACCTTACTATTCTCTTTTGTGTCGTCAAGGTTTTCCATCAACAAATCCAGCAGTATATTTAAAACACTGTCATATTCTATCATGTCATCTTTTATGGAATTCATAACTTCTGGAGTTATTTCTTCAAGGGCTTTCCCCCCGAGATTGCTGTTTAATGCATTTGATATTCTCTGCAAATCCGAATCCGTCAAATTCTGAGGTATCTCTATAATGTGATGGCTGACGGTACCATAATTGGTTACTATGATCATGAGGCCTTTCTTTTCTTCCAGCCGTATTATCTGCACGTGCTTCAACCTGCTGCATTCAAGCTGGGGCCCCAGAATGATGGCGGTATAGCTGGTAAGTTTGGATATGACCTTTCCCGCCTCTTCGATCAGGTCCTCCAGTTCTTTGACACGCTTTTTGAGAAGCTTCTTTATAAAGGATTGCTCGTATTCATCCAGCTTCCTTGAAGGCATCAGAAAGTCCACATAAAACCTGTATCCCTTATTGGATGGTATGCGCCCCGCCGATGTATGGGGCTGAGATAGGTATCCCAGTTCTTCCAGGTCCGCCATTTCGTTGCGGATCGTGGCCGGGCTAATTCCGATGTGATATTTTCGGGCTATGGTCCTGGAACCAATGGGTTCGGCCGTGGCTATATAGTCATCTATGATAGCTGAAAGTATTTTCATTTTCCTTTCATCCAGCATATAACTCTCACCTCTTTTTAGCACTCTTAACACGAGAGTGCTAAAATTCTAATTAAAAAAATATCACTTCGGATTTTTTTTGTCAAGAAGATTAAGGCAAAAATTCTACAAATACTTCGTTGGCCAGGTCCAGGCCCCGGTAAGTGAGCTTCAAATGTATATCATCTTCTTCAAGCAAGCCCGATGCTAAAAGTTTTTCGATGGTACTGCCGTAAATTTGATGAATATCCTTTCCGAAACGTTTTTTAAAAGCTTCTTTATTCAATCCCTCTATCAGCCTCAGCCCTAAAAAACAAAATTCCGCCTGCTGCTCCCGGATATCTATATGTTCCGTTTTCGCCACCGGAAGCATTTTTTGTGACAGGCATTTTATATATTGCTGCGGGGAGAGGTAGTTATAAAACCTGAGGCCATCCATAAAGGAATGGGCTCCCGCACCGAGGCCAAGATAATCTTCATATTCCCAGCAGGCCATGTTGTACCGGGACATCCGGCCTGGTTTTGCAAAATTAGATATTTCATAATGGATAAATCCTTGCCTCTTTAGATATTCCACGGCTTTATGGTACATGGCCCGCTCTTCATCCTCGCCCGGGAGTTCCAGCAAGCCCTGTTGCTGCCATTTGTAAAATACGGTACCTTCTTCCACTGTCAGCGAATAGCAGGATATATGTTCCGGAGAAAGTTTGGCCAGATATTCCAGAGTTTCCATGAAGTCCGAAAGGGTCTGCCAGGGCAGGCCAAATATCACATCTACATTTATATTGTCAAAACCTGCTTGCCTGGCGGTTTTGAAACTTTCTTCAAATTCCTTCGCCGAATGAATCCTGCCCATGACTTTCAAAAGCCTGTCCTGGTAAGCTTGAAGTCCCAGGCTCAGTCTGTTTACCCCGAGATTTCTTAAAAGCAAAAGCTTTTCCCGGCTTGAAGCGCCGGGATTGGCTTCTATGGTAAATTCGGCGTTGGATTTTATTTTGAAGCGCCGGCGGATGCAGTCTATCAAGGTCTCCAGGTCTTTTTCACTTAGAAGGGTTGGGGTTCCTCCGCCGATATATACTGTTTTTACCGGACGATTCATGTATCTATATAATGAGATTTCCTTTTGTAAGGCTTCCATATAGGAAGGCACCAGTTCCGGCGCAGCATAGGAGTTAAAGTCACAGTAATTGCATTTTTTGACGCAAAAGGGAATGTGGATATATAGAGAAATTTCATTCATATTGTTACTCCATTTTCAATACAGCCATGAAGGCTTCCTGGGGCACTTCCACATTCCCCAGCTGGCGCATCCGCTTCTTGCCTTCTTTTTGTTTTTCAAGAAGCTTTTTCTTTCTGGTGACATCACCGCCGTAGCATTTTGCAAGAACATTTTTCCTCAGGGCACTTACTGTTTCCCGGGCAATGATCTTGCCTCCTATAGCAGCCTGTATGGGTATCTCGAAAAGATGGCGGGGAATTACTTCTTTTAGCTTTTCCACCATCTGCCGGCCCCGGCTATTCGCCTTATCCTTGTGAACGATAAAAGACAGAGCATCCACTATTTCTCCGTTTATAAGGATATCCAGCTTGACAAGCTCGGATTTTTTATAGCCCGAAAGCTCATAATCCAGGGATGCATAGCCCCTGGATCTGGATTTGAGTTGGTCAAAGAAATCGTAAATTATTTCCGAAAGGGGCATGTCATATTTTAATATTACCCTCTTTTCATTTATATACTGCATATCCTTAAAGGTCCCGCGCTTATCCTGGCAAAGCTCCATGATCGTACCCACATATTCGGTAGGAAGCATGATGGACGCGTCTACATAAGGCTCTTCAATATATTCTATTTCCGTTGGGTGCGGAAAATTAGTGGGGTTGTCCACGTTGATCTGCTCCCCGCTGGTCCTGGTGACTTTGTAAATGACACTGGGGGCAGTGGTGATAAGGTTCAGGTTATATTCCCGCTCAAGGCGTTCCTGAATCACATCCATGTGCAGCAATCCCAGAAAACCGCATCGGAATCCGAATCCGAGAGCCGCCGAAGTTTCAGGTTCAAAAAACAGGGCTGCATCATTTAATTGCAACTTGCCCAGCGCGTCTTTTAGATTTTCATAATCCTCGCCTTCGGCAGGGTACATGCCGCAAAATACCATGGGCACCGCTTTTTTATAACCGGGCAGCGGTTTTTCCGCAGGCCTTTCAGCATCGGTGATGGTGTCTCCCACCCGGGTGTCGGTAACATTTTTTATACTGGCCACCACATACCCGACCTCTCCAGCTTTCAAGCTGTCAACGGATACCATGTCGGGCTTAAAAACGCCCACTTCGGTAACTTCAAAGCTCTTGCCTGTTGACATCATTTTAATGACCTTTTTCGGTGATATTTCCCCTTCCATGACACGCACAAAGGCCACAGCCCCCTTGTACGAGTCGTAAAAGGAGTCGAATATGAGAGCCCTCAACGGGTCCTCAATGCGGCCTTTTGGGGGAGGGATAAATTTAACAATGGCTTCCAGTACATCCTTCACCCCTGTGCCTTCTTTGGCCGAAGTCAAAACGGCTTCTTCGGTGGAAAGCCCGATTACCTCTTCTATCTCTCTTTTGGTTTCTTCGGGGTCGGCGCTGGGGAGGTCAATTTTATTTATTACTGGCACTATCTCCAGATTATGTTCCAGTGCAAGATAAGTGTTGGCCAGAGTCTGGGCCTCTATACCCTGGGTGGCGTCTACCACCAGCAGAGCACCTTCGCAGGCGGCCAGGCTTCTTGAAACCTCATAGTTAAAATCCACATGTCCGGGTGTATCTATTAGATTCAAAAGATAGTCGTGCCCGTCATCGGCGTGGTATATCATCCTAACCGCCTGGGCTTTGATGGTGATACCCCTCTCCCGCTCCAGTTCCATTTTATCAAGAACCTGGTCTTCCATCTCGCGAGGGGGTATGGTCTCGGTATATTCCAGCAGTCTATCGGCCAGGGTTGATTTTCCGTGGTCAATGTGGGCTATTATACAGAAATTCCTGATTCTTTCGCGGGGTATAGACATTTATTCCACCTCATTTTCTTCAGCCCTTTTTACATTCAATTATACATTTCGGCGGATTTTTTATCAAGATTTACCCCGCTCTTAACTTGAACCCCAGGTTTACAAGAGGATGAAACTTTATATCCCTTCCTGAAATTCTTATGTTGACCTTTTTCCTGTCGGCATAGAAATCGGCTATCTTGAATGTACTGGCAAATTGCCAGTGTCTGCCCAAAATGGAAAAGTCATAGGACCTGTCCCGGGCATCGAAATCAAAGTCAAAACTTGCGGGCCTTTTATCGATACCCATAGTGGCATACACGCCCTCTTCGGCCGCCCGAAGTCCCAGGGCTAAAACAAAAAGAAAGATGATAATCAATGTCAATAAATCCTTATAGTTCACAGATACTCACCTTTTAATAAAGATGAAGGAGGTGCACAGTTTGCCTTAGCGAACGACTTGTGCAGCACCGGTAACATATCAGATGTCGGAGGCCAGAAGTCAGATGTTGTTCTTATTTTTTTATTGTTGGCCAATATTTTCATTTTCATTCAGCAGCGTCAAACTTTTTACTACTTCTGAGAGCGCCCGGGCAAAGGCTTTTGCGGATTCTATGGATTCCTCCATGGTATTCCCGTGACTGCCTATTTCCACAAGAATAGCCTTTTTGGAAAGATGCTGGTTAAACCTCTGCTCCCTTAAATCTATCTCTCTGGAAATGCCCGGATAGAGTTCTTCAAGCTTATTATTGACTAGAACACCGAACCGGTAATTCTCCTTCCAGTGCGGGTGTGGAAATACCTTGTCGCTGCCGATGACCAGCATGATTCTAGAATAGGTCTTGCCGTCAATCTTAACTGTGGTCAATTCCCTTGATTTTTGAGGATCTGCCGTAGGGGCATCGCGGTGAAGATCTATTATTATTTTTATGGATGGATTTGTTTTGAGAATTTGTTCCACAGTCTTCAGGGAATTGGTATACGATGTCATGTATGTGGGCACATCATGCACGGTCTTGTCATGTAAAGTAGGGATGCCCATCTTATTTAGTTCGTCGGCCATTACATCTCCAACTCTTGCTACGCTGAATCTAAGGTCATTGGTATGGTATGCCTTATCTCTGGGGTTGTAGTTATAGTTTTTTGAAGGCATATATGATTCCGTGGTATGGGTATGGTATATTAGAACCAGCGGCTTTCCCTTCATGGGCACGATTTTTTCCACCTCTGCCGCCGATGTGTCAGGTTCCGGAACTTCTGGCGGATTTGTCGAGGGTTCATGTTCATTTTCCACCGTTGGGGGATTTTCCGGGGGCAGTTCCACTCCTGGCGTCGAAACCATTTCCGTCTTGACAATACTTATAATGGGAACCTGTATTGAAAAATAACTTCTCGGGTTATCTAAATCCACATTTGTCATCATCCGGAATGCAGTTCTTGCCAGGGAAATATAATTTACCAGGGGAAATCGTTCATTGTTTACGGCATTGATCACAGGTAAACCCCAGCATATGAGTTTCCTGAGGAACCCATTATCCAACCTATGTACGAAATTTATATTAATATCAATATTTTTTTTGCCCGAACTGCCGAAAACCGGAACTACTTTTGGAGAAAGGCCGGTTCTGATCACCGAAGCAACCAAACCCAAAATTAAAATGCCTAAAACTGCAAATAGTATGTATTTTTTAATTTTTATTACTTTAAACCTTATCAAGTCTATCACTTCCTCCCATAAAACATATTCACCGTACACAAAAAAAATGAGGCTTTTTTTGCCTCATTTTTATTGGAGAAAAGTGCTCACCTCCTCATAACTTATCCCGGGATGAAGGGCCAGGTTTAAACCCCCGGCCAGCGTCCTGGCTGTGTTATCTATCAGGGAATCTATCTCCTTTGGAGTTACTACCAGTTGTCCCACAAAAGGAGACATGACTTCCTGTATTAATTTATATTTTTCGTCTTTGTCCAGATCCTGCAACAGTCTATAAAAATCACTGCCGGGTTTTGCCTGTCGGGTAAACTGGCCTATCAACATGTCCAGAGTGTCATTGGCCATGGTAGCCGCATCCACTACTGTGGGCACTCCTATGGCAATAACTTTAACACCTATGGTTTCTTCAGTAATGCCCATGCGGCGATTACCTACCCCGGAACCCGGATAAACACCGGTATCGGCTATCTGGATGGTGGTGCTGATGCGCTCCATACTTCTTGCTGCCAGGGCATCAATGGCAATGACAAGTTGGGGTTTTACCTTTTCTACCAGACCCTTGATTACTTCGCTGGTTTCTATGCCGGTTATTCCGAGAACTCCTGGTGCCAGAGCGCAAACGGGACGGATTCCATTTTCCGTGTTAAATTTATCGGGCATTATTTCCATCAGATGTCTGGTGATAATCAGTCTGCTGACAACCTTGGGCCCCAGAGAATCCGGTGTTACATTCCAGTTGCCCAGACCTATGACAAGTATGGTAGCATCGGCCGGTAAATCTATCATATTTTTTATTTCCTCGGCCATATTTTTACTGACTTCTTCGGTAAGTTTCGGATCTTTTTCCTTGAGGCGAGGCACTTCCAGCGTGACATAATAACCCATGGGTTTACCCATGGCTTCGGCTCCAGCCTCGTTTTCTATCCTGACCCTGCTGATGGTCATTTCATCAGATTTTTCAGTATCGACCCGCACCCCGGAGAGTTCCTTGCCGCCTGTAAGCTCCCTTGCTTCGATGGCGAGATCGGTGCGAATGTTTTTGTTTATAATCTACCCCTCCTCATCGAAGCTCGGTGGGCACAAAGGCATCAATAATACCTATTACAAGAGAAGCAAGCAGAGCTCCCCACCATGTAACACTCATGGCGGGAACCAGGAACTGGGCGAAATATATGACCACTGCCGCCGTGATAAAGCCCACTATACCCCGGTTTTGCGGGGAAATCTTATTGCCTAAAAGACTTTCCACTATAAAGCCCAGTATGGCTATGACGATAGCCGCAATCAGGGCTCCTGTAAAGCCTGCCACCTTGAAACCGGGCAGGATAAAACTTACCAGCATCAACACCAGCGCTGAAACAATAAACCTAATTATCATACCTACCATAAATTATCACCTCCAATTTGTATTCTTTTATTATATTAACCTTAAGATTTTTATAATATGCAGGACAGAAATCTTTTTGTCCCTTGCATTTTAACAAATGAAATGATAGAATAATGTCTAGCATTTCAAGGGGGTGAAAAGTTTTGCCAAATATTGCATCGGCCAAGAAGAAAGTCCGCCAGGCCAGAACCAGGACGCTCAGGAATAATCTGGTTAAATCTCAAATGAGATTTTCCATTAAAAAATTCGCCGAGGCTTTAAAATCAGCCGATTCCGAAAGCATCAAAACCAGCCTGGTCAATGCCATAAAGGCCATTGATAAGGCCGCTTCCAAAGGTGTTATTCACAAAAATGCCGCTGCCCGTAAAAAATCCAGCCTTTATAAGAGGATGTCACAATCCAACATAGCAGTAAGTTAATCAGCGTAAGCCGTCGCTTACGCGATTTTTTTTCCAGTTTAATTTAAGTTGTTTTGAGAAAAAATAATTATGAGATTAGAATATCTAATCTCAAAAATACCTGGAGGTGGTTGACTTGGATAAAGTAATGGAGCTTCAGCAGCAGATTCAGCAGTTCCAGCAAAACCTTAACAATTTTAACCAGATAGTTAATCAACTCTCCCGGGCTGAACAGAACAATGCCATGCAGCTTTCTCAATTATCTTCTTCTGAATCCGCCACAGCTCAAAGGCTTCAGCAGCTGCAACAGGCCGAACAGAAAGCCACTGAACAGCTCAGTATGATGCAGAGGATGTGCAATGATCTTTCACGGCAATTGCAGCAGTTAACTTCGGTCAGTCGGGATATTGGAACACAGGTAACTCAGGCCGAAGCCCAGAGAAAGGCCGGACAGTTCGGCTACGCGGGGCAGCAGTATCAGCCTCAAATAGGGCAGACAATTTCGACCGGCACTCCGCAGGCGAGGATGGCAGCCTATAATCAGGAATTCGGTCAGCATACGGCTCAACCGGTTTCACCGGCCAGAGGTCAGCAGCAACAGTACAGGACTTCGGCCTACAACCAGGAATTCGGCCAGCACACAGCCCAGACCGTGGCGCCGGCTAAAGGTCAGCAACAGCAGTACAGGACATCGGCCTACAACCAGGAATTCGGTCAGCATACAGCCCAGACCGTAGCACCGGCCAGACAGCAGCAACCTTCCAGGTATCAGTAAACAAAAGGGGTCACTTTTTCCCACCGGAAAAGTGACCTCCTTTTATTTTGTTGCTATCCTTGTGATAAACAATTCTATACCCTTTCTGTCATCAATTTTTCCCCTTTTTATGTCAAGGTCCAGTTGTTGACACCATTTTAGAGCCTGTCTTAATTCCTCCTGGGAAAAGTTTTTGGCCTGTTCAATGGCTTTTTTTAGAACAAAAGGATGTAGATTCAGCTTTTGTTTTATTTCCTGATAATCCGCATTTTGTAAGGATTTCACCGAGATTAGGTCCATAATGTGTTTTGAAATCATAAAAAGGATTACAATTCCCTTTTCACCCTGCAATAATAAATCATTCAGGATAGCAATAGCCAGCGCTGGTTTTTTCATGCCCATATAATCCATCAAATCAAAAATGTTGTTTTCCAGGGATTTTGAAAATATTGACTGAATTTCATTTTGTTGTATGGTCTGTTTTTCACCTGCAAAGGCCGTTACCTTTTTAAGTTCCATGTCAGTTTGATAGAGGTCCCTGGTGTACTGGGCCATGAAATATGCTGCGGATAAATCCATCTTCTTACCGTAGAGTTCCGCCCTCTTTTGCACCCACAGGGCTTTCTCCTTGAGGGATGGCGCCGGGAACTCCCGGACAATACCTTCCTTCTGGATTAATTTAAAGATTTTTTTCCTCTTATCCACTTTTTCGCAGGTAAATATGAGCTGGGTATATGGAGGCACTTTTTGTAAAAATTTTGCAAAATCATCCTTTTTGTCGGATTCCTGCCCGTCTTTTTCATTTTTAGTGCTCTCAAAAAAACGGGCGTCATACACTACCACCAGTTTTTTGTCCTGGAGCATCGGCACTGTTATGACGGCATTGATTATTTCATCCTCGGACACGGTTTTACCGTCAAGACCGATAAAGTTAACTGCTTCAAGATGCGCAGGAATCATTGCGGTTTTTATTTTTTCTATCTCTTCTTTTATTAATAACTTCTCATCACCGAAAAACAGCTGGAGATTTTCCATAATTTTCACATCTCCCCGGGAATTGATGTAAATATTTTAACATTATTTTTCTGTATTTTAAAGGTCACCGCTCCCTGAAGGTCTGTGCGAAAAATTTTAATGCCTTTTTGCTTTAACATGTCCAGAACCTTCGGAGATGGATGGCCAAAGCTGTTGTCCTTGCCGGCAGAAATCACCGCAAAGGTGGGATTCACCCTTGAAAGAAACTCCCCTGAAGTGGATGTGGCACTGCCGTGATGTCCCGCCTTTAATACTTCTGCTTCAAGATCCAATCCTGAGTTTAAAAGCTGCCTCTCGCCTTCAAACCCAAGGTCTCCTGTAAACAAAAAACTCATGTTGTCAAATGTCATTTTTAATACCACGGAATTGTCATTGTCATTAGCTAAAGTACTGTCCCGGGAAGGGTTCAATACTTCAAAGACCGTTTCCCCCATATAAAATTTATCGCCGCGGCCTACCTGAATCAACCTTATCTTTTTACTTTGGGCAATTTCCAGCATGTCTTTGTAAATGTCCGAACCTGCAGGTTTGCCGTAAATTACCGTGGTTACCTTCATATCTCTTAAAACTGTCAATAATCCCCTGGCATGGTCATCGTCAAAGTGGCTGAAAATCATAACATCGATGTGATCAACACCCCTGCCGTACAAAAAGGGCTCCACAATCGCCGACCCCACATCAAAATCCCCGGTGTAATATGCGGGCGTTCCCCCACCATCTATTAACACCGTGCCTCCGTTTTCCGTCCTTATAAAGATGCAATCCCCCTGGCCTACATCCACAAAGGTCACTTCAAGGCCGGAGTTTTTGGGGATTATTAGTAAAAAAAACACCGCTGCCAGCACTGCTGCACAAGCTTTTTTTACTTGAGGTGCCGCAGCGAAAGGAACCGGGATGATGTTAAAAATAATGGCTATCAATATAAAATACAGAATGATAATAATGGGGGATAATACTGGTACTACCAGGACTGACAGAGGAACCCCGGAACTTATGACCGCAGCCCTTTCCGCGAAGGTCAGCAGAAGGCCGGCTATTTTAACAAGCACCGCTCCCAATGGCGGAAAGATGATGCCCACCAAGCCCGAAATTATGCCGGCTATCAATACAAGACTTACCACAGGAACTATAAATAGATTTGAAATGAAACCTATCAGAGAAACCCGGTGAAAATAGTACGCCGCAAAAGGCCATACCGTCATTTGAGCGGACATTACTATCGCCAGGGAGTCCCTGAGAAAATGCGGAAGGGACGAAAGAATATCCCGAAAGGTTTTATAAAAAAGGATAATCCCAAGGGTGGCGGCAAAGGAAAGCTGAAAACTGACGGAAAAAAGGTTTAAGGGATTTATTAGAAGCAGCAATACCGCCGCAAAGCCGAGGGAGTTTAGAGCATCGTTTTCCCTTCCTACCAACCTGCCCAGCATTAATACCACAATCATGACTGCAGCTCTTGACACCGAAGGGGATAGGCCTGCCATGAAGGAGTAAAATATTATAGCCGCTGAACCTGCCAAAAAGGAAAAAATGCGGGGAAAATTAAAGAAATCAAAAATACTCTGAAGTACCCCATAGATGATGGCAGTATTCATACCGGACACGGCTAGCAAATGGAGTGTACCCGAATCCGAAAAGGCCCTCAGGGTTTGGTCTGAAATATTGCCTTTTAAGCCCAGAACGATGCCCACAAGCAGCGAGGAAAGGTCTGGGGAAAGATTTTTTTCATAGAACGCCGAAATACTTTCTCTTAATGAATAGGCAGCCCTGATAAAGGGATTTACGGAATACGGGCCGATAAATTCTATTTCCCGGGAAAATAAATTTTACTTCGAACCTAAACGAATATTTCAGAACAAACCCCGTAAAATCAAGGTTTTGCGGGGTTTTTGTTTTTTAATGATGAGTATAAAATTGAATAAAAATGAAAAATTTTTTTGACGAATTTTTGACGGATAGAAATTATTATTGTTTTTGTGCTCTTGGAGTAGAAACAAAAGAGCAATTCTAAAATACAGAAGTAAAATTTCTTATAATAAAATTTTTGTCAAAAATAAAGGAAAATAATGCTTTTTGTAGAATAATTTTTTTTAATAATTGTAAAAAGGGAGGAATTCTTATGCCATTCTGCATTAATTGTGGAGCGGAATATCAACTTGGAAGTAAATTTTGTGCGTCATGTGGCAATAAACTTGATCAAAATGCCCAACCCACATCAATGACTACAAAAGAATATATTGACGAAGAAAAGATCTTATGGGAGGGGAAACCTTCAGGCCTTACGGCCAGAGCACTGGACAAAGCAAATCTCAATTCCACTACTTATATGCTTACCAATCAAAGACTTATAATAAAGACGGGACTTATAGGCAAAAAACAAGAAGAGATGGAATTAATCAAGGTTAAAGACATTATTGTAAAGCAGGGCATAACAGAAAGAGCTCTGGGAATCGGTGATATAACAATAGCATCCACAGACCCTTCCACCCCGGTCCTTAAGCTTAATGATGTGAAAAAACCTATGGAGGTAAAGGAAATGATAAGAAATGCGGTAAGAGCTGAAAAGAATAAGCAAGGTGTAAAATATGAGGAAAGACTATAAAAAATTATAAGAAGGGACCCTCTAAAAACGGTCCCTTTTTCTTTTACATACAGTTTCTTCAGAGCAAATAAAAAAATCCCCCGGCCTTAACCGGGGGTGTCTTCTTTCTTCTCTATTGCATTAGCCCATTCTTCGCCGAAGACATCTTTCATTTCTCGCAAGGCAGCCTCGATCAACCCTTTCACTTCTTCAGCGGTCAGGTTCAACCCTATTTTTGCCGCCTGTTCCACAAGCCATTCTGCCGCCTTTTGATATTTTTCTTCGCCATGTAGGTCCTTGTATACCTGCTCCACAAACCGCACAGCCAATAATGCAAGTTCCTGTTTTGCGGTTAGTTCCTCCTGTATTTTTCGCATTTTTTTCCGTCCCGAGTTTCCGCCGAAGCAGCTCAACTAAAAAACCTGCCAACAACGGTATCAGGATAGCCAGCAGGTCATAGGCCAGGTTTAAAATTTTATCTTCCATTATTTTGACACCTCCACTTGTTTCTTTTTATCATTCCAATATACTTTCAACTTAACTTTTTCACAAAGCTTTCTAACTTCAACATAAGTCTTATTATCAATAATCACTCCTTCCAACTCTTCCCCATCAAATAATACTTTTGTTTTAACCAAATTATCATCCCCTTTATTTGCAACATTCTGACCAAAAAATTTTAAAATAGCTTTAGCCTGGGCCTCCGCTATTTTCTCACGCCAGGCAGGATCCTTGAGCAGCTTTTCAGCCTCAGGGTGGGTGTGAAACTCTGATTCCACTATCACTGCCGGCATCTTGGTCATCCGTATAACACCATAATAATCCTGGCCAGAGTAATTTTTACTTTCACGGCTGAATACCCTCCGACCCGGAAGTCCCAGGGCCACAAGCTCATCGTAAATAAGCTGTGCAAGCTTTTGCCCTGGGCCACCATGAATACTGTGAATCACTTCTACTCCTCTGGCTTCAGATGGGCCAGCATTGGTGTGTTCGCTGATGAAAATATCCGCTCCCCAATTGTTTGCAATTTGAGCTCTTTCAGCCAAAGATAGTGTCATATCTTTTTCTCTGGTAAGTTTCAGCTGGTGACCGGCGGCCCGAAGTTTAGCAGCTAGGCGGAGAGATATGTCCAAAACTCCATCTGCCTCAATATATCCCGTGGGCCCACGGTTGGCCCGATCTTGTCCTCCGTGCCCGGGGTCAATACAGATTTTAGCCATCTATTCCATCCTCCTTTGTAGGCAAATCTAAAGGCTTTTCTACACTTGAAGTTTCAGTCTCTGATGATAGTATTACAAAGTCCTGATCTAACACTTTTTCCTGCTTCCGTTTTGTCCAGTTAAGCAGCGGTTCTAGCCATGTGGCACCCGCATCGATAAGATTTTCCATGACTGATTGTGATTCACGTAAAAACATGATTGAATAAGCTACTGTGGCCAAGAACACCGCTACCCTATCCAGCATTGTAACTCTAACACTAAGACCGGCCAGGATCATGATTGATAAATAGCTGAATAACTTAATCTTTGTTCCTTCCCAGAAACTCTCACTATTGATTTTGTGGGTCCTAAAAGCGGCTAGAATCCCGCCATTTCGTTTACCCAGGGCATAATATTTTGTGATGATATCCAGCACTACCGCCCCGCCCAAGGCTCCAGCCGCAGGAATGTAGGCTGCATCCGGAAATAAAACATAATTTGCCGCAACAACAAAAAAAGCCCATATTGGTTTGACTGAGTTAAAAGCTTTTGAAAAATATTGCTCTAATTCATGCAACTATCACACCTCCAATATAAAAGCCTCGGTATAAACCGAGGCTAAGATTACTATTGAACATGATATTTTTTATACTGTTCTTTTTTGTGTTCATCACTAATTTGAGCATATACTTGCGTTGTGGCCGGGTCCTCATGACCAAGAAGGGCCTGAACCGTACTTATATCGGCACCATTGTTCAAAGTTAGGGTAGCAAAGGTATGCCTCAAAGTATGTGGATGAACGCTTTTTTGAATGCCGGCCCGATCTGCTATGATATGTATTTCTCTTTGTATGCCTCTTTTGGAAAGTCTTCGATAAGGCTGGCGTTCCGTGATAAAAAGGGCTGGTTCTCGGTCAAGCCGATTCATCAAATATTTCCGCAGGTGATACATGGCTTTGAATGAGAAGAAAACTTCCCGCTCTTTATTACCCTTTCCTATCACTCGGGCCGACGCTGTTTGCCAATTGATATCGTCTCGATTCAGAGCTTGTACTTCAGACAGCCGGCATCCAGTAGCATATAACACTTCGATGAGTGCCCGTTCACGGTAGGTCTGGCAGGCCTCTCGGATCATCTCTAATTCCTCTATAGTCAACGCCTTCGGCATCCTCTGTTCCTTTTTCGGTGGCTTGATTTTCCTGGTTGGGTCCCGGGGGATGATTTCTTCCTCCGTGAGCCAGCTGAAGAAACTCTTCAGGACCGACAGCTTTTTTGATATCGAACTGGTCTTTAGATCCGGAAAATCCCCAAGAAATACCCTTATGTCGGCAGTAGTTATGTCTGTCACAGGTTTTCGGACCTTCTCAGCGAAGATACGAAGCTCAAGCTGATATCCCTCTAATGTAAGCGGGCTCAAGCCTTCCAGCTTTTTAGCTGCCAGGAATAACCGGACCTTGTCTTGGATATCCGGGTGGGCACCAGGTAGTTGTGCCGGCCTGACATCATATAAAGATAAAATACCGGCCAACCGCATTCTTAATTTAATTTGGTCGATTTGTGGAGATAATGAAACGACTTCGGATGAGATTTGGGTAAGCAAAAGTTCCTCAGATGATTGGGAAATAGTAGGCATGATATGAACACCCCCGTAAAGTGTTTTTGCCCCGTAGAATGATTGAAGCAGGCGGCGCCTACGGGAAGCGCTTTTTATCTGACTGATCAGGTCAGACTAGCCTGCTCATATTATACCATATCATGTCTAAAAACCCAAGTCAACGTCCGAACTTTAGTTTGCATTTTATTGTTTAATTTTTAAAAGGAAAAAACCCTACCTTCGTCGAATTTTCAAATTAATGATTGTAGAAATATGACATGGAAGGAGGGATCTTTTTTGGCGGATAAGAAACCTATTTCCAGGCTAAAGCCTTCACCCGCCCCATCACCACGACCAAAACCGGGAAAAGGCAATGAAGAACACTCAGCTAATCCACCTACATTTATACCACCGAAGCCACCAAAAAATTAATTACTTATTACTTTCGCTTAGACTCATCAGATACTTTTCAACTTCTTTGGTGTCATAGACCTCAACTATGACACCTTTTTCTATATTGATGTATGTCTTGCAAAGCTTTAAATACTCTTTGTATTCCGGATGGTGGGTGTTATAATATTCCATATCTTTGTGCTCTTCCAAAACTATGCCCATATCTTCATTAGGTAGAGAATAATGCTTTGCAAAGCCTTCACCTAGGACTATCCCGTCTTTTATGATTTTAACATAGCGAGGCACATTTTCCTCCAAGAACACTTGACGCCAACAGGACTTATCGTCGATATTCATTTTTTTATTCCATGAGCGAACCTTGTTAATTATAAAGTTTACATTGTCTCCGGATAGCCCCTTAATTGTGCCGGTAGCAATTGCTATAAGGACCACAAGCAAGGAATACTTTAATAAAAACATTATGTTGCCCAGTGCATTAATAAATTCTTTAATAGTTTTAATATCGTTAAACCGGGCCATCGTAACTCCCGTAAGAACAACAATGGGTAAGCTTAGCAACATGCCGTTAACAATTTCATTAAAATCGGATCTTTTATCAGAAGAAGGAAAGTCCATTTTATAACTTATCTTTTCTGCTAAAATTCCAGGAAGCACAAACAGAATTAAAGCAATAACTTCCTTGACTTCCATTCCTGATACCACCTCCAATTCAATACTACTATAGATCTTATTTAAAAAGAAGATGTATTTTCATAAAATAAAAAATACCCCTTGTGGCGTGTTGCACAGTATAAGTCTACTGTATAAATTGTAGTCGCCCTGTATCAGGATTTATTCTATATCCCCTGCAGCTCGCAAATTCTTCAGCATATTCCCCGTAACTTAATTGCAAAACACCTAATTGCTCAGGAGTAATTAATTTTAATACTGGCATTGATTCTTTGTCTTGTTCCAATGTCGTTTCTTGTACATCGCCTGACATTTCACCTTTATCCCATATTACAATGCCATTTGTCTTTTCATAATATATTTTTCTACCAAGTTGCATCATATCACTCCTTTTATTCTATAGCAATCCAATTATATTGGATATTTGGATTAAATGCAGGTAATGTAAACCCCGTTGAATTTACAACTATATTTTGTGAAGTATAGAAGATATTGTATGTTTCAACCACTCCTAAATAAGTGTCTTTAGTTAAACCTGCAGAATTATAAATAGTAGGATAATATCCGTTTGGATTGTATACTATTATAATTGACGGTTGAAATGTTAAACCTGAAACGGCTACTGAAAATTGAGACGTAGTTGATCCATCGATTTTCTGAAAGGTAGTAGTACTACCGGAGCTAGTTACTGTTCCACTCGCAAACTTTTTACCTGGGATTAGACTTCCAACCACTCCAAAAATACTCTTTCCTGATACAATATTCGCAGGAACTAAATTTGGGTCGCCTACAACATACCCACTTCCATTATGGTATCCAGCCGCAATTGCTTGATTAGCTGTGCTAGGTGTAATTACCACTGCACCTCTGTTCGGCATTGTACCTGCTGTTCCAGCTATCGTTGTTCCCGTTAAAACTTTGCTTGCATCAAATGTCACAGCCGCAACTTTGCTCCCGCTTGCATAGTATCCGCTTAGGGCCTGGTCTATGTTGGATGGTGTTATTGTTTTTATACCGTTGTTGGTCATTGTTCCAATCTGTTCTCCGATGTCATTAGTAAAAGTCTTACCACTCAATACATCTGAGGGTTGAGCGTTTCCCGACCCCCCTTCACCCTGTAATATAAAATTTGTGCCATTATAACGCAGCGTGTATATGCTCCCGGCTTTTAGATTACCTACACTTACATCATTGCCATTTGGTTTTTTAATAGATTTTGCACCAAGTCCATTTACATTCAAAGTGCTTGCTCCTGTGTTGTCAACATTTATTTTTACTGCAACACACAACCCATCTACTAATGCAGACGGTGCTGGATTTAAAGTAACTGCATAAGTGTTTGCCGAGCCTGTGGCTGTGGCATAGCCAACCTGCTTCACATAATCGGCCTGATGTGCAGCAAGCGCATTACTTACCGATCCCACCTGTTGGTCTGTATATGAATTTGCTGCTGTCACGGCTGCTGAGCCTGCCGCATCTGCTTTGGCCTGTGCTCCCGCAGGGGTTTCCTTGGCATTCCATGTATCTTTTTCTGTCTGAGTAACATGTATTACTATATTTCCGGTATGGTTATCAAAATCAGCCTGGGTTACATATATTTCGGACCCCAATGTCGCTGAAACATTTGTAGCATTCCCAACCAGGGTTATTACGTTTATATATCTTTCGACTACGTCAGGCCCACCACCAGCGGGGATATACTCCGCATTTGTTCCGGCGTTACCATAGCAGTAAAGTATTTCCCCTTCGTCTGGATCCTGGGCAAACACCCCAAGCTCTCGCCAGTAAAAGCCTGTTACAATATCTGCATTCGTAAAATAGCTGCGAAGTTTGGCCTTCCCACCAGTCAGTCTCTCGATTCCTAGTATTGTTAGCTCTTTTTTTGTATTAATTAAGTTGGTTAAATCTACAATGCTCTGCCCGCTGAGGCTCCCATCACCGATTTTTATTTTAGTGAAGTTCAGCTGAACCCCAGTCTGGGCTTTGGCCTGCAAATTTCTGCCTTTGTTTGTGAGAATAAGACCCCCGAAAGCTCCCATTTATACCACCTGCCTTATTTCTTGATAGTCGGCTATGTGAACAACATTGCCAAAATACAAATTCATTTCATCCGTGGCCGTTATTTCTACCGCTTCAAGCCAACTCCTGGCGTTTTTGACTGAATTTAAAACCTTTAAGAACTGATTAAGCAGCGTAGTATTTACCTGAGTATTCGTAGTCATGACTTTGAAATAATAGGGTTGGCCGCCATATTCAAACCATTCCTGGACTTCACCGTCTCCAAAATAGGTTTTTACGGTTTCCTCTACCGCAAAAGGCGTACCCCTGTATCTATGGGCTTTAATAGCATTTTTTATCAGGCTCCGTTTTATTTCAATTTCTGCAGTTGAATCATACCAATCCACGTGCATCTGCCAGGCCAATTCATCCAGAGCAGCATCATCCAGTTCATCAATGCGGGAAAGAATTAAGCAGGCTTTAACCTCATCGGCCAGCTGCCGGAAATGAGAGTTTAAAGCTGCACAAAGCGCCTGGGTTGTCGGATCCTGTTTCATGTATGATGTTTGGAGGCTTAGAAGGTCAACGTTTTTCAGGTCCATTTATATCAGACCTCCATAAGCGATAGTTACGGTACCGGCTTTGGCTACCTGGTCGAGATTGATTTCGGTATACACTGGGCTTGTAATATCAATTCTAAATGCCCCAGCATTAAGCATCAATTGCCGTAAATAATCAGGGTTAATGGCCCGCCCTAATTTCCCCGCCTGCCATAACTTATATTGATCTATAGCACCGCCGGTTCCTTCAATAGCATTTCTTATGATGGTTTCCTCGGTTTGCCGCTCCAATGCTATATAATAAGTCAATGTTATATCGTAAGAAACTGTGGTTGGCGCCGCAACCTGAACGTTGTCAGTTAACGGCCTCTTGTCTTTAGAGCTTACAATAGCGGTAACTTTATCGAGGATAGCCTGGGATGGGATTTCTCCGTCTTTCAAAAGCGGTACAACTTTAACGGTGCCTGCAGATGGGGAGGACACTGAAACATCAATTATATTTGCATCGGCTGTTTTTGCCCAATAAATATAAGCCCCTTCAGGGCCTGCGGTCGAATAACTTTCCGGTGCCTGCCGGATCCTGTCTCGGTAGTGGTCATCATCCTCGGTATCTGACCCCCCAGAGCTGGTATCAATATTAGCCACTGAGGCCACATACGGCACCGGGTCAACGATTGTTTTTATCTGCCCCGGAGCAAAGCCGTTATATTTTTCTCCGCCCTCGGTAGCTTCTGCAATTACATCGCCCTGTGTCTGGCCTGCTGGAATTGTAAGTTCCTGAATCGTTGCAAAATAAAGTTGCCCGTCAGGAGTGGCACGGGTCCCTGCGGGGATTGTAATATTTGTTGGCTGAATAGCCGAAAGAGTAAATCTTAAAGTAACTCTAGCTTTTTGGGCCTGAAGCCGTGCTGTATTATAAAATTCTCCAATCACATCAAGTTTATCGCCCGTCGCATATCTCAAAAGATTTTGTTTCGCCGATTCGTTTATGTCATTTTTCAAACCCACGATTAAAGGTAAGATTTGCAATAAAAAATCCGGCGCTCATCACCCGGATAAAAGGTTTCTCCCAACGCACTTTCAAAATCCTGTATGAGCTGGTTTTTTAAACTTTCGGCGTCTACTTCGACAAAATTTACTTCGCTCATACCTCTATCACCACCCTGAACTGCATATTACCCTCATCATCCACACCGATGAATTTTACTTCTTTGACTGTCGCCCTGGGTTCGTAATCGCTCACCAGTCTGTATATTTCTGCAACATATAAAGCCACGATGGTATCCTTGGGCTTATCAAGCATGTTCTGGTCAATGCCCAAAGTTCGGTCATATGCTACCTCATAGCGCCAGGTGGATATAAGATTCCTAACGTTTTGCGCTATTCTTTCCGCATCTTTTGCGGCCCAATTCAAATTGGCTGGTTTTGACGTATCTATAATGTATTCCATTCAATCACCTACTCCGGTAAACGTGAAAGCATATTGGGATTGGACCTTTTAATGTCAGCCTTATCCGATGACCCCAGTAAATTTATATTTCCTGATACTTTTGGAAGGGATATGCCTGGAGCATACGAAGTTGAAGTTTTCTTGGTACTCTTGGAAGCCTGGGCACTCCCCGGGCGGACATATTCTTCAAACTCCAACTGAATAGTCCCCGAAAGAATATTCCCGTTTGAATCTATTACTGTATTATTCAATGAAGCACTCTTGAGAAGCCATTTATTCGCACCCAGGGGTATCCCGCCCAATATAAAAGGGTAAGGCTTGCCGGCTTCAACAAGAGCTTTCCATGCTCCGTATTCATTCCTGACATTCACACCCATGGAAACATCAAGAGGTATGCTAAAGCTCATTGTATATAAATCGGGTCCCTTTATATAGGTGCTTGGCTTTTTATTTGCCGCATCCTGTTTTTCAGTTTCTAGACTGCTATTCATGGTAAGATCATCGAAAGTATATATTTTCTGACTGTTTACCTGAAATGTTTTATTCGCAAAAACCGCAATAGGCATGTAACCACCGCCTAAAACTTAGCTATAATGAGCCCATCATTCATACAGTTTGAAAAGAAAACCACCGCAACATTATCCCCTACCTGAAGGGTTCCAACATGAGAAGCCGCTTTTAAAGGCCAGGATACATCATTATCCCTTTCAGGAAATAAAACCCGTATCCCTGAAGATTCTATACTCGATATCTTGCCCTTTAAAACCATCAATACCCCTCCAGCGGTTTCCTGAGTTTTAAAAAGGTCTTTTTATTCGCAAGTTTATGGGTTACTTGTTCGCAAAAGTATTTCCCATCGGCCATGCCTACTCCCTGTATCTGTATTACATTACCTGCCGCAATCCCGGGAGCAAGTTCGATGGTGCAGTATCCGGTATTTTCATATTTATTTTTAGAACGAAGGATATTTTTGGCGAATCGTTCAGCCTCCGCCTGGCTTGAAACAAATATATCAGCAAATTTTAAAACAGGTCCGAAAGCCCCGGAAGGTTTATACTCATATTTGATGTCTCCGAAAGATATGCGGCACCCACCATATATCCATGTTGACCTCTGTAAAAATCTGTAATCCCCGTCAAAGTCGTCAATATAAATGGTCTTAACTGGCGACTGTGCATCCATATACCGCTCATCATACATAACAACCTTCTGGCTGGTTATTTTCAGCATGTATCCTTCCAGTAAACACCGCCATGCCAGAAAAGCGAAGTCTGCCTGTTCGAATTGGTCTACACGCTCATAAAAAGGATTCTGTATGTTATAAGTCTCCAGCAGGAATCCATACTTCCTTGCCAGTTCAGTAACTATCTCCAGAAACCTTACATTTTCCCAGGCCTTGGTATTTTCCGTTTTAGCATCCTGGGGAATGGCCAGGGCACGAATAATAAACAAACCCCGCTGCTGTTCAAGCTCGTCTATATACATGCGGCCGGAATCAAAACCGTTTTCTTTTACTTGAACCTTATCGTTTTTCTTCGGTTTCCATTGGCTCCAAAATCCTTCCGGATCATCAAACCAGACTTCCAAGCTGTCGGCAATCCCCCCAGCATTATCAGTTATGTCGGCTTTATGAATTTCAACGGCATTGGTTATATCCTTACCTTCATATATCAGCTGCAAAACTCTGTCACCTCTTCCATGGCGGGAGGGTTGCGGCGGCTTCCTGCTCAATAATAGGGATTTTTAGCTTTATTCCTGCATCGAATACCAGCACGCCAGCATATTGTGGATTGGCCTGGATTATCAGATGGGCTTTGAATTCATCGTTGTATGCATCAAGAGCAAGCATGTCGAAAGTATCACCCTGCATCGTTGTATATTCGAAATAATTAACTATAGCCATAGGCAACCCTCGCTCTTTCACGCTCGATTTCTTCTATCATCATTCGTAATTCTTCTTTGTGTTTTTGTAATATGGGTTCCAGTTCCGCACGATTTCCGCCGTAGATAGTGGGATTATAGATTATCTGAATACTGCTCCCGGCAGGTTTTGCTCCAAGTATTTGAGCGGTTTTATTCAATAAGCTAAGGCTTCTTGGGGTCCTTTTAAGTGGAATGGCCATTTCTGCCCAGTCCGCTTCGCCAAATATCGAGGGTTCGGTTGCTATACCGCCCTCGGCAAATCGGGGCATTGAGCTTGATACATTCGCCTGCAACTCCACGTTCTTCCCATTAAGCCCCAAAAATTTTCCTACACTGCCTATAACATTACTAACACCGCCTATAAATTTAGACGCTAAATTAGCTATCGGGGAGATTAAACTCAAAAACTTCTCAATAATTGGCATAACCAGTTTTATAGCCCCGCCCAAAACAGTGCCTATAACATTGGCAAGCAATTGAATAATTGGTATTACTGCCTGCAAAATCGGGAATATAGAGTTCAAAATCTGCATAAGTGGGGGCAATAATGCCTGAACTATTTCCGTTAATACAGGAATTATCGCACTTAAAGCGGTAGTTAAAAGCGAGCTAATTATTGTGGCAACCATCGCAATGATAGGGGTTAATGCCTGTAAAAATGGTAATATAGCCTGCAATATCTGCATGATCGGAGGTAAAATATCCTGAATGAGCTGCACCAATACGGGTATTATCGGCTGAAGCACTGAAAATACAACCATTATCATCTGTGCTGCGATTGGAAGTATCTGCTGAACCAGCTGCATTAAAAGTGGAAGTAAGGGCTGTATAAGAGATATGAGCATGCTGAGACCTTGATTTAATAAAGGCATTGCAGTCTGTATAATCTGCATCACTATGGGCAAAGCCTGTTGTATGATATTCACAAGCATGGGACCCATGGTGCTGCCTATGGTGTCAAATATGGGCATCAGTATTTGTGCAAATTGACTGGCCACATTTAAAAGGTCCGGCAATAAATTTGCTATATTGCCCAAAAATCCACCTAATGCACTGGATAATTTAGGGGCTATGGCAGGTAAGTCGGAAACCAGCTTATCTATTATTGGTTGTATTTTGGGCAACAAAGACGCCAAAATCCTGTTTCCAAGACCCATTACTGAAAGCTTCAGCTTATCAATTGTATCTCCCAAGTTATCCAAAGCTTCAACCTGCTCACCTGACATGACAAGACCCAACTTGTCGGCTTCAGCAGCGAGCTTTTGTATTTCATCTGTCCCGGCATTCAGAATAGGAAATAGTTCTGCCGCTCCTCGGCCAAAAAGTTTGAATGCCAGTGCATTTCTGTCTGCCTGATTTTCTATTTTCGAAAGCTGGACAAGGGCCTCCTGAAATACCTGGGATTGCGGCCTGAGTTTTCCGGCCCCATCTGTCACCGAAATTCCCAGGGCCTGGAATGCAGCTGCGGTATCTTTACTGCCCTTTCGGGCTGCATCCATCTGCTTTGTCATAATGCTTATGGCCTGGGGGAGGGCCTCAAAATTCGTCCCTAACTGGCTTGATATATACTGCAGGCGCTGTAATTCCTCAGCGGAAAGCCCTGTTTTATCCCGCATTTTTACCAACTGATCACCGGTCTCAGTAGCCTTCATCAATAATCCGCCAAGGGCAACTGTCCCGGTGCCTATTCCGGCGGCAACCGCAGCTCCGGTGACTGCAGCGGCTTTACCTATTATGCTTAAACCTTTGGATGCAAAACTGCCGAGTTTTGAAAAAGTTCGAGATGCTTTCGACGTCTGGGCTGATGCTGTCATTAAAGCAGTTTGTAAAGATGGGTCTACTTTCCCGGCAAGAGTAATCAACGCTCTAAGTTCTTTTTGACTGGCCACCGGTAGCCGCCTCCCTTCTTAACCTTTCGGCTTCTTCACATAAAGTATGGTAAAAGTCAAGAAAATCCACTAACGGTTGATTAAAACACCATTCTGCCGATGTGGATGTTATTAAAGTAACCTGAGCAATTGCAGTCTTTATAAACTGATCAGGGATTATTCCGCCAAATCGAGATAGAAAAAACTTCTTGCCAGAGAAGCGGCTTTGTCGGCATCCTTCGCACTCATCCGCATTATATCGGTTATATCTATAGCTGAATTTACTTTGCATACCGCTTCCGCAAAAAGGTATAAATGATAGTCAGGGTCCGTTTCGGGTATACTTAAAGGTATTCCTGCTGCCTTCATCTTTTTGCTGGCGTTAAGTTTATCCTTTGCCGTCAAATTCTCAAAGTCGTAGGGCAGTTCTGTGACCTCTTCCCCATTAATCATAATGGGTTTTGACAATTTTAAAGTCTCCATGATAATCCTCCTTAAAAGTTTGGGCGGCCCTTAACCGAGAGCCGCCCTGATGTTTTTCATATAGTCTACACCATTAATCTTGTAAATATAGTTCCTTTTGTCAATCAACAATGTTTCAACGCCATTTATTACTTGGCGATATCTGAGCACCTCAAAATCAATGCTCCCATCCATGGTCGTTGCTGGCGATTCAACTTTCCCAGGGTCATACTTTTTATTGATGCCGGTAATAAATATCTTAGCTCCTTCCGGCACCATCTGCCCGTTGGCCGTCAATGTATCCCTTACAAATCGGAGTTCAAGATTTTGAGTACCAGGCTTAGCCAGATTTGAAGCGTTTTTGTTGATTGACCGCATATTTATGGTAAAAGTCATGCTCCCAATCTGACCAGGGACAGGCATATCAATGGACCCCATTATACCAGCGCCTTTTATCTCCCCTGTCTGAATCTCTATGGAAGGTAGCTGGCAAGATACGTTATCGTCAATCTCTACTCCATCAGCCAAAAGTTTATGGGCTATTACATTCCCGGATATTATCATGCCTGCTCACCTCCGAACAATACATCAATGCCCTGGGTGGTATACTCAATCTTTGCAGTTATGCTCTTGCCTGGCGGTGTGGTAGTTGTGGCCACATCAAAGACAAAATCTCCTTCCACGATGTCGCTGGTCGGGTTACTGGTTTCATTGAAAGAAATCGTTCCATACAGCAATGCTCCACGGTTTACAAGGCTATCGAGAAATTCCTGATAGTCATTGAGTATCGTATCGACCCTGGCCCGATCCATTGGCTTATCTACCTGAGCACCGTAGCGGCTCTGAAAATCGTTCACCAGGTAATAAAGCATCCTCACGCTGGAATCGAATTTATTCCTGGGGTCCATGTCTTTGCCGTATTCGTATTCTCCGGTATGGGGTCCCCAGAGCACCCAGCGGCCTCCCCAGTACGTGAGCGTCCGGATACCCTTGCTGTTTAAGTCGTTGGCCTGGACCTGGTCAAATTCTATGGGAGCGCCATCGGCAAGGCACATTCCGGTTACATCCACCGGCTTATTCGATGGCGTTTCATAGGGAATGTTGTCATTGTTATAATCCACCCATTGCATGGTTACTGTGGCAAGTGTGGATAGGTGGAATTTTCTGTTCCCGTTTTTAGCAAGCGGCCAGCAGGGGGCTTCATTGGCCCCAGTATAACCATTTGTAGACTTCCACGTTTTGACTTCCTCAATAGTATCTGCACTGGTATCTGCAGCCAGATTGCTGTTTACAAACGCATACCAGTGCCCATTTATCTTTTGGGCTGCTGCTTTTAGGGCGGCGTCAACTTCGGGATGATGGCTCCAGCCAGGGGCGTCAAGGATGGTGGGTATCATGTTATAGGTCTGATATACCAGGTCTACTACTGATATTCCTGTTTTTTCTCCTGTAGTAGAATTGGTCCCGCCTATAACTTCAGTGGCGGTTATGGCATCTGGATTGACCTCGTCAAAGGTTACATCCACAGGAGATGTCAAAGTCCCTTTAAGGTCTTTAATTAGCACTTTTGTGCCGTCGGGGGTGTATTCCGCACTGAAATCAGTCCCCAATACCTTGCCGGTAATTGCAACGGTTTTGAGAATAACCTTGTCATTGTTTATATACCCCTGACCGTTGGTAAGAGTAACGCTGGTTGTCTTGGCCGATGTTTTATGTGTATCGGGGTCAAGAACATTGACTAAAATGACAGGTCCGATAACCTGAATGCTATTTTTGAAATGCGCATATATTGCCTCGCACAGGTCGAAATCATCCCAGTTGCTGTCATTGTAGCCCACTTTGGTTACAGCATCAGAAAAGCTCTGCACCAATATAGGTTTGTTCACTTTCCCGGAATAATCCATAAGCTGATGCACCGGAAGCCGTCCGAAATATACCGGAAGTGTCGATACCCCTTTAGGAGGTATTAAATCCTGGGTGGGCTGCAGATCGGCATATGCTCCATGAATATACAAGCTATCTCACCTCACTTATAAGAATTGGCGGGCTATTTCCGCCGTCGGGTATGTCTGTTTTTTCACCGGGAATGTTATCCAGCCATACCAGTAAGGATATGGCTGCTCCTGATACATTCCCCACTTGACGGGCATTTGTATTGCCACTTTGCCATCGATTATTTGATTTTTCATAAGCTCTGCAACGGTCCTGTCTATAAGATTGAGCAGGTCATTATAACCTTTGAAGTCAGGAGTATAATCCAGCCCTGTAGCAACCGGTTTATGTAATCCAGGGCTGTAAACTGCGGCAGAAATCCTGATATTTAACTCCAAACCCTGGCCATCATCGGTGGCATCATCCAGGCCAACTATTAAGCAGGGTATTGCGGCTTCCATTCCTTCAGGAAGATATCCTTTCGGAGGTATCCATCCTATATGGATAGCCGGATTAACTAACTTATAGTCATGAATGTTATTATCTGATGGTTTTTGTAGTTTGATGATTGGCGAAATTTTTTCCTGCAGGAAAGATTTCAATGCCTCTAAAACCGATACCGTAGACATGCTATCCCTTCTTTATTTTCTTATTAATGCTGGTCATGCGATATATTATTTCGTGCTCCAGTCTTTCATCAAGCTTTTCCTGGGAAACCTTCTCGATTTGTTTCTTCACTTTTTCATTGGTTATCATTTGAGGAATTGAAGATGTAAACACCGGCATTATCGCTTCCCTCAATTTGCCCGCATATCTTCCTTTTTTCATTATTTTAAATGTGCCCGTCCGACGAAAAATATTATATTGCATCTTGTCTTCGTCTTCTGATTTTGCTCCGGTTGGTGCGACAAAAGGTTTGGGCTCGGTATTTATAGTCCTCCTATCGCCTCGCTTGATTGTCGCCTTGACTTTATACTTCTTCCCCGAAGCAGGCGGTACTTGTGGGCTGTGTGGGAAATGCGCAAGCGTCAGCGAATAGCCTTTTGATACCGCATACGTCGTCAAGTCATTTTTGCTGGGTCGTTTTATACCGCCCTTGAAGGTTTCTTTTACATCTCCGGCTTTGATAGCATATTCTTTCGGTACTATGCGCCCCACCTGGGTAATGACATGGTCAATTGTTCTGTTTAGGGCATGATAAGCCGCTTCTCCGACTTGTTTTTCAAAACCTTTTAATTCCATTGTCAATATGTCAAGTTGTTTCGTATCTACAATAATGCTATCATTTGGCATGATTAAATACCTCTATTTTGCTGTAAAATTATTTCATACACCCCATCATCTTCCCTGCAGTCAAAAACATACATCTGCCGCCCGTCAAAAACCATGGGAGTGCCCTGCTCCGGGCGCTCCCCGAAATCTGAAGCCTTTACGTAAAACAATATCTCCCCTACGCTTATGCCGTCATATTCTTTCTTGGACCTTTGCTGTAGCCGGTCATTATCAACAATGACGTTTAGGGACCTGCCGTCTATTGTGTGAGTTTCAGCAAATTCGTCAAGGTTAAAAAACACATTAAGGTCTGATTGAATTATATCTTTGAAGCTCATCAGTCAATCTTCACTTTCGCTGTGGTTCCTGCTAGAGCTTTGGGCTCTATTACCCATCCAGCTTTATAGGTGCCCGCGGTTTTTGTGAGTTTACCTCCTACATTATCCCAGTAAACCTCATCACCAACCGCAAAAGCTACTGTATTATCCGCAGGCAACTCGAATACTCCTGAAACATTCAGCGAGCCTGTTGCATCTTTTGCAATGTCTTCAGCAGCTATACCTATCCTTGCCCCTATTGGCACTACATCACCATAGGCTATATCGGCACCGGTGCTGTTTGTAAAGTCGATAATATAACCCTTCTGAATATATGTCCCTTTTGCCATAATGTCTTATACCTCCTAATCAAAATTTGAAAGGTGCATAAATCATTTATGCGCCAGGATTCTTGTAGAGTCCTCTGTAGTCAAGAACCGTTACACCGTAGTCAATATATATTCTCCACTTGATGCCCAGGAAGTCAAAACCAACCTGGCTCTCAAGGATCGGCATATCGTTCCCATTCAAATATGTCACCTCAATGGTATCTATATCAGCGGGAGAAGCCGCAAGATACCAGGAAGTTTCGCTGTAGTCATCAAGTTCAGCATCGGCCACGATGACCAAAGAATTTCTAAACACGTTTGCCACATTAGAATTTGCTCCTGTGGGGTCTGCTATGGATACAATGAATTGCTGGGCTTGTGTCTCAAGAGAAGCGGGAACGATCAAGAAAGCAGGCCCGATATTGAGAGTCTCTTTACCCCTTAAATTCTTTTGCTTCCGCATAGCAGCCCGGCCTGCACTCACCGTAGCAGTTGCTATTGCTCCGCCACTGGAAGCCAGGTTTTTATGGTTCGCATGGAACAGGGCAATACCGTCATAAATGGCCGGGTTACTTCCAAGCATTTGATATACCAATTTGTTTATGCCTCTGGATGCGGCCCTCACATATGCTTCAGGGACTCTGGTCAGTATTCCGATGTCATCGTTTATGAGGGCCTGTCTGGTCATGCCAAATTCTCTGCCGAAAGTCGCCACGGCCTTGGACACTCCCTGGTCAGTCATTTCATCAAATTTGAATTCGCCGGATTGTGTCATCTTCACAAGCTCGCCGGCTTCGGAAATCTGGTAATGTGTTGCAGCCTTAAAGTCGGGATTGCTCCCTCTGCCGGTCCACACCTGATATGTGGGCCTTGCGGCATTATATGCGGTAGCCATAGTTTTGTTGACGGCATTGGAGAGTATGCTTGCAAACTGGCTGTCAGGACTCAGTGCTTCTCGGAACAGAGTATCATTATCAAGACGGTGGGCATTGGGCCTCCCAGCTCTGGAAAGACACTCTATAGCCAGGTCACGGAGTTTCATACCCCTGAGGTCTTTGGCACCGTCGGCAGGCTTATCAAGTTTTATACCGCCCCTCAGCAGGATTGCATCGGAAGCCGCAGCTCTAAATTTGTCAACCTCTTCCTTTTCAATCCTTACATCGGGCACCGGGGCCGGCGATGGTTTTCTTTCGGCTTTGAGTTTCTCAAGGATTTTTGCTCTGACTTGGTCAACTGTGACACCGGATCTGATATATTCACTTGGATCTTCCTCGAAATCTCTGCAAAGAGCGATTACTTCTGATACACGTTGCCTTTCAGCTTGAATAGCTCTTTCTGTTTCTGTCAGTGTCTGAGTGTTCCCTTCATCTTTCGCTATTTCTGCCTTAAGAGCATCGATTTCTCTTTGCAATGTATCAAACTCTGCCTGTTCTTCTGCGGTTAATCCCCGCCCAGCAGCCCTGGCTCCATTGACAATCTCTTGCTGCTTTAATACTTTTGCCTTAAGCAATTCTTTTTTGTTCAATTTCACAACCTCCTATATAAAATTTTTATTGATTTGTATTTGCCTTTCGAAGATACTTATTGAATTATTAGGTTCCAGTGTATCATCTTCCATATTTCGCCCCACGCCAACTGTATCATCAGCAGGGACAGAAACGATAGATATTTCTAACGGGGTCCATTTTACTGCCACATATGCCGGGCCGGTAAAGCGGCCATTACTGGACATCTTACCCGCTGCCACTTCTTCCCAAACATCTACGGAATATCCTACGGATACACCTTTCAGTGTCCCATTTTGAACTTTTTGGTATATCAAATCCGCATCAGGGTCAGTGTCAAAAACTATATCGGCGTAGGTCCGTTTTTCATCAGCCGCAAGTCTGGCATTCTCAATTTTCCCCAGCACATAATTTCTATCATGGTTGAAAAGGGCAACCCCAATGTTGTTAAGCCTTTCAAGATTGACATTACCCTCATCATGCTGGAGTATTTCTACCCCATACCATCTGTTGACCGGTAATTCCGAAGAAAAAGAAACGGTGACACGCCTTTCATCCGCATTCACCGCTCTTATAGCCATATCGAATGTTCTATTCTGCTGTATTCCCGTTTTGGGTTTGTTGTGCCCCACCTGTTTTGTCACCCCCTGTTAAGACTGATAAATCAAGACCCAGAGATTTTGCAAAATCATACTCTTTAGCTCTTTGTTTTAAGACATCCCTCCAATCTTCTCCCCTTTCAGCGCATATTCTGGCCAGTGTATCCTGGCCGGTATTGAGCGCAATTTTGTAAGCATTTATTTCTTTCAATGGATCTATCCAGCTCCATCCGGGCGGTATCCAGACATGCTTTAGATACCGGCGTTTATCCTGCCAAAAATCAGGGATATTGAGCTGACCTGAAAGGACCGCTGATATAACAAATTCGGTGTAAACCTCCCGGCAAAAATGCTCAATGAGGAACTGCTGCCACATCATGTAAGTGCGCTGGTCTTCCAGAAGGCCCTGGCGGGCACTGGAGTAATTGACCTGGGACATATCCCGAGATACAGCCTCATAAGAAAGGCCCTGGCCGGAACCTGCAAGACGCTGCTGTATGGAAATAAAGTCTTTTGCATTGCTCGCCTGGCCAGCCGGAACTACGGCTTGAACTTCATCACCTGGCTGTAACTCATGGATCATACCCGGAGAAATGGTCTTTGTAGTATAGCCACTTTGCTGATCCAGTTTGACGTTACGCCCTAGACCTGTGGGATTTTGTTTTTGATAAAAACGGATAGACAAGCCAAAATTCTTTCTTTTACCGATACAGCTTCTATAAATTCATTTGTATCTCTAACCCTCGGTAATGTCTTTGCCATCGGAGATACTTCACGGATTTGCGTAGGCCTGGTTTTGTGCCATAAAAAAATTACCCTCTGTTCGGGTATCCTCTCTGATTTTCCATTCCAAAAACCATCAGGGGTATATTGTTTAAGCCAATAAGCTACAGGCCGGTTATATTTGTCAAGTTCAACTCCACCGACAATCCTGTTCCCGTTTGCTCCGGGCAAGCTATTTAGCGATGTATCCAGCTCATCTACTTCTCTGGCTTGCAGTGAAAACGGCACCGGGCCGGTATTTGTATATGCTTTTATAAAAATTATTCCACCATCAACAATCAAGCGGCGTACCGCCATCTGCTGCATCTCGACAAAAGACTGCTGGCCGGTTACATCACAATTACGGGCTCGGCACCATTCTTCCCATAGGTCCTCAATCTGCTGATTTAATTCATCATCCTCATTCCCACTAGCATCAACAACTTTAGCCTGAACTCGTATTCCTGTCCCTACAACGTTACGCTCGAATGAATTGATTATACTTTCCGCAAAATCGGCATTCCTTTCAAGGTCCCGGGCTCTTGCCCGAATTGTATCTCTCTGCCCTTGGTTTGTCTGTTCTGCGGTAGCGTTTATGGTGGTCCATCCGGAATTCAGTCTATCTGTTCCCCCGGAATCATAAAAACTCCTCAGCGCATTTCGCCAGGCTACGCGCCTATATGCCCAGGCAGGGCTGAAAACGGATATCGCTCTATCAAGCCAATTCAAACTGTCACCTCCTATCAAAGACGGCCACATAGACACCGCCGCCGTTTTCCTCATAGAGCTGTCGCTGTAATTCTCTACGTTCTTGATAAAGGATAGTAAGGTCGGGCCGTCGTAAAGATCTGCTCCCTATTCGGTATTCCTGGGCACCATTTTCTATGGCACTTATAGCCTGGTTAATCTGGTCGAGTTGTTCCTGGATTGTCACTATAACCACCTGCCTTTCTGAGGTATCCAATTAGAGTTTGGTTTAATAAAATTATTCTGCTGATATTCAACCGGCTGAGTTTTATTTATTTCCGGCTGTTCCCGGTTCGTCTTCGATTGTAGATACCTTACATGCAAAAGGTCCGCGGCCAGAGCAGCATAGACTTCAGCATCTAAATAGTGGTTTGCCGCATGTGTGGCTTTGGGTTTCCATACTTCAACCTCTGCACCGTTTTTCTTTTTTTCAATAACTTTTTCTTCAGCGCATATCTGCTCAGCATATTCACGGTCACAGCCTTTATATACCATCCAGGAACCGGGACCATTGGGTCGTCTCAGTCTGCCGGCAATCATATCTTTATACTGATTGCCGTCTACAAGATACAGTCTCATACCATGCGCCTTACTGTTTACTTTATCAATTGTGCTTACTTTATATCTAGAAAGTAGCGGATTCGATGATCCTTTTACCGGCACCGCCCATTCCTGATTAAAAGCACAAAAGTCATATACTTCATCGGTTCGGTCACCAGAATCAATCGCACAAAGGTTGACTTGATATGTGTTCCCTTGCTTATCTTGGTATAGCAGATTCATGACATATTCAATCTGGTCCCAGGTTTCCGCTATCCCATGGGCTATATTCCAGCTGGTCATGCTGGTGCCCCAGGCTCGAATTGTATAATAAAAATGGTCCTTCTGAACGTCTACGCCTCCCGTTATCAGCATAGTGCCATCAGGGACCACACCTTCCTCGTATTCACTCTGTCGCTGTAACACTAAATCGGAGTTCATTTTGACCTCCGTCTGCTCCCAAGGTTCCGCAAGCCAGGAGTTTATAAAGTTCATTAGAAGCTCAGGGAAGTCTTTGGATTTGAGGAATTCATAAGCCACATCACCGAATCTTACCCATGGTGAATAAATTGCATTAAGGTGGAATGCTGTTTTTCTAGTGCCAGTTTTCCTTTCGGACTCCCACCTGCCCGCCCGAAGCATCCCTGGTTTATGGCCGTCGGTGATGATTCCACGGCATTGCTCACATTCATAATATGCCGTGGCCCGGGCGTCCTCCGGAGAGGGATCTTGATCTGCTGGTTTAGGCCATTTGATCTGCTTAAATCTAAGTGTCTGATAATGGCCACAGTGAGGGCATGGAACATAAAATCTTCGCTGGTCGTCAGCGTTCTCCCACTCCTGCCATATAGGTCCATTCTTTCGAGTAGGAGTAGAGGTTTGAAATATCTTTTTGTTGTGAGCAAAGGTCTTAGTCCTCTCTCGGGCCAGACTCCTCGGGTCTGCTTCTTTACCGGCACTTGGAGGGAATTTATCCACCTCGTCCATAAATAAGTACCGTATTGGCCGGGAGGCCAGGGATGCTGGACTATTTGCCCCGGACAGCACTACATACATGCCGTCAAACTGCAGTTCAAGTATCTTGCTCTCTTTTTCCTGGTATCGTTCCTTTAAAACTGGGCAAAGGTTTATCATGGGCTGGACCCTGTTTTTTGATGTATATTCGGCAAGTTCCAGCGTAGGATATACAATCAATGTCGGGCTTGGATCCTGGGCAATGACATAACCCACTATGTTATTTAGACATTCGGTGCCGCCCACCTGTGTAGGCTTTACAAAGATTATTTCTTCTATGTCAGGATCAGTGAATGCGTCCATTATCCCCTGAAGATACGGCGTCCTTGCCGTCCTCCAGGGACCGGGTTCAGCAGATGTTTTTGCATCAAGCACTCTATATTTATCAGCCCATTCTGAAACTGTTAACCGCTCAGGAGGTTTAAACACCTTCAGAGCTTTTTGTAGCCAGGGAGACCATTCAATTCTTGCGTTTTTTCTTTGACGGCTTGTAGACTCCGTCAATGCTAATTTGCTCAAGGGCATCCAGCGTCAGCTCCGTTATCATCTTTTCAATCCTCCTGGCAGTAACAGAGTCTACGTAACCGGCAAGCTCTGTGGCTATCCTCCTGCTGTAGCCAAGCATGGACCTTTTCAGGACAATAAAAAATCGCTGGAGTTCAGCGATAATGTCATCTTTGAGAATATATTCCCCTCTCTGTATTGCGTTTTTAAACTCGGCCGCCTCTGACTGAGCTTGTTTGTATTTGGCTTCATAATAAAGCTTTTGTTCTTGAAGAGATAACCTTTCTACGTCTTTTTCTGTCTGTATGCCGCCGGCGCTGACTAAACCCCGCCAACGTAAAACTTCTGCCAGAGGCCACCACCCGCGAGCGGTTTTTGGGCATCCATCATCACCCCAGCGCTTTAGAGTGGATTTATCTATGTTGAATACCTCGCACATTGCTGCTGTGCTGAGGCAAATTTTTTCATCAAGGATTTTTACTTTTTTATCCATTTTCTATCACCAAAAAAGTTGCAAAGTTGCATGATTTTTTTGTTTCATACTGGGTGAAATTTCGGGCCTCGCCAGACCCGCATTTGGCCCATCCCTCTGGAAGGACCCGCTCTTGGTGCGCAGAGTTTATACAGCTTAAACATATAAAAACTACAAAATAATTTTTATATAACCTATTGACACGTCTTATAAGACGTGTTATAATATAATCGTCAGGAGGGGAAAGTAAATGAAGTCTTACTCATCAAGAGAAGTAATTAAAATACTCGAACAGAACGGATGGTACTTAAAAAGAATAGTTGGAGACCACTACCAATACACAGACGGCCATAGGTTGACAACAATCAGACATCCGGTCAAGGATTTAGGAATAAAAAACTTAAAAAGCATCGAAAAACAAACAGGGATTAAATTCAACTAATCCCTGACTTTCCCCTGAAAACCTAAAAGGAGGTATCATCATGAAAAAGGATATTTATGTTTTCCCTGCTATTTTAACTCAATATGAAGATAATATTGGCATTACATTTCCCGATTTGCCCGGTTGCGTGTCTAACGCCAAAAATATGGATGAGGCCGTTAAAAACGCCAAAGAAGCTTTAGCACTTCATCTGTTCGGTATGGAAGAAGATGGCATTGATATCCCTTCTCCTTCATCTATCAATAATTTAAAATTAGATTCAAATGAAATTCCATTACTGGTTGAAGTTTATATGCCTTTATACCGCAATGCTATTGAATCTTCAACAGTTAAAACAACTGTAACTATGCCGCAGTGGTTAAAAGCTTTAGCTGAAAAAAAGAATGTTAACTTCTCTCAGCTGCTTCAATCAGCATTAAAAGAACATTTAGGTATTCACGATAGGCCGTAATGGCCTTTTTTATTTTGGGTATAAAAAAGAGCCATAAGGCTCTTTAATTATTATCATATAGCTGGTTATAAACCATCCTTCCGAGTTTATTAAAATCTTCTAATGCTTTGCTTGACCAATTATTTTTTCTTTAAAAACATTCTCTTGTAGATGAAAATAATTATCTTTTACCCATCGTAACTCCCATATATTATGCCAAAGCTTTCTCCCTTCCTTTTCTTCATCTAATCTTTTGGTACATTCCTTGCAAATTATAACTAATTCTTTTATTTTATCAGGATAGTATTTTTTATCAACCATTACATTACCTTGCCAATCATCTAATATTTTCCCACATTCTTCGCATTTTGGGTACACCATTTTCCTCGCCTCCTCATCTGTCTACTTCGACGTCAGAAGGGAAAGTCCTGCTATTGTCGAAAAATTTTATCACACCTCCGCCCCCACCCCAGCTAAAATGAGGTGTTCACCCCCACCGTTGCCGGCACACCAAAATAAAAGCACCGGTTTCCCGATGCTTTGTTTTTATTACATTACCACTTACTATCATATTAACACACTTAATTCGGATTTTTCGGATTCTCTAAATATTTATCATGAATAATTTTTCTCGGATAACTTTCATCATGTTTTCCAATTTTGCTGGCAATCATCTGCCATGATAAACCGTCGATATAACGATATTGAAAAACTCTTCGTGTCTTGGAATCCGGAATATTGTTTATAAATTCCTCAATCTCTAATTTCATCTCTTCGCATTTTTCTTTTCTCTTGCTTAAAAGTTTTTTAATCGACTTAACCTTCGTTGTTTTTTATCACTATAACCTTCGATGTGAAAGGATCTTTCAGTGTAAGGAAAATGCGGATCAGATCCTATCACACTGTCCTGAACAATCTTATCAGCCTGATTTTCTAATTTTCTTATTCGGTCTTCTAAATCTTTGATTTCAGCTTGCAAGTCCGTATATTGCTGTAAAAGTTCTTTGTGATTCAAAGTGCATCATCTCCTTCCCCTGGAAGCAATCCCCCACGCCCTGGCCTAGGTCGCTCCTGCATGATATATTGATAATGCTTGTCTACTCCGGAAACATCAGCCGCTGCCAAAACTAAGTTAGTTATATCGCTCAGACGTTTCCAGGCTTCAATTTTTTGTATGATTTCAATCGCCATAAAAGTTATCAATCTATCATAAATTACGGGATCCGTTATTTTGATGTATTCCCCTATTGTAATCATTACTCCATAATTTTTCCGTTGTAACTTTAAATATTTCATTTCTACCTCCTCACCCGAATATCGGATCTGACGCTTTTCTAACAACCGGTTCCTCTCCCGGGCCACAGGTTATAATTTGATAAATTCGTCGTTTTAAAGGCTTTATTCTAGGAATTTTATCCCCACCCTGGCGGATACAATCTTTGCCTCTATAAACTAAGCATCTATAATAAAATTTACACCCAACTAGATAACATTGTATTTTCCGCTGATATTCTACATTTTTCAAGGAATATCACTTCTTAAGCGTCTTTTTTCCTCTAGCAGCCAACTAATTTCTGCTGCAATACTCATCATTCTTTTTCGAATAATTGGTGTTTCTTTACCATTCTTGCATATTTGATAAAGCTTTTTATGCCTTTCAATCAGTTTTTTAATCCGATTATCAATTTCATCAAAAGTCATTTAGCCTACCCCCATTTTCTTCATTTTTTCTGGCATATTGTATAAGATTTTCCCATCTATGAAGGGTATCATAAGGAACTGTTGTTTTCCGAATTGATACATCAAGTATCAGCTGTATTGCCTTCTCCAATGCTTCTATTAGCTGGGTTTCTATGTTTTCATTTGTTACACCATCAGGCTTTAAGGTTTTATCATCTTTTTGTTTTATGAAGCCTTCTTTTTCTGCGAATTTCCGAATTTTTTCAACCGTTACTTTACCAATGCCGTTTCCCGTTCCGCTCATTACATCTAATCGCCTTATAAAATCTTCGACAGTTTCGGCCTTATTCAATTTTCTCACTCCTTCGCATTTTCTTTGAAATGTGCATTAACTATCTTCACCAACTTGAGTATTACAAACATTACAGTAAATAGGTTCATACCAACCATCAATATCATTTTTATTAACATCATACACAGTCTTTAAATCTTTGCCTTGCTTATTAACTTTGAGTTTTGCAGTTACAGATATTTGACGATAAAAGGTTTTACTATTCCCACATTTAGGACATTTTAAGCTCATTTCTTCACCATCTTTCTAATTACTTCACATTCTTTACATACTGTGATATATTTTTGCTAAAAATCACATTCATTCCATTTTTTCAGTTTTGCCATGGCATTCAGATCGCTCTGAGCTTCATCGAAGCTCTTTCTCCATTCCATATTTCTCAAGCATTTCCAACCGCTTTTCCCAGGTTTTTGATACCTAGCTTTGTAGACGTCTCCGCCAATGCCGCCCATTACCCTGTATTTCCAACCTCTATTGTCTACATATGTTTTCACAAATCGGCATGGCGTTGCTTCAGATTTTAATGGACCTGCTGGGCATTGTGTTTCTGGCTTATTTACATTAGGGCACATGCAACATCGATATTCTCTATATTCCGGCTGATTCAATTTATTTTCCTCCTCACATTATTTACATTACGCGCACTCTTTCTTTGCCCTACAGATCAAGGCATTTAGCTTCTCTCGTTTTGCCACTACTTCATACGCTGCAGCTACAACAAAATCCGATTCCGCATTCTGTAGATCCTGTTCAGCCAAGGTCAGTTCCAGCTTAGCCTTATCAATGATCATCTGCCATATTTCTCTTTTCTCCATACCCCATAACCTCCATTTTTTCACTCTCCTGGATCAACTTTATTTTATTTTTTATATCCGCTATTTCGAAAATCAGGTCTGTAATATCATTAAGCTCAATGATAATCATATGACGTTTATCCTGCTTAACCGATAATTTGCCCTGGTTAAATTTATAGCTGAATTTGCCGCTAAAAACTGCAGCTTTAAGCGCTATATTCTTATCTATCTTGATATTTGAGGCCCTTTCTTTCTTCCATTTTATCCCACACCTTGTTGCAATCATTTTTAAAGACCTTATACTGACATTCTGTTCTGCAGCAATTTCCTCTAAAGTCTTAACTCCCAGGTCCCGTATCAAAATCTCTTTTAGATTCCTCTTTTCAGAAACATTTTTGCCTCAGATGTATTATTAACTGTTTTTTCCTCCATTTTCTTTTCATCCTTCCTTCTGTATTTTTCTAATTCTTCCGGGGTCAAAAAATAAGTTTTGACTTCTCCGTCTTTCCTGTCAGCCGGTGGAAGTCTCCACAGCCAGTTTGCAACCTTACTTATCGATGTGTTGTGAGCCATTTGTTTTGACGACCTCCTCATCAATACAAGCCGCCAGTAAAAGCAAATAATTTCTTGCGTCAGCTATACGTTGTTTCAAGCCCTCACCGTTTTCAGTTTCCCATTCCCATTTGTAATTTTTACTTTTAACGGCAAGCGTAACGGATTGTATATGCTTCAAGAGATATGTCAGGGCCACATCTGCCGGTGATACCCCAAGAAAACCAGCCACCATGTTAAAGTTTTTAAGACGATCATCATTATTCGTATATTCTCCGGCTTTCCAGCACATCAATTTTTCTTCCTGGTTTAAAAACTCTCTGCATAGCATCTCAAATTTTCTCGACGTATACATATGACTGACTCTTTTCCTCCTCCACGTTTATAATATGGTGATCTATCCCATCCACTTTCAAAATCCGTTGTGCTTTTTCTCGCGCCTCTCTGGAATCACCGGCATCAACCACCAGAATAAAACTGCCTTCTATTCGATACCACTTATCCACTTTACATGGCCTCCTAGATCATAGTTCTTCTTTTTCAGCTTTCAACCGTTTCACTTCTGACTCTAATTCCATAACTCTTTTTATGGCCTCGGGCCAACCTTCTCTGGCTTGAACTATGAATTCAAGATTATCCTTTATATTTTCAAGTGGAGTCCATTCTTTAAGAACAATCGCCATGACTTTTTGACCGTGTATATTGATATACGGCATTTGTAAAACGTGCCCCATATTGGCTGTATTCGCATATTTCCAAGGTCCCGGTATCGCCTTTTCACATAACTCAAGATCTTTTTTAAAATCCCTCATTTTGGCATCTCCCTTTGATATTTTTCAATTCTTGCTTTCAAAGCCTCCATCAACCGATCCTGGGTAGCACTTTTATCCTCCAGCGCTGCCATGACATCTTCATCAACCCCTCCTTCAACAACCAGGTGGTGAATAATAACCTTTTCCGTTTGTCCCTGCCGATGTAATCGTTTATTGGCTTGTTGATATAACTCTAAGCTCCAGTTAAGACCAAACCATATAATGTGATGGCCACCTCGTTGAAGATTTAGACCATAAGCGCAACTGACTGGATGCGCCAATAAAATATCAATTTTTCTATTGTTCCAATCATCTTCATCTTGTGAACTTTTAAGCTCTCTCACTCTAAGGCCGGATCCCGCCAGGGCTTTTTTTATCCGCTGCAGGTCGTGTTGAAAGTTGTAAAACACTAATGCCGGTTGACCGTTCAGAGCCTCTATAAGTTCTAAAAAGGTTTCAATCTTACAGTTGTGTATTTCTACTGGTTTACGGTTTTCATCATATATAGCACCATTGCATAACTGTAATAGCTTGTTTGTTAAGACTGCCGCACTACCGGCATCAATCGTGCTTTCATCTACTTCCAAAAGCATCTCACGTTCCAATTTTTCATAAGCTACTTTTGCTTTACTATCTAGAACTACTGGCACATCAACAGTAATACAGTCTGGCAGTTCTAAATAATCTTCTGCTTTCATCGATACGCATATATCACCTATAAGTTGTTTGATGATCTCTTCAGCTCCTGGCTTTGGCGCATAGCTGAAAACATGATCCCGATCCCGCCGGTCCGGTTCAAAATATCTTTCACGATAATGTGTAAATTTTTTACCTAGTCTTTTACCCTCATCCAGTAAATATATTTGCGCCCACAGGTCCAATAATCCGTTTGGTGCTGGTGTGCCGGTTAATTCCACAATCCTGTTTATTTTGTTCCGCACCCAGGTTAAAGATTTAAACCGTTTTGCATTGTGATTTTTAAAGCTACTGGATTCATCAATTACCACCATATCAAAGGGCCAATTATTTCGATAATAATCTACAAGCCATTGTGTGTTTTCACGGTTAATGATGTAAATGTCGGCAGGAGTATTAAGTGCTCTTACTCTTTGTTTTATAGTTCCCATTACTACCGATATTCTCAATAAATGCAGGTGGTCCCATTTTGCAGCTTCCTTGCTCCAGGTCCCTTCTGCAACTTTTTTAGGGGCTATAACCAAGGCCTTGTTTATGGCAAATCGGTTATATTTCAGGTCATTAATTGCGGTCATTGTTATTACTGTTTTGCTCAACCTAAGCCCATATCCAAAAATAGCCCTAAAGCTTTATCGTTAATCAAACGATTTATACAATACTTTTGATAGCTATATGGTATGAACTTCATTCAGGCATCACCTCCCGACCTAAAACCGTGCCATTGAAAAATTTTTCTTCTTTCAAATGCCAAGCAGCGTGTTCTTTTTGGGAAGCAAAAACCATTAAATTTTCAGGTTTATTGTTTCGTTTATTCCCATCAATGTGGTGAACAACTTCACCCGGTAATAATTTTCTACCTAGCATCTTTTCAGCAACAATCCTATGTGTGTGACGCCCGTAAGTTTTGGTATAAGTTTTACCTTCACCTTTACCCAACCGTGAAATTCTTAATTTTTTACGAGTTTCCATAGTCATGCGTGTTGGGTTTAATTTAGCGTTAATTTCTTTAAACCTTGCAGCGTTTTTTGTAAAATCTCGATAAGTGTATCCAACAGGGTTATAACTTTTAGATGCAAATTTATTCATGCAATCTCGACTACAAAAAATCTTCTTTTTACCCTTTATCTGGCTTGGATACCGCAATATCACTTTGCCACACCAATCGCACTTAACGATTATCTTTTTCACTCCAAAGTCACTCCTGTATACTGGTGAATAAAGATATCCACTTTTTCTTTACTGTCGATTACATATACTGGAAACCCCAAAGCTCGGATTTTTTCCTGCTGTGCCTTCTGTAAAGGTGTGGGTTTTTCTCCCGGTGCTTTCAATTCCACAAAGGCCATACGACCTCCGGGAAACAGCACCAACCTATCAGGCACCCCTGCATTGCCCGGGGAGATAAATTTATATGCTCTGCCTCCGAACTCTTTTACCTTATTTCGTAAATATTGTTCGATATCTTTTTCTCTCATGGTATTTCATTCCTTCGCAATAGAATGTTAACGAAGAATGTTAACGGGTTAAAGTCTTGACCTACCTGTGTTTAACGGCTTTTGCCGCTGGAACCCGTTAACATTGTCGACATAGAATGTTAACGGGTCAAAGCCTTGTCCTATCTACATGTGAAGGGTTTTGTTAACAAAGTCAACGTTTTTTCTATATATAAAATATATAAATTAGGCTGTACAGGCGTATTAAGTACTATATAACCCTTTATATCCTCTCTTTTTATATTTACTATAAAAAGAATGTTAACAATGTTAACAAAAGGTTATAATATTAGATTTTATGCGGGTTTTAACCGTTAACATTGAATGTTAACAATGTTAACAATGTTAACAGATTATTTGATTCTGATAAATCCTCTTTGATGTCCATAACACCCGAAGCGATACGTGCCTTTACTTCTTTTCCACCCCGGGATGTTTGCCAAAATACTATTTATTTCCAACACATCGGACCTTTTCATATACTTGATATCCCCGCCCAGGCATTCGCACCATATTTCTGCGGCACATATCCGGTCCCGTTCCATGGTTTCGCCGGTGTCACGGCCAAACTCCCCGGCCCAATATAATCGCCTTTCATTTAAAGTCCTTTTTTCCCAATCCAGCGGCACCCGACGTTCTACAAATTCTTGAATAATGCCCTCTTTCGCATTGCTTTCTTCATGCGCTTCCTGTTCTCTCTTTGCTTCAGCCGCTATTTCACCCGTCAAATATAACGGTTCCCCCAGCTGCCAGTGAACGAATGCTTCAGCCCATATTTGGTCTACCTCATTTTCTAAATCCTTAAAAACATCTTTCTTTACAGGTTGAATCCCCACATCTACTGGCCAAAAGCGTCGATTGCCTGTCTTGTCTCTTAAAAATTCAGCATCGTTGGTAGTCCCAAAAAATACGCATCGTCTCGGATATCTGCCTGTGCGCCGGCCATATGGTTCTCGATATATATCGTCCGTTCTGCTTATAAATTGCTTTACGGCATTGATTTCTGAACGATTAAGGCCGTTTAGTTCTCCGAGTTCATTGATCCATATACCCTGGACCATTTCAGATGCTTCTTTGCCTTCAAAAGTTGTTAAGCTATCAGAAAACCATTGCCGGCCCAGGATTCTTAAAAAAGTGCTTTTACCTATACCCTGTGGTCCTGCTATAATCGGCACAAAGTCATATTTTACTCCCGGCGTCATTACCCTGGCCACAGCTGCCGTTAAAGACTTACGTATGACCGCCCTGGTGTATGGCGTATCCTCGGCCCCCAGGTAGTCTATAAGCAATGTGTCAAGTCGTTTAATACCATCCCATTCTAAGCTGGTTAAGTAGTCTTTTACGTCATTTATCAAGTGTTTATGAGCGCATAATGCTGTGGCGTCGAATATTCTGTCTTTACCCGTGATTTTATAAGTGTGTTCAAGGTAATGTCTGAGACCGGCGTCATCGACATCTGTCCATTGTCGGCGTTCCGTGCGAGGATCCCAGGGTAGGGGGCCCAGCACTAGACCTCTGTTGGCGAATTCATCAAAAGCAAGCTTTCCTTTCAAAAGTGGATCGTTTTCCAGTATAATCAGGATATTGTCCGTTGTCTTTGCCGGCATACCGGTGGTGGTGCTGACCTGCAACTTACTTATCCAATTGGTATTATCATCTTGATTTACAGTGATTACAGCAAAATCTTGAGTGGCTTTTTCGTATCGCTCTTGATTGAGTAATGCTACCACCTGGGCATCCGATACCGCCAGCTCACACATTGCCGCATAAGATGGCAATTTATTTGTAGGGGTATCGGGCTTTGCCTCATCGTCCAGTTCACCAAACTTATGTAATCTCACGAGGTCAAAAGCATTTACCAGCCGTCCTCCCGCTGGATCTGTGGCATGGTGCGAATAAAGGAATGTTCCGTTATCATATACAATTGCACCGCCGGTTGTGGATCCACCGGTATAAGTGTATCGATCCGGCTTACCGTCGCATGGGGCATAAACGCCGGGTAAAAAAGTATCCATAGCCTTATATATGTCATATACCTTGCAGAAGGCACCGACGATACCTGCTTTGGCCGTAGGATCTCCCTGTTTTGCGGCGAGTTTTGCATGTGTCTGTTGTACTCCTGGTATTTCAGGCCATTCTGCTACATTGCGCCAGTCTTTATACGTTGCCAGTAGCCCATCCACATCCAGGAAAGGTTTGTCTCCATATTGGTAGACGTATTGGCTGTCAGAGCAGCATGAGGGCCAATACATGAGCCTGGAAGCCTCAAAGGTAGAAGGATCACATAATTCTATTCCAATTATGCTTGCCAGTTTTCGGGCCAATGGTTCGTATTCATCGGCTGTAATTGTCCGGTTGCCCGGTATGATTACCCGAAGTCGTGGCTTTGCTTCCTCATGTTTACGTGTGGAATATACGACATAAGCACATCCCAGGGCTTCAATTCGGCGCAATGCGTCCTGAGTGCCACCTGCGGGTATATTATCAAGGTCCAGGGTGATGATATCCCTTCCGATTACATTGTTTGCTTTTCTCCTGTCATTTTTTAAAAGGCCCCCTACAAAGCCGCCCACGTCTTTTAAATCATCTTGACGGCTTTTGGGGAAACGTAAGTATTCAGTTAAAGTTTCGGTGCCTCTTACCGGCGTTTTTAAGCGTTCTACAAATTCAGACCAATATAAAGTTTGAGCGGGCCATCGTGTGGCTCTTCGGCTTCCGGCAGCGGATATCGTTATTTTTCGGTCATTAGTGAGCATAAGCCACCACCTAAAAGATTGAATAGAATAATTTGGTTTTGGATATATTAATTTCTTATTAAACGGTATAAGCTACTTTTTAATCTTTTTTATAGAACTTTGTTATAAACCCATCCGCTTTAAGTGGTAATCCTGGTGCCCAAGGTATTGGTTGCCCCATAATTTCGCATACTTTGTCAAGATCTGCTTTTTCTTCCGGTACATCCAGCACAACTTCATCATGTACGTGGAAAACGATTTTGTATCCGGCAGCAGTAAGCCTCATTAGGCTTTCAGCCAAACAATCACGGGCAACTGCTTGGGTTATATTTTCAACCAGTTTGCCTCCGTATGTAGAGACCGTTTCCCACTTCTTTGACGTTTGATTTATCCCGTGATAATATAGCGCATCCTGGCCCCGGTCATTTTGTGCGATAAACGGTTTTACATAAAATAACTTTCGGCCACTGGGCAAGGTAATTGTTAAGAAATCTTGGCCAGTGTTATAATCTCCTTCTCGGGCAAATAGCAGATTTTTTATACCTACAGGTTGACCTGTTCTCATTACGGTAAGAGCAGCATTTTCTACCGCATACCATAGATCCACAATCCTTTTGTTTGAGGATCTCCACCGTTGCACAATTTCCGGTAATTCTTCTTCGGTTAGCCCCATGCTCAATGCACCCATCTTGATAAGGGCACCTACGGAACCCTGATAACCTAAAGCTAATTCTGCAACTTTTCCTTTTTGCCTTAAGGCATATTCCGGATTACCCTTAACTATTTTTTCTATAGGTACTCCGAACATCTGGGATGCGGATGCTTCATATATTTTCCCATGAGTGTTGAACACATCAAGCCGCCATTGTTCACCGGCAAGCCAGGCGACTACCCGGGCTTCTATCGCGGAAAAGTCAGCATCTATTAAAACATACCCGGGAGACGGTATAAAAGCGGTTCGGATGAGTTGCGAGAGGGTATCTGGAATACTGCCGTATACGATTTTTAGGGCGTCTACTTTTTTGTTTTTTACACAGTCCCTGGCGTGGGATAATGTTTCAAGATAATTTCGAGGAAGGTTCTGAACCTGGACGAGGCGGCCTGCCCATCGGCCAGTACGGTTGGCTCCGTAAAATTGTAATAGCCCTCGGATACGTCCGTCGTCGCATACAGCTTCTTTCATGGCTGTATATTTTTTCACGGATGTTTTAGAAAGCTCCTGACGGATCTCCAGCATGCGTTTTACTTTTTCATCTTCGGTAGTTTTAATAAGATTTTTAACAGTATCTTTTTGCAGGTCCGGTATTTCCTCTCCGGTTTCTTCTTCGAGCCACTGTGACAATTGTTGAACACTTTTGGGGTTGTCCAGGCCTGAAATCTTTATTGCCTCATTTATTAATTCATCTGTAATTTTTTCGCTGCAATATAAAGCCCCTTCAATTAGATCCTGGTCCACCATAACCCCATAATTATTTATCTGCTGATCCAGCCGCCAGAGTTTTTGTTCCTGTTCCGGCACCGGAAAGGCAGACAGTCTACGTTCTATTTCCCGCTCAGTCACTACATCCTGGGCGTTATACTGCTTGAATAATTTCCACTTTTCAGGTTCATGGTGTGGTAACGTCCTTGTCCGGTATCCGTTGCTTTTTGTGGGCTTGCAGGGCACGCAAAAAGTCCGGATAAGCGCCTGGCCGATGCTCATTTTCTTTTTATCTTCAGGCAGCCCTAGTGCGGCGCCTGTGGCTGCCAGGCCTGCCGTGTAACCGCAATATAAGCCGTGCAGCATGGTATCCTGCCATTGGGGGAGCCATGCTTCCGGGTTTGATATACTGAAAAATTTGCTTAGGCAGTACCATTCAAAGGATGCATTATAGGCATGTTTGATAATATTTGGGTCCCACAGAGCGGATATGACATGTTGGGGTATTTTTTCACCCTGAGCCAGATCAATTACCTGCACAGGGTCATCATCGAAGGCAAATGCAAAAAGCAATATTTGGAAGTCGGGGGATTGTACATACTTGTACAATCCCGCCTTTTTAATATCTACACTACTAAAGGTTTCTAAGTCTATTGATAGATGTTTCATATGCCCATCACTCGGCCGGTAATCGGCATGCCAGTTATTGGGTCAATCTGCGGTGCTGAAGGCATAGGTTGTGCAAAAGTTGGTTTGTTTAATTGTGAATATGTTGGTTGATTTTGTTGTATTGGTTGAGTATAAGCAGGTATCTGTTGCGTGGTGTATATTTCGGCGCTGTCGCCAAAATCGTCAGCGGCGGTGGTGCGCCCACCTAACGGTTCTCCGTCTTCGAGTTTCTGGACATTGCCAAGGCCGCATCCGATACCTTTTTTACCGCTGTTGGAGTAAGGGAAGAATTGAATTGACACTCTAGCATAAATGCCGGAATAGATTTCACTTTGATTAATAATCGGGTTAAGCTGTAAATCCACTATCTGTGGAGGCTGTTTGGAGGATGCCGTAAATACCCAGTGCCCTTTGCATTCTTCACCAAAAGGCATTCCGTCAGAAGGCCGGACCCCGTCGCCGTCATGGATGGGTATTGCTATTTGCGGGGGTCTGACACCATTCCATTTTGAGGATATCCCGGTTTGAATGGCTGCCTGAATAGCTGCATCAATACGCTGTTTTGTCGCTATGTCGGATTTTGGAAGCAGGATTGTTACGCTGTATCTTGGTTCCCCTCCGTTTGGATTTGCGTATGGTGTAAACAGATGCACATAACTAAGTCTCACTTTGCCGGTTACTACATGCTGTGGATTATTTTTGCTCATTTTCACTTTTCCCCTTTACATATAATTTTTTAGCTTTTAAAATCTTCTTCTGCGCTTATGCGTCTTATCGGTTCTCGTTTGTCGCTTTCCGGTACTAAAGTCGGTTTTCCGGGCGGCGTTTCTACATAAGCGTCTAATAGTTCTTTGAATTTTGCTTTCCCCAGTAACTTTTCAACGCTTGCTAAGGTTAACGGTTTACGTTCATACAGCATGGCTTCATCTATACCGTTTGCCATGAGTACCTTAAAAGCTGCTTCTTGGTCGGTAAATTGTCTTACGCTTCGGCCTTCAACCGCTTTCCATCCGGGTATATCATTGCCGGCCAAGCATTCTGACAAAGCATATTCCTCAAGGTCCTTAACCCACTTAACCAGGTCCTGAGCTTTTATCAGGATTTCTCCCACTTCCTGATTCGAGATTATTGGGGGCTTCATCATATTATAGCTCTCAAGACTCATATTGAATTCTGCCCGGGCCCGGCATAGTGCTTTTGCCCGGCAAAAGCGGCAATGATCCCCGGGAACAAAATTACCTTCGCCATTGAAGGCTTTTTGTGCAATAGGTTTAATACTTTCACCCCAGGTTAGCAAGTCCGCTGCTGATATTTCCCATTCTGAAATGCTGTCAAGTCTGGGCTGCACTATAGACATCTTCACTTTTTTGATTGAATACAGGATTGAATAGGCTGATAAAGCCCCCAGTGCGTAAAGTTTCATTTGCGGATTGTCTTCTGCTGACACAGGCACCCCCTTTCCGTATTTAAAATCAATTATGTGAAGGGTGTCGCCACCAATTATGATGCAGTCTCCGGTGCCGAAACCTTCAGGAACATAAGTGCTGTAATCCAGCTTTTTTTCGATAGTTACATAGGGTGTTGAAGGATAATTAAGTGCTATTTTGCAAACATAATTAAAGTATTCATCTACGTGGTTTAACATTTCTTCCTGAAATAAAGGATTTTCTTTAAGTTTTTTAAGTTTGTTATTGAAAGTCTTAGGTCCCATGGGTTCGATAAAGTGTTTCCGGAGTTTTAACTCTGCGATTTGATGGGCTAATCTCCCTTCTTCCGCATATTCGCTTGTGGTCTCCGGAAAAGTCTCTTCCAGTCTTGCGGATGGTGTGCATACCAGCCACTTATGCGCCCCTGAGGCCGATAATAAAGCATGTTCGGCTACCGGGACCTGGGCCTCGATATTTTTCATATTTTGGCCCCCATCTCTCGAAGTTTTGTAGCGAATGCGCCGTATTGTTCTTTGGGCAATGCGGTGAGTGCTTGTACACCGAAGCTGTTCAACAAAGCCACGAGTTCCATTCTGCGACCAGCATCAACTAATTGAGTGGCCGCTACCGCCAATTGTTCCATAGTGTATGTCTGTGGTGTAGTTGGAACAGTTGTCGGGGGTGCGGGTGTTATTACCGGTTCCGGTATCGGTTGTGATGTTGATATAGGGGTAGTCGGGACAGCTGTTGGTGATGGTTTAAATTGTGCTATTGGTGTCGGTTCTGGTTCAGGTGTTGGCATGGATTCAGATACAGGTTTGGACATTTCAAGCAAAGCTGCGGCCAGGGCTTGAATGGCACCTGCCAATTCAGGTGCGTCGATTTTTATACTGATGTTCATATCCACGGTTTCTCTCTCCTTTTGATTTACTTTTTTAATTCTATCGGGCATAAAATCCCGACAAGTTCGTTATTTTTGAATAAACCTATGGGCAATGTAGGTGTGTTAAATCGAAATTCCAATTTTAATCTTTTAAGATAGCAATAATAGTTGTAATTTACATAAACAGGGCCTGCTTCTGTTTTGATCATAATAATTAAAAGCTTTTTACCATCTATGACTTTATCTTTAATAAGCCCAGTTTCTGCATCTATATCAGAGCAGTGATAAAAATCATCCTTGAAATAGCCTTCAAGACTTGGTGCGTTGAGAACTCTAATTTCACTTAGGCCGTTTACTGCGGAGATAAAGGCCTTTGGTGCTATATCTTCTCTGATTAAATAGTGCTTGGTGCCTATGTAGTTTTTTCCGAACACCGTAATTTTTGCGCCAGGCAGATCTGGTGGTACAGCTTTTTTGATAGTCACTTGTTTTAATTCCACTTATTTAGGACCTCCTTCAGCTTTTTCAGCTCTTCAGTTGTCAACGTAATACCTTTACTCATTCTTTTATGTTCAGGGTCCCAATCCCGGATATCGTATTTTGGTTCTCGGCCATCCCAGCTGATCAAATTGATTTCTTTTCTCCATCCCTTTGGAGATGTAGAGAGGATCCCAAGATTTTGTATGATTTCAAACTTTATTTCTTTGTCTGGCATTATGTTTCGGCCTCCTTTTTATATTCGCATACTAAAATACATGCCGGTATCTGATAATAACAGAATGCCGCAACACTCAGCATCGGTGCTCCAGAAAGCGCATTCTTTATGGATACATTCACCAAAGTCATATACCTCTTCTTCTTTGTAGCTTGCTTCATTAAGAGGCACTTCATTATCTCTTCTATCTTTGCCGACTATAGTTTTTCTTGGTTTCAGGGGACATTTTGTTAACATATTATCTCTCCCTTGATTCCCTCATTTACCAGTGGTAAAATGAGGGTGAGTGGTTTTGTGCCTTCTCAAGCTCTTTGAGAAGGTCTTTTGTTTTGCCTTGAAAGATAAAAAGCGGCTTTATTTCGGCTTTTGCTGTATCAATTTTTAGGTATTCAATCATAAGCTTTTTTAATTCTATTCGGAGCTTGTCTGCTTTTTGGGCGGCTTCTACAGCTAAGGCGATAATTCGGTTACATTCATTAAGCTGTTGAGTGATGCTATTGATTTCTCTTTCGAGTTCTTCCTTTAGCATAATCACTGCCCTCCTTTCTCCTGAATTATGGTAAAATTTCTCTGAAGGGAGGTGTTTGATTTGTTTAAAGTGAAAAGCCCAACTAAAAAGTTAAAAGAAATATGTTCAAAATTAGGTCCCGATTACTCTATTAAAGTTATAGATGCTGAACAAGTCATTTATCGTAAAATTAATGATAACTATGAATTAGAAGTATCCGGGCTAAATAACAGTCGTAAAAAGATGAAAGCTGTTATATATCTTTGGCAGTTAAAACCAGGCAAAGTGAATTTAGAAGTTATTGAAAATGTTACAACTTTCGAATTCCTAGAGTCTTCTCTAACAAGCCTTGTGGAAAAATATCGTAATTCAAACTAATGGATGTTAATATTAAAACTAGATCCTCCCGAGATAAATTCTTTGAAGCTACTAGCTTACGGAATTTATCTCTTTTCTTTCGTCATCAGTAATGTACCTAAACCGTATCATTTCTTCTTCCATCCTTCTCACCTCCCCTATAATTAATCTATTTCAGTCCATTTAACTGGCGATTTACCAGAAAGTGAAATTACTTTTTCACATATTTTAGGCACATCAGCAATTTTAACATTTTCATCTTCCAGTAGTCGTATAATCTTTTCCGCTATTTTTATTTGTTGCTTAAATTCAACTTGATATTTTTCCACTCTCCTCACCTCCCCCTTGTCCACTTTTTATTCAAAAATTTTGGGTATTAGTAAAGTAGTGCCTGAAACAGCTTTTTATATGCGGAGTCAAGCAATTTTATTTCTTCTATAGTTGAATTTTGAAAATTTTCACTAAGGTTGATATCTTGATATAACTTTAATGTTTTTTGCTTGCGTTCGCTTAAACATTGTGCAGCAGTTAATAAGTTAAGTACTTCGTCCTTTGTAAGATTAACTTTTATTTCTTCCATCCTTCTCATATCTTCCTCAATTTCTTCGATTTCCTCAATTGTCTTGAACCTTTCAACATCAACATATTTTTCCCATTCATAGCTACCGGTGAGATCCATGATGTATTCATAGGCCCAAGTATAATTCGGTTCTTTTTTGTAAAACTCGTTACCATCGGCGATCAGGTGCCCTTTGTAATAGACTTCCATTTTGTATCTGTCTGTGGCACCTTCCCAGACCGGGATAATTTTTATAGTGAGGTTATTGGCCTTGAGAAATTTTTCAAACTGATTTTTAGTTATCTGCCTTTGTTTCATTATCATCATCCTCCCCTTTGATTGGCATCCAACAATCTTTATTGGTATGTCAAACTTATAAGTTAATCACTTTTGATGTTTCTGCCAGCACTTTAGCAATAATCCCCTTTAACTCTTCATTCTCTCGCCTAAGATCCTCTATCTCCCGCTCTAACCGTTTGACCTGCAATGGTGATGTCTTTGCCAGTTCAACACCTTCAAGCTCTGCTATATATTCCGGAGTAAACCGTATGGCCGGTATACCTTTAGCGGGTTGAAGAATTCCTTCGGCTCGCCATTTTTCTATTGCTCTGACGGAAACTTGCCACCGTTTGGCGAGGTCTTGTTGAGTCAGGAGTCTATCCATGATACCGCCTCCAAGAGGTCCCCTTGGATGGGTTTTCTTTTGTCTTCATATTTGCGGTAAATTGTGCCACATTTGGGGCAGATGTAGGTGGCGATATCGAAATCGGAGTCTTCTCTGAATATCCGCACCAGCCTACTCTTTTCGCTTTCTGCACCACATCCAGGGCATTTGTCATCGAAAAATTTGAGTGTGTTAGTGAATATCTGTCTTGCTCGCGGAAATTCCGTTTTTGTCTGTAAATGCGTAAGAATTGAATACATCTTTCGTCTGGTTAACAAACTTAAGTCTTTTTGAATCATTCATCCTACCCCCCAATTATTTAGATCGAAGACTGTTGAATTTCATTCATTCATATATCCCTTCCTCTCTTCTGGGAAAAAGGTTTCATGTACTGTTTCCCCTAGAGCTTTTGCAATTCGCTCCATTGTCTCTTTGGAGGGATTATTTCTTGAACCATTTTCAAGATGACTTAAATATCCTATTGATAATCCTGTTTTTTCAGCAAGCTGTTTAAGAGATATTTTATTTTTTGCTCTCAAAATCTTTATTTTGTTCATTTAGACCCCTCCGTTCGTCTCTATGACAATTTTAATCTATATAAAGAGTATATTCAAACTCGTATTTTGTCATAGAGACGAATTTATTACAATCTTACTTTAATTATCTTAATAATTCTTTTATTTTCTTATAGACAAAAATAAAATGATGTTATATAATATTTTTGTCTGACAGAAAAAAATATAAAAGAGGTGTGAGAAATGACAATAGGAGAAAATATAAGAAAAATAAGAACAGAGAAAGGAATAGCCTTACAAGATTTAGCCGCTAAAGCACGCATACATCCAGGAAGTCTAACTAATATTGAAAAAGGTTACAGAAATCCTAGCATTGAAACATTGAACAAAATTGCTGATGCTTTAGAGGTTTCAATAGCAGCATTAATTGAAGATGATTTAAATAAAATTATCGATGATAATATTTTGGAAGAAGCTAAAAAAATCGGTTTGCAAAATATAGATCTAAATGATCCTGAACTTCTAGACAAGCTGGGGCAAGAAGCCCAAAACAGAATTTCCGAAAAACTCATAAAGCATATAATAAATACGATAAAACATGAAAAACCACACAAGCATATTGATCAAAATATAGATCCTTCCTCGTACCGTCCCCTTGGACAAGTTAGGTATGTTCCTAAAGTCGGGAAAATTGCAGCAGGACAACCTATTCTAGCAGAAGAAAATTTGGAAGGCTATATGCCTATCGATACTTATTTCTTAGAACAAGACAAGCAATATTTTCTTCTTAGAGTTAAAGGGGATAGCATGAACTTAGAATTTCAGGACGGAACTTGGGTTCTTGTTGAAAAGACGAATTATTTAGAAAGTGGACAAATAGGTGTGGTTTTAATAAATGGATATGAGGCTACAGTTAAAAAAGTAGTATTAAATCATAACATGATAACCCTAATCCCGATGTCTACTAACCCTATACATCAACCTGCAATGTATAATATTGAAAAAGATGATGTAAGAATTCAAGGCCGTGTTATAATGGCCCTAAAAACTTATTAAGGAAGGAGGTACAAGCATGGATTACAACATCACATATCGTCAAAAAGACGGCGGCTGGCAATACATTATCAGCTATAAAGATCAAAATGGAAAGTGGCGGCAGAAATCAAAACAAGGATTTAAGGGGCAAAGAGAAGCAAAACGAGCAGCGGATAAACGGCTGGAGGAATTGAAAAAGCAGTTCGAGATGAGTCTCAGCACTGAATACGAGAGTATTACATTCGGGGAATTTTCAAAGATGTTCTTAAATCATGTGGCCTTATATAAAGAAGGTAATACAGCAATAGGATATCGAACGGCTTTTAGGAAATTTAAAGATTTAAACGACATTGAACTTGCTAAAATTACAAGCCTGCACGTTCAAAATTGTATTGATAAAATGGTAAAAGAAGGCATTAAACCATCAACCATAAAAGTGTATACAAAAAAACTTTCCACTCTTTTTAGCAATGCTATAAAGCCGCATAAGATTATTACTGAAAATCCTGTTACCGGCATTACAATTCCTGAAAACAAAGACAATGAAAAAGTTAAAGCCTTGACCAAATCCCAATTAGATAATCTGCTTGACAGTATTAAAAATCCAAAACATTATATAGTATCACTAATTGCAGCAAAAGCCGGATTAAGGATCGGAGAAATCCTCGGGCTAACCAGAAAAGATATAAATTTTAAGAAAGGCATTATTCGTATTAATAAACAATGGAAAATACGAAAAGACGGTACATGGGGATTCGGCCCAGTAAAAAGGAAAAAATCAAACAGAGAAGTCCCTGCTCCACCAAGTCTGCTCGAAGCTCTAAAAGAATATATAAAAAATACACCTGCGAGCATTGATGGCCGCATTATTCCATACGCAGATACACAATCTATAGCGAATTTGTTAAGGGCCCATTACAAAAAAGCTGGCTTCAATATATCTATCCACGATCTGCGGCATACATTTGCCACTTTACTCCTTTCAGAGGGAGTTGATTTTGAGACCGTCGCCAAACTTCTGGGCCATGATGTGGAGCAAACAATACGTACATACTCTCACGTCACCAGCGATATGATGAATCGGGTTAAAAAAATTGTTAACAAAATTTTTAACTAATTTTTGACGAATTTTTGACGAAATAAAAAATACCCTTGATTTATCAAGGATTAATAGCAATTTACTCTATTTCCCGGGAAAACATAGTGGTGGAAATACCCTTTTGCAGCAGGCTGGCCCTGTAATCCATGCCTCCAGGGTTGCGTTTTTCCTGCGGCAGCTTGAGTCTGCCTGAAAATTTCACCACATCCCCGTATCGGAACACCCTGCGGTTTTTTTCATCCCGGGGCACGGACAAAAATATTCTTCCCGAGACCTTTTGGTATGTATTGTTTTCTATTATGTATAAAGCCTTTATATCATATCTTACCCTGTCGGATTCAATGGTAGGGGAATCATTGACCATCCCTATTACGGACCGCTGTTTTCCAGCATACTTTACAATGGTGCCGGCTATACCATCGGCCCTTAAATTATAATAAAGGGCACCGGTAAAAAAGATCAATAGCCCAACAAAAGCGGCCCTTATCCTCTTTTTCTTTATTAAAAATAAGATTATCAGGCAAAGCAAAGCTAAAGATAGAAAAACCCACAGATTTCTTATAAAACTCCCTGCC